>NZ_JAMZFY010000001.1:1604087-1924904 GCF_025457605.1 Haloarcula laminariae | reverse complement strand
CGACTCGTTCCATGTGGAGCGCCTCGGCGTGGACCATGTGGACCAGGAAGTCCGGGTCGAGGTCCAGCGCGGGGTTGATGTCGGCGCTGTCGACCTCGCCCGCGTGGATGCCAAAGAGCTTCCCGGCCTCGCGGGTCGCCCGCCGCTCCGCGGCGAAGTCCGCGTCGTTGGCCCCGCTGGCGCCGAAGCCGTCGGCCGCCTCCATCGCCTCGGTCGTCTCGCGGCCGAGGACGACGCTCTCCAGGTCAGACCCCTCCAGCGCCGCCCTGATGGCCTCCACGCCGTCGACGCCGCCCTCCCGGAACTCCAGGAAGGCGCCGGTACCCGAGTTCGCCATGTACGACAGCGACCGGGCCATCGCGGAGACCAGCTCCTCGCGGTCGGCCTGCCTGAGGAGGCGGTGTTTCAGCCCGTCCGGCGGGGCGACTAGCTCCTCCAGGGTGAGCCCCTCGCCGGCCTCCTTGGCGATGGAGTCGCCGATGTGGGTGTGGGCGTTGACGAAGGCCGGACAGACGATGGCGTCGCCGTCGACGCTGGCTTCCTCGACGGCCGTTATCTCGCCGTCCTCGACGACGATGCGACCCTCGACCGGCTCGAACTCGCGACCACGGAGAACGGTTCCCTCGATAATCATACCCGTACGTCCCCGCGTGGCTCAGTTAAACTCATCGAGGGTCGCGTGGATTCCCCGCCGCACGTCGCGGATGCGGGTCCCGTCGAGGGCCAGCCCGAGCTCGCGGACGGCCGCCTCGCCGACGCGCTCGCTGTCGGCCGGCGGCGCGTACACGCCGAGGCGCCACTGGTCGGTCTGTGCGGCCCGAATCGCGTTGACCAGCGTCGACTGCTCGCTCAGCCGGCGTATCTCCCCGTTGACGAGGACGCGACTGGACGACTCCGTCATCGAGGGCGCGTCGGGGATATCGAGGACGACGGCCGGCGGCGCGACGTTTGCGGCGTCGGCTATCTCCCGCTCGAGCTCCCGGACCGCCTCGTGGTCGGCCGCCAGTAGCTCGTCCGGGACGGCCTGGCGTTCGGCCCACACCGCCCGCTTGAACAGGTCCCGCTCGCTCAGTCGCCGGGCGTACGCGCTGGTGGCGTCGCTGTTCCGCAGCCCCACCAGCAGGTCGCAGTCGTCCCACCGCCGCAGTTCCCGGGCGGTTACGTCGGTCTCGGCCAGCAGCCGATCGGTCCCGCGGCGCAGCATCGACTTCGCGATGCGGGCGACGTGGTGGGCGTAGACGGTGGGGTTCATCAGCGCCCGCGCGAGCAGCAGCGACTCGGCCGTCTGGACGTTCCCCTCGTCGAGCACCAGGCTCCCATCGACGAAGCGAAGCTCCCGGACCAGCCGCTCGTGGTCGATGGTGCCGTAGGGGACGCCGGTGTGGTGGGCGTCCCGGACCAGGTAGTCCATCCGGTCGACGTCGAGTTCGCCCGAGACGAGCTGCCCGAGCTCGCCGTCGCCCCCGACCAGCCCCGCGACCTTCGACGGCGAGAGGTCGTGGTCCGCGAGTACGCGCGCAACCTCGCCGCTGTCGAGCAACTCCTCGACGTCGTCGTGGTACTTCCCTGTCTTGCGGTGGACTATCTCCTCGATGTTGTGGCTGTACGGCGAGTGCCCCACGTCGTGCAGCAGGGCGGCCGCCCGCACCCGTTCGGCCTGTCGGCCTTCGATGCCGAGGTGGGAGAGCGCGCGGTCGGCCAGGTGATAGACCCCAAGGGAGTGTTCGAAGCGGGTGTGGTTGGCCGAAGGGTAGACCATCGTCACCGTCCCCAGCTGTTTGACCCGGCGGAGCCGCTGGACGGGCGGGGTCTCCAGCAGGTCGGCGGCGACGCCCTCGACCGCGATGTGGTCGTGGACGCTGTCCTTGATGGTGGTCATACGACCCAGTTGGCCGCCGGCGGGCAAAACAGTACTCCCGGACTGGGGCTACAGGCGGGCGACGGTACTCAACAGCGACAGCAGTTCGTCTTCGGTGGCGTTGCCCGCCTGGACGGCGTCGGCCGGCTCGCGCCCCTGCTCCCGGACCGTCTCGATGGCCCGCCGCGGACCGTAATCCCGGTTGTAGACGAGCCACGCGGCGAGCGCCTGCCCGGTCCGGCCGATACCGGCCAGACAGTGGACGACCACGGGCTCCTCGGCGGCCCGGCTGTCGGCCAGGAACGGGAGTATCTCGTCGACCAGCACGGACTCGGGGACCAGGTGGTGGTCACGAACCGGCGCGTGCAGGACGTTCGCCTCGCCGAACGTCGCCGCGTAGTGGTCGAGGACGGCCCCACGGTCGTCCAGTTGGCAGCCAGTCAGGAGACAGCAGACCCGCTCGATACCCTCCGCTCGCATGAACTCGACCCAGTCGTCGATGGCCTCGTCGCGGCCGGCGGCCGAATGCCAGCCCGGCGTACAGGCCCCGTAGACGAACGTCTCGTCGGGGGCCGCGGGCGCGAATCGGTGTGCGTTCACAGTGGAATGACCCCAACAGGTCAACGGTCAGAGTGGACGGTCTTGAGTCTACCCGCGCAGTTCTCAGCAGTGATTCTCAGACGGCTGATACGACTCCGGTCGCAGGGCCATGTTTATACTCCCCGTCTCCCCTACGTCGGCGTATGGTTACGTTCCTCGCCGGCGGGACCGGGACGCCGAAGCTGCTCGCCGGCGCCGGCGACGTGTTCGCGCCCGACCGGACGGCGGTCGTCGCCAACACCGGCGACGATATCGAACTCGGCGGCCACCTCGTCTGTCCCGACCTCGACACGATGCTCTTTCTCGACGGCGGCGAACTCGACCGGGAGACCTGGTGGGGAATCGCCGACGACTCCGCGGCCACGCACGACGAACTCCACCGGCTCGCGGCGGCGGCCGACCTCCCGACGGGCCCCCAGTATCTCCCGGAGGCCGCACAGACCGCCGGCCGGGATATCGCCCGCCACCGGCGCTTCTCCGGCGTCGGGGAGTTCATGCACATCGGAGACCGGGACCGCGCGGTCCACATCACGCGCACCTCGCTGCTCGACGCCGGCCGCTCCCTGACCGAGGCGACCCGGCGGCTGGCCGACGCGTTCGGACTGGAGCGGGAACTCCTGCCGATGAGCGACGACCCCGTGGCGACGATGATTCACACGCCGAAGGGACCGATGCACTTCCAGGAGTGGTGGGTCGGCCGGAACGGCGAACCGCCCGTCCAGGACGTCGAGTTCCGGGGCGGCGACCGGGCGGCTGCGACACCGGCCGTCCTCGACGCCCTCGACGACCCCGTCGTCGTCGGCCCGTCGAACCCCGTCACCTCGCTCGGGCCGATGCTCGCCGTCGGCGGTATCCGCGAGGCGCTGGCCGACACGCCAGTGGTCGCAGTCTCCCCATTCGTCGAGGACCGGGTGTTCTCCGGCCCCGCCGCCGACCTGATGGCCGGCGTCGGGCGGGACCCGAGTACGACGGGCGTCGCCGAAGCCTACCCCTTCGCCGACGCGTTCGTCCTCGACAGCGACGACGGGACCGAGCTCGACCGCCCGGTCGTACGGACTGACACGGCGCTGGACACCGAGGCCGATTCGGACAGAGTTGCCCGTGCCGTGGCAGACGCGCTCGCGGAGGTGGCCTGATGTTCCGCCCGCGGGTCGCCCTGGCGAGTCTCAGCGGCGAGGCCGACGCCGACTGGGCGCGGGCCGTCACCGACCACGTCGGCTGTGCCTTCCTGGGCGGCATCGCGCTGGACGAGGCCACGCGTGAAGCCGCCCGGGAGATGACCGACCGGGACCGCTCGGAGTTCCTCCCCGAGGACCCGATTGCGTTCGTCGACACACAGCTCGGCGCGCTGGCCGATGCGCCACTCCAGGCGGCGTTCAACGTCCGAAGCGCCACGCTCGGTCCCGTCGAACGGGCGGCCGCGGTCTGTCGCGACCGCGGCGCTGTCCTCGAACTGAACGCCCACTGCCGACAGGCGGAGATGTGTGCCGCCGGCGCCGGTGAGACGCTGCTGCGGGACCCCGACGCGCTGGCCCGGCAGGTCCGGACCGCCGCCGACGCCGGGGCCGCCGTCTCGGTGAAGGTCCGGGCCGAGGTCGACGGCGTCGCCCTTCCAGACCTCGCCCGCCGCATCGAGGACGCCGGCGCCGACGCGGTCCACGTCGACGCGATGGACTCGGAACCCGTCGTCGCCGACATCGCCGACGCGACCGACCTGTTCGTCATCGCGAACAACGGCGTCCGCGGCCGAGCGACGGCCGCGGAGTACTTCGAGTACGGCGCCGACGCCGTGAGCGTCGGCCGGCCGAGCGACGACCCCGAGGTGCTGGCGGCGGTCCGCGAGGCGGCCAACGACTGGTTCAGCCAGGAGGTCACCGGATGAGCGACCGTACAGCGACCCAGAACGCCGAGCTCGCGCTCTTGCTGGAGGTCGCCGGGACGCCGAAACCCGGCAACGTCGACCGACGGCGGGACTTCGACGACCTCCGGTTCGAACACTTCATGGCCGGCGCGGTCGGCGCCCGACCCGGGCTGGCGCTGGCGGCTGACGGCGAGCCCGTGGGCCGGGCCTTCGAGCGGGCCGTCGCCGGGATGGCCGACCAGTCGGCCGGGAACACGCAGTTCGGCGCCCTGCTCATGCTTTCCCCGCTGGTGGCCGCCGCCAGCGACGGGGACCTGACGCCCTCTGGCGCGGATACAGTAGTCCGTGACACCACCGTCGCCGACGCCGCCGACTTCTACCGGGCCTTCGAGTACGTCGATGTGGCCGTCGACGACCCGCCCGACGGCATGGAGCCCCTGGACGTGCGCCGCGGGAGCGAGGCGGTTCCGACCCTGGAGGAACGCGGGCTCACGCTGTTCGACGTCATGACCCGGAGCGCCGACGTGGACGGCGTCGCCGCCGAGTGGGTCGGCGAGTTCGGACGCGTCTTCGACGCCGCGGAGTGGATATTGGCCGACGACGGGCCAGTCACCGACAGCGCCTCGCGGGCGTTCGTCAGGCTGCTGGCCGAGGAGGTCGACACCTTCGTCGTGACGCGCAACGGGTCCGACGCGGCGGCCGAGGTACAGCGCCGGGCACGGGCGGTGCTGGACGGCGACGAAGACGCCGCGGCGCTGGCCGACGAGCTGGTCGAGCGCGACATCAACCCGGGGACGACGGCCGACCTGGTCGCCGGCGCGCTGTTCGTCGCGCTCGAACGGGGGCTGGTCGTCTGATGGCCGCCGAGTGGCCCGCCGAGCTGGCCGGCGTCACCGAGTCCGTGGTGACGACGCTCGGCCCGAACGAGCTGTACAACGTCGCCGCGCTGGGGCTGGCGGAGCCGGACGACGAGGGCCGGGTGACGGCGACGACCTGGGGACGTACCCGGACCTGGCGGAACTTCGGCGAGCGCGGCGAGGGGTACGTCCAGTTCACGCGGGACCCGATGGACTTCGTCGAGGCGGCGCTGTCGGTCCGCGAGGAGTCGGAGCCGGTGCTTGCCAGCGCCGACGCGTGGGTCCGGGTCGGCGTCGAGCGCCTCGACGAGGGCGAAGACGGCGGGACCCAGTGGGTCGAGTGGGCGCTCGTCCCCGAGGAATCCGAAACCGAGCGCCGCGTCGTCCCCACGACGAACCGAGGCCACGCCGCCGTCGTCGAAGCGACAGTCGCGGCCTCGCGGCTGGACGTCCTGGCCTACGACCGCGAGACGATGCTGGACCGGCTCCGGTACTTCGAGTCGGTCGTCGAGACGGCCGGGAGCGAGCGCGAACGGGCCGCGTTTGACCGGCTTCGCGAGCTGGTCGACGCCGAGTGGTAGCGGGCAGGCGACACGGATTCCGTGGCCAGGTGCCACCGTTCGGTGGCGTGCTGTGTCGCACAACCGCTTGACACGCCACCGTTACGGTCAGGTCACGGGGGGTCTGGTTCCGCGGCGGGTGATAAACGTTCGCGCTCGGTTACGAAGTCGAACCCTTTTTGAAGGCAAGCAGGCAACATTGGCGCATGGCAATCAAACCCGCCTACGTCAAGAAGACAGGGCGACTCATCATGGAGAAGTACCCCGACGCCTTCGGTGCCGACTTCGAGCACAACAAGGAGGTCGTCACCGAGGTCACGAACATCGAGTCCAAGGGCGTCCGCAACCGCATCGCCGGCTACGTCACGCGCAAGTACAACCGCCCGGTCGAAGCGTAATCGGTCTTCTCTCTACTGTACTCTATCGGCCCATAGCGACGGCTACTGGTCGGGACGGCGCTCCTCTTCGGCGTCGTCGGCTTGCTCCGTCTCGCCCCCGGCGGTCCGACTGTCGGACTGACGCTTCCGGTGAATGATGCCCTGCATGTTGGCGGTGTTGGCGGCGATTTCGCGGAAGGCGTCGCCGGTCGCGCTGTCGTCGTCCAGCACGAGCGGCTCGCCGCTGTCGCCGCCCTCGCGGACGGCGGGGTCGAGTGGCACCTCGCCGAGGAACGGCATGTCGGTCTCGTCGGCAAACTCGTGGCCCCCGCCGCTGCCGAAGATGTCGTGGCTGCCCCCACAGTCGGGACAGACGAACGAGGACATGTTCTCGACGATGCCGAGTACCGGGGTCTCGTGGCGGCCGAACATCTTGAGCCCCTTTCGCGCGTCGTCGAGGGCGACTTCCTGCGGCGTGGTGACGATGACGGCCCCCGAGACGGGGACCCGCTGGAGCATCGTCAGCTGGGTGTCGCCGGTGCCCGGCGGCAGGTCCACTATCATGTAGTCGAGCGTGCCCCAGAGCACGTCGGACCAGAGCTGGGTGAGGACGTTGTCGACCATCGGCCCGCGGAAGATGACCGGGTCGTCCTTGCCGACGAGGAAGTCCATGCTCATCAGCTTCATCCCGTACTTCTCGACGGGGATTATCTCGTCGTCCTCGGTGGCCTGCGGGGCCTCGTCGGCGTCCAGCATCCGCGGGACGTTCGGCCCGTAGACGTCGGCGTCGAAGAGGCCGACGCGAGCGCCAAGCCGGGAGAGGCCGGCGGCGAGGTTGACGGCGATGGTCGACTTGCCGACGCCGCCCTTCCCCGAGGCGACGGCGATGACGTTTCTGACGTTCGGCAGGGGGTCTTCCTCCTCGGTGACGCCGCGGTCGACGCTCGCCGAGAGGTCGATGCGCCGGTCGAGGTCCGAGAGCGCCTCCCGGACGGCGTTTGCCATCCCCGTCTCCGTGGGCGAGTAGGGCGCACCGAGCGCGAGGTCGATGCGTATCTCCTCGTCGTCTATCTCGATGCTGTTGACCAGCCCCAGTGTCACGATGTCGTCGCTCAGGTCCGGGTCCTCGACGTCCCGGAGCCGCTCGCGCACCTCGGCTTCGTTCATACGTCCGGTAGGCCGTGGAGGTGCGATAAGGATTGTGACGTAGGAGCCGTCGAACAGCGCGAGACGGCTCCGAACGAGCGGGGAGAGCGGGGCGCGAAGCGCCCCGAGCTAGCGGTGTAACCGCGAGCAGGGAGCGACCCGTGAGCAAAGCGACACAGACGCAGTGGGCACCGCCGACAGGCGAATCGGGACGGATTTGGTACTGTTGTGTCGTTTTATGCCGCTGGGCGCAGTACGGGAGAGTGTGTTAGAGGACGACCACGGGCGGGCGGTGTCACAGGTCCGCGTCTCCCTGACGGACCGATGCAACTTCGACTGCGTCTACTGTCACAACGAGGGGCTGGGGGACACCCGCGGACCGATGGCGGCCCGGGACCACGAGATGGGGACCGACGACGTCATCCGCTTTCTGGAGGTCGCCCGCGAGTTCGATGTCGAGGCCGTCAAGTTCACCGGCGGCGAGCCGATGTTGCGCGGTGACCTGGCGGAGATTGTCCGCCGGACGCCGGATGCGATGGAGGTGTCGATGACGACGAACGGGACGTTTCTCCCCGGCCGCGCGCCCGACCTCGTCGACGCCGGCCTCGACCGCGTCAACGTCTCTCAGGACGCCATCGACCCGGAGGTCTTCGCCGAGATAACCGAAAGCGGGGCCTACGAGCGGGTCGTCGAGGGCGTCGAGGCGGCCCTGGACGCGGGGCTGGACCCGGTGAAACTGAACATGGTCGTCTTCGAACCGACGGCGGGGTACGTGCCGGAGATGGTCGACCACGTCGCCGCGAACGAGGGGCTACGGCTCCAGCTCATCGAGTACATGCCCGAACTCGTCGGCCGTCCGGAGTGGGCCATCGACATCGGGCGGGTCCACGACTGGCTGGCCGAACGGGCCGACCGCATCGAGACCCGCGAGATGCACGACCGCAAGCGCTACTGGGTCGGAGCCGCGGACGGCGACGGCGAGGGGATGGTCGAAATCGTCGACCCCGTCGAGAACGCGGACTTCTGTGCCAACTGCCATCGCGTGCGCGTGACACACGACGGGAAGCTGAAGGGCTGTCTGAACCGCACCGACGACCTCAGGTCGATGGGCGAGATGACGAAAGCCGAGATTCGGGAGACGTTCCGGGAGACCGTCGCCAACCGGGTCCCGTACTACGGGGAGTACATGATTGAGGAGGGCGGCGAGTGGGTCATCAACGAGGCGTACGTCGACCGCGGGCCGGTAGAGATGCCGGCCGACGACGACTGACGGTGTCGGTCCGCCGGTAGCTGCGGCTCGCTACGGACTGTCGTCGGCCAGATTCGAATAAGATGGGCCAGCGTCGCCACGGCGTCCCGAGTCAGTAGCCGTAGTAGATAGCCAGCGCCTTGAGAACGCCGTAGATGAGCGCTATCGGAACGACCACGAACGTGAGTACGGCCCTGATGAGTCCCCAGGGAATCAGGCCGCCGCTGTCCCCGACGACGAGCGTCCCGGCGGTCGTCGAGTCGACGCGGACCGGGAACTGGCCCGCTCGGTCCGCCCGATACTGGAACTGTACTTCGCTGGTCTCGCCGGCCCCGAGCGAGACCGTTGTGTTCTCGACGACCGTGTCGTCGACGCTGAGCGACACCGTCCCCGTCCGCTCGGCGTCACCGCTGTTTTCGACGGTCGCGGTCACCGACACGACGCCACCGACCGGAAGCTCGCTCCGGTTCAACGTCGCGTTGGTCACAGTCAGCACGCCGGTCCCTGTCCCCGTCCGGGCGGCCGTTCCGCTCTCGGGCGTCCCCGACTGACCGGCCTCGGTCGGCGCGGCGGTCGCCGTCACCGTGATGGTCGCTGTCGGCGTCGGGGAAGGCGTCGGCGAGGGGGTGTCTGTTGCTGTCTCCGTGGCTGTCTCGGTCGGCGTTTCGGTAGACGCTGGCGTTTCGGTGGGTGTCGGGGTCGGCGTGGGCGTCGGGGTCGGCGTGGGCGTGGGTGTCGGCGTTGAGGTAGGCGTGGCCGTAGGAGTCGGCGTCGGGGTCGATGCGGTGCTCGAGCCGTCGAAACTGCCGTCCGGGAACGTCAGGTCGAGCTCCTCGACTTCGCTCTCCGGATTCGGGTCCGTCTCCGCCGCCTGCGGCCCGTCGACGGTGTCGATGTGGAACGTGACCGTCGAATCGACGTCGCTGTCCACCCGGAGCTTTTCGCCGGGCTCGGAGCTCCCGTACTTGCCGTTCGACCCCACGTCTATCGAGTCCTGTATCTCGCCGTTGGCGACGGCGACGATTGTCGTTCCCCGTGGGGCGGTGGTCCCGTCCTCCGACGCCGCCACGCCGTAGTAGGAGTTCGGCGGCGCGGGCTGTGCGACTGACGGTCCCGCGGTCAGAACGGCGACAGCGAGCAACCCGACCAACGCTACCGACACGGCGACGGCCCGCTTCATGTCATAGTCGTGCCGTCGGTGTGGGAAAATACATTATGATTCAGGCGACAACCTGGGCCGAATAGGCCGAACAGGGGCGTCTAGCTCCCCTGGCCGGCCTCGTAGTCGGCTTTCTCGACGACGCGGACGACATCCCCGTCCTCGACGTACACGTAGTACCCCTCGTAGGGACCGACGGTGCTGGTCCCGTCGCCCTGGTCGAAGGCCGAAGCGTTGGTGGTCCCGCCGGGGTCGCTGAGCGTCGCGCTCGCGTTGCGGAGGTACACTTCGACGTTGTTGTTCCCGTCGATGGAGACGGCGTCGCCGAGGTCCGCGCCCGTCGTGACGCTATCGCCGTCGTTGAGGTCGGGGGTTGCACCGACCAGGTTGTACCCTTCCTGCAGGTAGTGAGAGTGGAGCTCGCCCTCCGACTCGAAGGTGTACCCGATGCGGGCGGAGTCGTTGATTCCGCTGACGTAGTAGGCGCTCCCGGCCTCGCGTTCGTCCGGCAGGACCCAGCTATCGGTCCCGGCGTCGTAGGTCAACGAACTATTGACGTACTGGTACTCGACGGTCTCGGCGTCCATCGGCGTGGCCGTCACCTGATACCCTCCATCCAGGGAGTACGCCTCGTGGACTAGCTGGACGCTGTCGGTCGCCGACGTGTCGTTCGCCTGGGCGACTTCCACAGTGGTCGTCCCGGTCGCCGTCGAGTCGGCGATAGCGTTCGGGTCGATGGTCGTGTCTATCTCGCCGTCGTTGACGGGGACGGTGTACGGCGTCCCGGCGATGTCGAGGGTCGCGCTCACGGTTCCGGACCCGCTACCGCTGGCGATGAGATACCCCTCCTGATCTCGGACACCGGTCGCGGTCACGGCCACGGAGTCGTTGCCGTCCTCGACGATGGCGACGAACTCCTGGTGGACGTCGAGCGTCTCGACGGATTCGATGGCCGTGTCCAGAGTGACCGTGTCGCTCGCGTCGGTCGTCTGGCCGAACGCGTCCGCTCCCGTGACGGTCAGGCTGACGGTCCCGTCGCCGACGTTCGGGCTCCCCACGTCGAACGTCCCGGTGTAGGTGTCCCCGGCGTCCTGTGTGAGCGTCATCGAACTGTCGCCACCGAGGGGCGAGGCGTCGACGGTGACGGTGTCGACGCCCGCGGTCGCGTCGGTCACGTCGGCGGTGACGTTGACCGTGTCACCGACTGCGACCGTGTCGTCGCTGTTTTGCTCGGTGACCGTAACGCCCTGTACCGACGGCGCCGTCGTGTCTAACGTGTAATCGACCTGCAGGGTGTCCGTGTCGGTCGGCGCTTTCGGGCCGTCCGTGTACGAGCGGCTGTTCCCGGCATCGTCGAACACGCGCACGCCCACGTCGTAGCTCCCGTCCTCGGCGATGTCGCTCGTATCGTAGCTCCACTTGCTCCACTCGGACGTACTACTTGCGGTCACCCACGCGCGGTCGCTCTCCCAGTTTCCGCTGGTCGCGTTGTAGTACTGGCCGTCGCTCTCGTTCTGGACGTAGAGTTCCACTCTGTCGAGCGAGTGGTCGTCCGACGCGGTCCCGTTTATCAGATACGGGTTCTCGCTCTCCGAGGAGACGTTCTCGCCGTCAGTGGGCGATTCGATGTCCACCGTCGGGGCCTGGCCGTCCACCTCGAAGGTCGTCGTATCCTCCGCGCTCTCGAAGGTCGACCCCTCGTCCGCCATCAGCGTCGCCGTCCCGTCGCTCAGTCCGCCGTCGATGCCGAGGGTCGACAGGTCGATTGTGACGGTGAACTCAGTCGAGTCGACCGTCTTCGTGGTCGTCACGGCGTCGTCGTTTTCGGAGTCCTGTATCAGAAACGTGACGTCGTTGGTTGCGTCGCTAACGGTTCCTTCGACGGTGATAGTTCCGTCGGGGCCGACCGGTGCGTCGGTGACGGTCAACGAATCGTCGGTGACCGCCCCCACTGCCGCTCCGGACAGGGCCACGACACTCACCACGACCACCACCGACAGCGCTACCGCCTCGAATTTCGTAGGGTCTCGCGTTCGTTTCATAGCTGATCACGTGCCCGCCGACCGACTGTCGACCGATGGAACCACCGAGTCCCCTCGACCGAAGGTGTACTCGCACACCCCTTCCCCGGACCGACAGCCGAACTATGTGGCACCTACCCGGAACATTCATGGCCTATTGTTAGTAGCTTTTCCATTAGTTATCATATATGAAAACACTCCTGCCAGCGGTCGGCATCGCTGGACTACGCGCGTACCGATATCCGTATCGACGGACGGTACGGCGGCTAGACCTGTCGACGAGCGCATCGTGGTCTGCTCGACGAACGGCGTCCGACGAACCGGCAGCGTGTCCACGGTTGACGCACGCGCGCCCCTTCGTTGCGTTTAAATACAACCCCCGGATACCTACGTACAGACTCGTGTAGGGGGACCGGCTCCCGAGTCCGCGTGCTGCGGGCGCGAGTATCAAGCAAGCGTGTCGTGGTAGCCAAGCCTGGCCCAAGGCGCAGGGTTGCTAACTCTGTGGCGTACAGCCTCCTGGGTTCGAATCCCAGCCACGACGCTCACCCCAATACAAGATATGAGTGCAGAAGACCCAGACGCGGGCGAGGACGCGGATGAGGAGGAGGACATCCGCTACTTCGTTCGCATCGGACAGACAGACCTCGACGGCACCAAGTCCGTCGAGCGAGCACTGACAGAACTGAACGGCATCGGCCACCGCGCCGCCCGCATCATCGCCCAGCGCGCTGACGTGGACCGCCGCGCGGTCTTTGGTAAGCTGGACGACGACGTCATCGACGAGGTCGTCGACCAGGTCCAGAACTTCGCCGACAACGTCCCCGAGTGGATGACGAACCACCAGAAGGACTACTTCACCGGCGAGACCACCCACGAGACGGGTAACGACCTCCAGCTCACCCGCCGGCAGGACATCAACCGCATGAAGATGATCGACTCCTACCGCGGCGTCCGCCACAAGCGGGGCCAGAAGGTACGGGGGCAGCGGACGAAGTCCACCGGTCGTACCGAGGGGACCATCGGCGTCAACGTCGAGGCCATCAAGGAAGAACAGGCCGAGGAAGCCGCCGCGGAGGATGACGAATAATGGCGCTCGGTTCCAACACGAAGTTCTACGAGACCCCGAACCACCCCTACCAGGGCGAACGCATCGCCGACGAGAGCAACCTCAAGGGCCGCTACGGCCTCAAAAACAAGGAAGAGCTCTGGCGAGCCCAGTCCGAGCTGCGTGGCTACCGCCGCGAGGCCCGGAAACTGCTGGGCAGCACCGAGGGGAGCGACCTCGAAGCCGAGGAGTTCCTGGCTCGACTGAAACGCTACGGCATCCTCAACGAGCAGGACCAGCTCGACGACGTCCTGTCGCTCGACGTGACGGACGTCCTCGAACGCCGGCTCCAGACGGTCGTCTACCGCAAGGGCTACGCGAACACGCCCGAGCAGGCCCGTCAGTTCATCGTCCACGGCCACATCGAGCTCGACGACGCACGCGTCACCCGACCGTCGATGAAGGTCGACGTGGCCGTCGAGAGCTCGGTCGGCTTCGACGAGAACAGCTCGCTGTCGGACGAACTGCATCCTGAGCGCGCGGAGGCCCAAGAATGAGCGAAGAGACCGAAGACATCTGGGGCGTCGCCCACGTCCACGCATCGTTCAACAACACCATCATCACCATCACCGACCAGACCGGCGCGGAGACGCTCGCGAAGAGCTCCGGCGGGACGGTCGTCAAGCAGAACCGCGACGAGGCCTCGCCCTACGCCGCGATGCAGATGGCAGAGGTCGTCGCCGAGAAGGCCCTCGACCGCGGCGTCGAAGGCGTCGACGTCCGCGTGCGCGGTCCCGGTGGGAACCAGCAGACCTCCCCCGGGCCGGGCGCCCAGGCCACCATCCGAGCGCTGGCCCGCGCCGGCCTCGAAATCGGCCGCATCGAGGACGTCACACCGACGCCCCACGACGGCACTCGCGCACCCAAGAACTCCGGCTTCTAACCAATGACACAGGATTACGAGGTTGAGTTCGTCGAACGCGGCGAGCGGGAGTCGCTCGTGCTGGTCCGGGGCATCACGCCGGCCTTCGCCAACGGCATCCGCCGGGCGATGGTCGCCGACGTGCCCACGTTCAGCATCGACACCGTCCGCGTCATCGAGAACACCAGCGTGATGTTCAACGAGCAGATCGGCCTCCGACTGGGGCTGGTCCCGCTCTCGACCGACCTCGACGACTTCGAGGTCGGCGACGAGGTGACGCTGTCGCTGTCGGTCGACGGGCCGAACACGGCCTACTCCAGCGACCTCGTCTCCAGCGACTCGCTGGTGGAGCCGGCCGACGACAACATCCCCATCATCGACCTGAAAGACGGCCAGCGCCTCGAAGTCGAGGCCGACGCCGTCCTCGACACGGGGAAGGAACACGCCAAACACCAGGGCGGCGTGGCCGTCGGCTACCGACACCTCCAGCGGACCGAGGTCGTCGGCGACACGGGCGAGTTCGAGGACGAGGAACCGCGCATTCTGCGCGGCGTCATCGAGGAGGGCGCGGCCGCCGAGGCCGCCGACCCGGACGCCGCGGACGGCGACCTCGTCCCGACCGAGACGTTCGACAACGACCTCAGCCAGCGGTATCCGGGCAAGGAGGTCGAGGTCACTGACGTCGAGAACGCCTTCGTGTTCCACGTCGAGACCGACGGTTCGTTCACCACCGACGAGCTCTTCGTTCACGCGGTCGATACGCTTCGGTCCCGTGCGACAGAGCTGAAAGACGCGGTCCAACTGTAACGCCAATGCCCCGAAACACCCCTTCGACGCCGATGACCGCCCGCCCCCCGAGCGCGAGGACCGAAAGGGGTTTTACGGGGCATCAAGAATCCACTAATGCGAGCAGGGATAGCCAAGTTTGGCCAACGGCGCAGCGTTCAGGGCGCTGTCCCGTAGGGGTCCGCAGGTTCAAATCCTGCTCCCTGCACTTTTACTCCCAAGGAGGAACCCTATGAGCAAGACGAATCCGAGACTCAGTAGTCTCATCGCCGACCTGAAGTCGGCCGCCCGCAACTCGGGCGGCGCAGTCTGGAGCGACGTCGCCGAGCGGCTGCAGAAGCCGCGGCGAACACACGCGGAAGTCAACCTGGGCCGCATCGAGCGGTACGCACAGGAAGACGAGACCGTGGTCGTTCCGGGCAAGGTGCTCGGCTCCGGCGTCCTGCAGAAGGACGTCACCGTCGCCGCCGTCGACTTCTCCGGAACCGCCGAGACGAAGATCGACAAGGTCGGAGAGGCTGTATCGCTAGAACAGGCAATCGAGAACAACCCCGAAGGCTCCCACGTCCGGGTGATTCGATGAGCGTCGCAGAGTTCGACGCCGACGTCGTCGTCGACGCCCGAGACTGTATCATGGGCCGGGTCGCCTCGCAGGTGGCCGAGAAAGCGCTCGACGGCCAGACCGTGGCCGTCGTCAACGCCGAGGGCGCGGTCATCACCGGCCGCGAAGAGCAGATCAAAGAGAAGTACAAGAAACGCGTCGAGATCGGCGCCGACAACGCGTACTTCTACCCCAAGCGACCGGACGGCATCCTCAAGCGCTGTATCCGCGGCATGCTGCCCCACAAGAAGCAGCGTGGCCGCGACGCGTTCGAGAACGTCCGCGTCTACGTGGGCAACCCACACGACAAGGACAGCGAGGTGCTCGAGGGCACGTCGCTTGACCGACTGTCGAACATCAAATTCGTCACGCTCGCGGAAGTGAGCGAGACACTCGGAGCGAACAAGACATGGTAACGAACACGTCTGGCAAGAAGAAGACCGCCGTCGCCCGCGCCACGATCAGCGAGGGCGAGGGCCGCGTGCGTATCGACTCCCAGCCGGTCGAACTGGTCGATCCGGAGCTGGCCCAGCTGAAGATGCTGGAGCCGTTCCGCATCGCCGACGAGGACCTCCGCGACGACGTCGACGTCGACGTCTCAGTCGAGGGCGGCGGCGTGATGGGGCAGGCCGACGCGGCCCGCACCGCCATCGCCCGCGGCCTCGTCGACTTCACCAACGACGCGGAGCTCCGCGACGCGTTCATGGAGTTCGACCGCTCGCTGCTGGTCAACGACGTTCGCCAGTCCGAACCCAAGAAGTGGGGCGGCCCCGGCGCACGGGCCCGCTACCAGAAATCCTACCGCTGAGGTGTTCAGGATATGATGGTACCGGTCCGGTGTTTCACGTGCGGTAACGTCGTCGGCGAGCACTGGGAAGAGTTCAAGGCCCGCACCCGCGAGGCCGAAGAGCCCGAGGACCCCGAGATGGTCCTCGACGAGCTCGGCGTCGAGCGACACTGCTGTCGCCGGATGCTCGTCTCTCACAAAGACCTGGTCGACATCGTCGCCCCCTACCAATGAACGCACAGGAAAGCCGATACGAGAAGGCCCGGAAACTGGGCGCGCGAGCGCTCCAGCTGGCCCACGGTGCACCCGTGCTCATCGAGACGGAACACACCCAGCCCATCCTCATCGCCGCCGAGGAGTACGACGCCGGTGTGTTGCCGTTCACCGTTCGCAGAGGTGACCACAAATGACGCTAATCACAGACATCCGACTCCGCCGCGTGCTCGACTCGCGTGGCAACGCAACCGTCGAGGCCGACGTGCTCACCGAGAGCGGCGGCTTCGGCCGCGGAAAGGCACCGAGCGGTGCAAGTACCGGCGAGTACGAGGCGCTCGAACTGCCGGCACAGGAGGCCATCGCGAACGCTCGCGAGGACGCCTACCCGCGCCTCATCGGCGAGGTCCACGCCGGCAACCAGCGCGACGTGGACAACGCGCTCCGCGCCGCCGACGGCACGGACGACTTCTCCAGCATCGGCGCCAACAGCGCCGTCGCCATCTCGATGGCGGCCGCCGCGGCCGGCGCCGACGTGCTTGGCGCGCCGCTGTACCAGCACCTCGGCGGCACCTTCCGGGGCAACGAGTTCCCGACGCCGCTCGGTAACATCATCGGCGGCGGCGAACACGCCGCCGACGCCACCAACATCCAGGAGTTCCTGTCGGCCCCCGTCGGCGCGCCGAGCGTCGAGGAGGCCGTCTTCGCCAACGCCGCGGTCCACCAGGAGGTCCACGACATCCTGGCCGACCGCGACCTGCCAGCGGGCAAGGGCGACGAGGGCGCCTGGGCGCCGTCCATCTCCGACGACGAGGCCTTCGAGATTATGGCCGAGGCCGTCGAGGCCGTCGCGGACGACGTCGGCTTCGCCATCCAGTTCGGCCTCGACGTCGCCGCCGCAGAGATGTACGACGAGGACGAGGGCGGCTACGTCTACGACGACGGCGTCAAGTCGACCGACGAGCAGATCGACTACATCGCCGAGAAGGTCGAGGAGTACGACCTCGTCTACGTCGAGGACCCCCTCGACGAGAACGACTACGAGGGCCACACCGAGCTGACCGACCGCGTCGGTAACCAGACCCTCATCTGCGGCGACGACCTCTTCGTGACGAACGTCAACCGCCTGCAGACCGGCATCCAGCAGGGCGCCGGCAACTCCATCCTCATCAAGCCGAACCAGATCGGGACGCTCTCCGACGCCGTGGACGCCATCGAACTGGCGACCGAAAACGGCTACGAGTCGGTCGTCTCCCACCGGAGCGGCGAGACCGAGGACACCACCATCGCACACCTCGCCGTGGCGACCGGCGCCGCGTTCATCAAGACGGGCGCCGTCGGCGGCGAGCGAACTGCCAAGCTGAACGAACTGATCCGTATCGAGGACAACGCAGTATGAGCGGCAACGAGAAAGAAGGTCTCGACGCAGAGGAGTCCGAGTTCGACCCGTCCGAGGAGGACGAACTCGACGCCGACGCGGAGACCGAAGACGCCGAACAGCCCGCGGACGCCGAGGAGGCCGACGCAGAGACAACCGACGAGGAAGAGACTGAGGAGGCCGAAGCGGAGGCCCCCCAGCTCGACGAGGACGTCATGCCCGACGAGCAGAGCGAGGCAGACCTCCTCATCCCCGTCGAGGACTACCTCGGCGCCGGTGTCCACATCGGGACCCAGCAGAAGACCCAGGACATGGAGCGGTTCATCCACCGCGTCCGGACCGACGGGCTCTACGTGCTGGACGTCTCGATGACGGACTCCCGGATTCGGACCGCCGCGGACTTCCTGGCCAACTACGAGCCCGAGCAGATCCTCGTGGCTTCCTCGCGCCAGTACGGCCGCTTCCCGGCCGAGAAGTTCGCCGACGCCGTCGGCGCCCGTGCCCGAACGGGCCGGTTCATCCCCGGAACGCTGACGAACCCGGACTACGACGGCTACATCGAACCCGACGTCGTGGTCGTCACCGACCCCATCGGCGACGCCCAGGCCGTCAAGGAGGCCATCACGGTCGGCATCCCCGTCATCGCGATGTGTGACTCCAACAACACCACGTCCAACGTGGACCTGGTCGTCCCGACCAACAACAAGGGGCGAAAGGCGCTGTCGGTCGTCTACTGGCTGCTGGCCAACGAGACGCTCGACCGCCGCGGTGCCGAGCCGTCCTACGGGCTCGACGACTTCGAGTCCGAGCTCTGAGCGGCCGATTTTCCCCTTTCGCGACCGCCGGCAGTGCCGACAGCGTCCGGCGGGCAGTGGGTGTAACCGCGTTTTCACTCTCCACAAACGATAGTATACACGGCCGTGTACCCGGCGACGATGGGAGAACAAGACACCCTCCTCAACGCCGTCATCGGCGCCGTCGCAAGTGCTGTGCTGGGGTTCGTCCCCTTCTCCCCCGTCCTCGGGGGTGCCATCGCCGGCTACCTGCAGGGCGGGACCCGCTCGGACGGGCTTCGGGTCGGCGCGATATCGGGCGTTCTGGGCCTGTTCGTGGGCGCGGTGTTTTTCGGCCTGTTTTTCGTCTTGTTTGGCGCGTATCTGTTCGGCGTGGGCGCACCGCCGCTGTTTAGTCACTTTGCCCTCTTCGTCCTGGCCATCGGAGCGATACTCAGCGCCCTCTACACCGTCGGGCTGAGCGCCCTCGGTGGCTGGCTGGGCAACTACGCGAGATACGAGATGGACCTCTGAGGCGGGTCCGCTCCGGCTAGTCTGACCCCATCGGACCGGTTCCGGAGGTGGGTTCTGCCACGTCGGCCGGACACCATACTATATACCGGCCGCTGCCGACACCGACAGACAGCATGCGTGAGACGCTCGTCGACGCCGGGCTGGGTGCGCTCGTGACGCTGGCTCTCTCCATCGTGCCGTTCTCGTCGGTCGTCGGCGGCGCTGCCGCGGCGTACCGCCACGGCGGCGGCTACCGCGGCGGCCTGTGGCTCGGGACGCTGGCCGGCGTGGGGGCGATGGTCCCGCTGCTCGCGCTGTTCGTCCCGTCGCTGTATATCGCGGGCCTGCTCGGGTTCGGCATCCCGCCGTCGTCACCGGGGTACGGCCTCTTTCTCGCGCTCGTGTTCGCCTTCTTCCTGCTGTACACCGTCGGCCTGAGCGCCGTCGGCGGCCTCGGGGGCGCGTGGGCGCGGGCCAACACCGACTGGAATCTCGACCCGGTCCGGTGGCTGTAAGCGGGGGAGCGACAATAGAGAAAAGCGGCGCTACGAGTCGTCCAGCGCGTCCGAGAGCGGGTCGCTGTCGGATTTGGGCTCGAACACCGTCGCGTCTCCGTCGTCGGACTGCTCGGACCCACCGTCGTCGGTCCCCTCCTCGTCCCCGTCGGCCGCGTCGTCGGCGAACAGGTCGGAGACGTCTTCGACCGGCTCGGCGTCGTCCCCCTCGTCGGCCGTCTCGCCGAACAGGTCGTCGGCCGTCCGGGGCCCCTCGGAGGACTCCTCGCCGCTGTCGTCTATCTCCCAGCCGGCGGGCGCGTCGTCGCCATCGTCCGCTGACTCCGCGGATGTCTCGACGGTGGCGGACTCGTCGGTCTCGAACTCCGAGGGGTCCGGCGGCGACCACTCCTCGGGCTGTGTCTCCGGCCCCGCGGCGTCGCGTTCGGGCGTCGATGGTGCGTCCGCGGTCTCGTTGGCGGATTCGCTCTCGTCGGCTGCGTCCGCGGTGACCGGTTCGTCGCTACTCTCGTCGGGCGCTGCCCAGGCGTTGGGCGGGTCGTCGGTGGGTTCGTCCTCCGCTAGCGGGTCGTCCGGGGAGTCCGACCGGTCCTCGTCCGGTTCCGCCGACGGCTCCGGTGGCTCCTCGACGACGGTCTGTGCGTCGGTGGGCGGCTCGGACGCCGAGTTCGAGGCAGCGTTCCCCTCGGGTGTATCCGCCGCGGCGTCTTCGGGGGTAGCGGCATCGTCGGGCGCGGCCGCGTCGTCGACCGGGCCGCTAGCTCCCGATTCGGCGTCGTCCGTCTCCGCGGTACCGTCGTCTGACGCGTCAGTTTCCCCGGTCGCCGCTGCCGCTCCGCCGGCGGAGTCCGGCGTCGGTTCCGACGCGGTCCCCTCGTCGGTCTCGGTCTCGCCGGACTCGGCGTCGGCCGCCTCCGCGGCGGGGGTTGCGACGGCCCGCCCCTGTGCGACGCCGACCATCGTCGCGTCGGCGATGAGCTTGTGTCCCAGTCCGACTAGCCCAGAGAGGAGGAGCAGGAGGCCGATGGCGACCAGCGCGATGGCCGCCACGGCGGTTCCGGTCCCCACCGCCGCGGCGCCGCTACCGGCGACGTTCGTGAGGGCTCGACCACCGATAGCGGCCCCGCCGGCAACGAAGACGCCGGCGACGAGTGTCACCGCGAGGAGGTAGCCAACGAAGCGGACACCGTATCGGTAGACATCTGATAACCCAGCAGCAGACATAGTCGGACAAATGATAACTGCCGTCAAATAGGTTACGACGAAATCAGGGGCGGCCGTTCCCGGCGACGGTCGTCCCCGGGTCCGAACCGGCGAGGAAGGACCCGAGCGATTCGGGGCCGAAGATGTGCGCCGGCGAGGCAAGCCCCAGCAGCGCCCGGACTTTCCCGGCCATCCCGCCGGAGACGTCGGTGGCGTCGCTGCCGCCCAGCGCCGGCGCGACCTCGTCGAACGACGTGATGCGGTCGATGACGCTCCCGTCGTCGTCGAGGACGCCGGGGACCGTCGAGCAGACGCCGACCCGGTCCGCCCCTACAGCCGGGGCGAGTTCGACGACGAGTTCGTCGCCGCTGCAGACCGTCGCGCCCTCGCCGCGGTGGGCGACGAGGTCGCCGTGGAGGACGGGGACGAACCCCTCCGCGAGCAGGGTCCGGACCTGCTCGGTCGGGAGGTCGAGGCGGCCGTCGGCGTCGCGGCTCGCGGCCGAGAACGGGTGGACGGGGACTGCGGGTACGCCCCTGTCGGTCAGCGCGGTCACGACGGCGGCGTTCAGCCGCTTCATCGCCCCGTGGATTGCGTCGACCCCGGCGGCGTCGTGGGTGCCCTCGGTCGTGCTGACGCCGTAGTCGGCGGCGTGGTGGTGGCCGAAGCTCCCGCCGCCGTGGACCACGACCAGGTCGTCGTCGCTGTCGGCGACGGCGTCGGCGGCGGTTCCGAGGGCGGCCTCGTCGACGGTCTCCGGCTCGTCCTTCGCGGTGACGACGCTGCCGCCGAGTTTCAGGACGACGGTCACTCCGCCCGGACCCCCTCGGTGGCGAGCGCCGCCCGGAAGGCCTCGTCACAGCCGGGCGTGTACTTCAGCGCCGTCAGCGCGGCGTCCGTCTCGTCGAGGGCGACGATACAGCCGCCCCCGCCGGCACCGGTGAGCTTCGCCCCGCTGGCGCCCGCGTCGCGGGCCGCCCACACCATCGTGTCCAGCGACCGGGCGGAGACGCCAAGCGCCGCCAACAGCCCGTGGTTGAAGTCCATCAGCTCCCCGAGCGTCTCGGTGTCCCCGGTCCCCAGGACGGTCTCTCCCTCCCGAACGATGTCGCCGATGCTCTCGACGGTGTCGGCCGCGAAGTCGTACTCGCCGCGCAGCTCCCGGACGCCGGCGACGAGTTTCCCGGTGTCGCCCGCGCCGCCGTCGTAGCCGATGACGAAGGGGAGGTTGCCGACCCCTTCGAGGCGGCGGCAGTCGTCGCCCTCGACCCGGACCGCGCCCCCCATCGCCGAGCAGAACGTGTCCGCGCGGGAGGCCTCGCCGTCCTGGACTGCGGCCTCGACCCGGTAGGCCCGGTCGGCGACTTCCTCGGGGGTGAGCTCGACGCCCAGTTCGCGACAGCCGGCGTCGATGGCCGCACAGGCGACCGCGGCCGACGAACCCAGCCCCGCGCCCAGCGGGATATCGCTCTCTATCCATATCTCGAAGCCGGCTTCGGGCGAGTCGGCGGCGTCACGGACCTCTTTGACGGCCTCGTTGACGTAGCCCATGGCGGCCTCCAGCAACGAGTTCTCGGCGTCGACGTCCGGATGGTCCGTCCCCTCGTCCATGTACTCGACGGTGAACCCGTCGAGCTGGAGGTCCTCGGCGTGGACGACCAACCCCTCGTCTATCTCCTCCGCCGTGACGCGGGCCCGGCGTTCGATGGCACACGGGACCGCCGGCTCGCCGTAGACGACTGCGTGCTCCCCGAACAGATACACCTTGCCGGGAGCGCTCGACGTGACCATACCCGTGCCTGTGCGTGGAGGGTGTTAGGTGTTTTCGGACGCGCCGGCGAGGGTCAAACGGCCGTTGTACCGACCTGAAAGCACTTGTGTCAACTAGCGGAACGAAGGGGTATGAACCGACGACAGTTGCTGGCGACGCTCGGTGCGGGTATCGGCGGCCTCGCGGGGTGTCTCTCCGGGACGCCGGGCGAGTCCACCGTGACGCCGGTCGGTACCGACACCGACGGCGAACGAACGACCAGTCAGACACCGACAGCGACGCCCGGCGACGACACCGAGGGCGTCTCCGATATCGCCGTCCGCAAGGCAGTCAGGTACGAGTCGTTACTCGGTTCCGGCGGTGTGCTCGCCGCCGAGGGGCGGCAGTACGTGGTCGCCAGCGTGGGGACCGACGGCGACAGCCGGGAGACGGAGTACGTCTTCGAGGCCGACGGCCAGACCTGGGAGGCCGGTCTGCCGACGATAGCGGGCGGGAACACCCGCTCCGTCGCCGACCGGGACTGGCCGGTGGTCGGGTTCGAGGTCCCCTCGCCCCTGCCCGCGTCGAACCCGCAGATACGGTCGGCCGACGACGCCTGGGCGCTCGGGGCGGACGCCACCGAGACACTCGGCGAACCGGGCACGCGATACGACCTCGACGAGCTGACCACACCGGAGAGCGTCTCACAGGGGGAGACGATGACCGTCGGGCTCGACGTGACCAACGTCTCCGACGCTCCCGGCCGGTTCCTCGCGGCCGTCTACTGGCCGACCGACCGAATCGCCGACGACGACGAGTCCCACGTCGTCGACCGGAGGGTCCCGGCCGGCGACACGATAACCGCGTCGCTCGACATCAACACGGCCTTCACCGCCGACGAGAGCGGTCCCGTCACCCTTTCCGTCGAGGGGCACGCCTCCGCGAGTCGGGAGATACGGGTGGAAAACGTCGACGCCGACAACTGAGCCTCGCGGGGCGCCACGGCGACACTCGGTACGCGGACCGGTCACCGGTACGCTTCCAGCAGGTCATCGAGAAGCAGGCAGCGCGGGTCGGTCACCGGGTAGGCCGTGTCGATGTACGCTTCGGCCGTCTCGATGTCCCCGCGGACGGCGTACTGCCGGACGCGGGCCGCGTTCTCGTAGAAGGCCTCGTTGAGTTCGGCCTCGCCGGCCTCGGCTGTCGCCGGGTCCGTCGTGAACAGCTCGCTCCGAATCTCCTCGAAATCGACCATCTCGGCCTCGTACTCTCCCAGCTCCGAGAGGACGTACTCCACGGCGAACCGCTGGAACTCCGATTTGCTCGAGAAGACGTCGTCCTCGACCATCTCCTCGACGCGGTCCATCACCGCCTCGGGGAAGCGAACTGTTGATTTGACCACGTTGTTCGATGCACAGGGTGAACCACTATAAATTCACCTTCGTGTGCAAGGTTTCCGACAGGTCTGGGCGGCGCCCTACCGCTCGACGACCCGCATCGACATCTCCTGGCGGGGGTGGGCCGTCAGCGAGGGCATCAGCTCCAGGGGCGTCTCGCCCAGGAACTCCAGCTCGTACTGCTGGGCCGTCGTCGCGACGATGAGCTGGGCTTCCAGCATCGCCAGGTGTTTGCCGATGCAGTGGCGCGGGCCGCCGCCGAAGGGGAAGTACGCGAAGCGCGGCCGCTCTTGGGCGCGTTCGGGTTTCCAGCGCTCCGGGTCGAACGTCTCGGGGTCGTCGTAGAACCGCTCCGAGCGGTGGACGCCCCACTGGGGGAGCATCAGCGTCAGTCCCTCCTCGACGGGGTAGCCCGACAGGGTCACGTCCTCGGTCGGCTCGCGGAATATCGTGTACACCGGCGGGTAGAGCCGCATGGCCTCCTGGATGACCCACTCCAGGTAGTCCAGCTCGCGGACGTGTTCCATCCCGGGCCGGTCGTCGCCGATGACCTCGTCTAGCTCCTCGTGGACGCGCCGTTCGACCTCGGGGTGTTCCGACAGCAGGAACCACGTGTAGGTGAGCGTCAGCGCCGTGGTGTCGTGGCCGGCGAGCAGCATCGTCATCATCTCGTCGCGGAGCTGTTCGGGCGACTCGACGCCGTCGTCGCGGGCGCGGATGAGTACCGAGAGGAAATCCATGGGGCCGTCCTCGCCGCTGCCGGCGGTCCGTTCGCGCACCGCGATGATGTCGTCGAGAATCGAATCGAGCGTCTCGACGGCCGCGTCGAACTCGGCGTCGTCGGGCATCGGCATCCACTCGGGCGCGGCGAAACGCAGCGGGTCGGGCTCGAACCGCTGCCCCAGCGGCATGAGCTGTTCCTCTATCGTCTCGACGCGCTGTTCGCTCAGCTCGACGCCCATCATCAGGTCGAGAATGACGTCGAGCGTCGTCCGTGTCATCACGCGCTCGGCGTTGACCACGTCGCCGTCGGCCCAGCCGGCCAGCCGGTCCTCGGCGTGGCCGGTGATGCGGTCGGCCATCCCCGCGAGCCGGCGCATCGAGAACGCCGGATTGGCGAGCTGGCGCTGTTTCTCCCAGGTGTCGCCCTCGGAGAGCAGGAGTCCGTCGCCGAGCAGGTCCCCCAGGGCGTCGCCCTGGAAGTCGGGTTTCCGGAAGCGGTCGGCCTCCGAGACCAGCACCCGCTCTATCGCGGCCGGGTCCGAGAGCATCACCGTCTCCATCGGCCCCATGTCGAAGTAGGCCACGTCGCCGTAGGCGTCCTCCAGGGTCGAGATGAATCTGAACGGGTCCGAGGCGTAGGTCCGACTGCTCCCGAACAGCGGTTCGCCCTTCGGTCCGGGTGGCGTTTCTGCCATTGGCGCGGGTTAGGACTCGGCACGTTTGAATTGCGTGCCAACTCCGGCCAGGGAGACGCCGCTCGCACTGGTTCGGACGGGAGAAACCCACGACGGCCAAACTTCCAGGGCGCTGTCACTGACAGACGATACCACCCATCGTATAGTTCGTCGCGGAACCCACACCGTTTTATGAACTCACGTTGTAGCCATCGACAACCGAGCGCACGGCCGCCCGCGACGGGTCGGCGGCCGGCAGACGACGGGAACAGTCGTCGGGACGTGAGTCCCTGCCACTACGGACATCGAGGCTACGGGCGACACCCGGCCGGCCTCAACGTCCACAGCGCCGTTTCAGCCGTTACCGTCGTTGCCAGCCCCGACCGCCGCTCGCGGACGGCTCCTACTCGGAGCTACAACCATGGAAGTCGAAATCGCAACAATTGGCGGATACGAGGCTGTTGGCCGACAGATGACGGCCGTCCGAGCGGGGGACGACGTCGTCATCTTCGACATGGGCCTGAACCTCTCGAAGGTACTGATTCACGACAACGTCGAGACCGAGCGGATGCACTCGCTGGACCTCATCGACATGGGCGCAATCCCGGACGACCGGGTCATGTCCGAGCTCGAAGGCGACGTGAAGGCCATCGTGCCGACACACGGTCACCTCGACCACATCGGCGCCATCTCGAAGCTGGCCCACCGCTACGACGCCCCCATCGTCGCGACGCCGTTCACCATCGAACTGGTCAAACAGCAGATCAAGGGCGAGGAGAAGTTCGGGGTCCAGAACGACCTCGTCAAGATGGAGGCCGGCGAGACGATGCAGATCGGCGAGCGCAACGAACTCGAGTTCGTCAACGTCACCCACTCTATCATCGACGCCATCAACCCCGTGCTCCACACGCCCGAGGGCGCCGTCGTCTACGGGCTGGACAAGCGGATGGACCACACGCCGGTCATCGGCGACCCCATCGACATGAAGCGGTTCCGGGAGATCGGCCGCGAGGACGAGGGCGTCCTCTGTTACATCGAGGACTGTACGAACGCCGGCCGGAAGGGCCGTACGCCCTCCGAGAACGTCGCTCGAACCCACCTCAAGGACGTGATGACGAGCATCGAGGACTACGACGGCGGCATCGTCGCCACGACGTTCTCCTCGCACATCTCCCGCGTGAAGAGCCTGGTCGAGTTCGCCAAGGACATGGGCCGCCAGCCGGTCCTGCTGGGCCGGTCGATGGAGAAGTACTCCGGCACCGCCGAACGGCTGGACTTCGTCGACTTCCCCGACGACCTGGGGATGTACGGCCACCGAAAGTCCGTCGACCGCACGTTCAAGCGAATCATGAACGAGGGCAAGGAGAACTTCCTGCCCATCGTCACCGGACACCAGGGCGAGCCGCGCGCGATGCTCACCCGTATGGGCCGGGGCGAGACGCCGTACGAACTGGACAACGGCGACAAGGTCATCTTCTCGGCCCGGGTCATCCCGGAGCCGACCAACGAGGGACAGCGCTACCAGTCCGAGAAGCTGCTGGGCATGCAGGGCGCCCGCATCTACGACGACATCCACGTCTCGGGCCACCTCCGACAGGAGGGCCACTACCAGATGCTCGAAGCGCTCCAGCCACAGAACGTCATCCCCGCTCACCAGAGCCTGAAAGGGTTCGCCCCCTACGTCGACCTCGCCGAGGACATGGGCTACAAGGTCGGTCGCGACCTGCATATCACCCGTAACGGCAACATGATCCAGCTCACCGAGTAAGCATGTCAGAACGCCATCAGCAGGTCGAACAAGCCATCCTCTCCCGTCGCGAGCGGGTCAACGAGGCCCTGCCCGAGGAGCTCCCGGTCACGCGACCGGAGGGGCTCTACGAGGCGACCCGGTACCTGCTCGACGCCGGCGGCAAGCGGCTCCGGCCGACTGTCCTCCTGCTGGTTGGCGAGTCGCTGCTGGATGTCGACCCGCTGGGGGCCGACTACAGAGCGTTCCCCACCCTCGACGACGGGGAGGCCGACCTGCTGTCGGCCGCCATCGCCATCGAGGTCATCCAGACGTTCACGCTCATCCACGACGACATCATGGACGACGACGACCTCCGACGCGGGGTCCCGGCCGTCCACAAGGAGTACGACCTCTCGACGGCGATTCTGGCCGGCGATACGCTGTACTCGAAGGCCTTCGAGTTCCTCCTCGCGACCGGCGCGGCCGACGACCGGACCGTGGCAGCGAACAAGCGCCTGGCCGAGACCTGTACCCGAATCTGTGAGGGGCAGTCGCTGGACATCGAGTTCGAGGCCCGCGACGCCGTCACGCCCGACGAGTATCTGGAGATGGTCGAGCTCAAGACCGCCGTGCTGTACGGCGCGGCCGCCGCCATCCCGGCCACCCTGTTGGGCGCCGACGACGACACCGTCGAGGCGCTGTACAACCACGGGCTGGACGTCGGCCGGGCCTTCCAGATTCAGGACGACCTGCTGGACCTGACGACCCCGTCGGAGAAACTGGGCAAACAGCGCGGGTCGGACCTCGTCGAGAACAAGCAGACTTTGGTCACGCTACACGCCCGTCAGCAGGGCGTCGACGTGGCGAACCTCGTCGACACCGACTCCGTCGAGGCCGTCTCCGAGGCCGAGATCGACGCGGCCGTCGAGGCGCTCCGGGACGTGGGCTCTATCGAGTACGCCCAGTCCCGCGCCCAGGAGCTCGTCACCAGCGGGAAGGAGAACCTCGAAGTCCTGCCGGACAACGAGGCCCGCGACCTGCTCTCGGGCATCGCCGACTACCTCGTCGAACGCGACTACTGACGGCGCTCCCGGTGGATTTTTACTCCCGAGGCGGTAGTTCCACAGCATACGCGACGGTCGCCGAACGCCCGTCGTGCCGACACATGGCCCCTCCAAACCGCTCGCGGTACGTTTCGACCGACCGCTTCGTGCTCGTAGGCAGCGGACTCGTCTTCCTGACGGTGGTGATAGTCGGTATCTGGTCGGCCGGCCTGCCGGCCGGCGGCGGGACGCCGACCGTCGACGCGAACGTCAGCGAGCAGTACGATTCCTTCGGCGCGCTGTCGGCCACGCGGACGACCGTAATCGAACGCGACGGGACAGTCAGCTCCAGGGCGGTACACAGCGTCGTGCTGGACCCGACCACGGGGAAACAGCGGCTCCGCCTCACCGACTCGTCGGTGGACCGGTACGACCTCCGGATTTCGAACGGGTCGGTGTTGTGGCTCCACGAGCGGGACCGAAACGAGGTGACGAAGATTCCGCTCACCGGGCCGTCCCGGACGGCCGGTAGCGCCGACCGCGTACGGCGTCTGCTCGTGCGCGCCAACCTCACCCCGGCCGAGAGAACGGGCCAGGCGCCCGGCGTCGAACCACTGCCCGTGGTGCCACAGGAACAGGGCCAGCCGCCCCGTCAGTCGGCGGCCGGCTACGCCGTCAGCTACGTCGGAAACGAGACTGTCGACGGCCGGGAGACGTACGTCGTCGATATCACGCCGCGTGCGGACGCCGCGGCCACGTACCGACAGACCGTCTGGATAGACACGGAGCGGCTCTACCCGCTCAAGCGACAGACCTCGTGGCGCGATGACGGCGTCCGGACCGAGATGACGACCACCTACACCGACGTGTCGTTCGACGCCACCGCCGACCCGGGAACGTTCCGCCCGGACATCGGCCCGAACACGTCCGTCGAGACGGCCGACACGCCGGAGACGACGGTGTACCGGCGTCGCGGCGCCCTGGCCGCCAACACCTCGCTACGGGTCCCGGAGCCGGAGCTGCCGCCCTCGTACGAGTGGACCTACGCCACGCGGACCACGGGCGAGGTCAACGGGGTCGGACTCCGGTACGTGAACCGGTCTAGCGAAATCACGGTGTCCAAGTACAACTACACCTACGAGCCGGAAAACCCGGACGAGCGGCGCCGAATCGACGGTCGGCCGGTGACGGTCAGTCCCGGGCCGACCGCGTCGGTGTCGTGGACCTGCGACAGCTTCCGCTACACCGTCCGCGGGAGCGGTGTCTCCGTTGACCAGCTCGTCACCGTCGGCCGGTCGGTCGGCTGTCCCGCGGACCCGGGCTAGGGGACCGACTTCTGGGTCAGAAACTCGGCTCCGGTTTATATGCTCCCGGCCGCCCACTAATGAGATGCGGGAGCCGCGGTGGTCCCCGCTGTCCAGCCCTCCACGCTTCGGGCCTTCCGCTGCAGGTCCCCACTGTGGGTTCCCCATCCCTGCCTGCGCTGCTCGCGTTCAAACCGATGCCGCTGTGTGGTCTCCAGCCTCCAACTCCGTGGCTCACACCCACTCCCCTTCCCCGCTGACGCGTGACCGACTGCCGGACATCGGTTTCTGTCTCGGAAAGTGGCAGGACCTTTTATACAAACGGCCGTGGTTGGTCCAGTACGTGAGTGAGGACCCGGCGTTGGGCGAGGTTCTCGACCTGCTTAGCGACGAGTACGCCCGGGATATCCTCGCAGCAGCGAGTGAGAGACCTATGTCCGCAAACGAGCTCGCCGAACAGTGTGGCATGTCTGAGCCGACGGTGTATCGTCGAATTAGCTCGCTCCAGGAGCACGAGCTGGTAGCGGAACGGACGAAAGTAGAGACCGGGGGCAACGACTACAAGCTCTACGTGGCGACGCTTTCGCGGTTCGCCCTCGAACTCGAGGACGGCTCGTTCGAATCGGCCATCACCCGCCGACAGGCGCCGGATTTCCCCGGGCAAGCGGAAGACGACACGGCCGACCGATTCACGAAAATGTGGGAGAACCTATGATATGATTTCGCTGCCCTCGCTCGTCGACTGGCTCATCGTCGCGTTCGCGTTCGGCTCGACCCTCGTCGGCGGGTACATCGGCTACCAGGCCTACCGCGGCTACCGGCGCCACGACAGCCCGTCGATGCGGTTTCTCTCGCTCGGGCTGTTCCTGCTCACGACGGTCGCGTTCAGTATCGCCTTCGTCGGGTCGGCGTTGCTCAGAGAGGGCGTTCTCCCGGTCCGGTTCCAGCAGTCGCTCACCCTGGTGACACGGACGTTGCAGTTCCTCGGCGTGGTGTTCATCGCGTACTCGCTCCACCGGCGTGGCTGACAGGGCCCCGCGGTCGTCTCCGGTACGGCTGACCGAACCCGACGGCGTTTTGAGGCCGCCCGCCGGAGGCTTCGACCATGGACGACGCCGTACGCCAGCGTATCGAGGAGGCCGCCGAGACGAACGCCCTCCTCAACGCGGTCAAACACGACAGCGAGGCACAGGTCGGAGCCATCATGGGGCCGCTCATGGGCGAGAACCCCGAGTTCCGCGAGTACGGCGACGAGATACCGGGCATCATCGCCCCGGTGGTCGACCGGGTCAACGGGATGAGCGGCGAGGAGCGACGCGAGCGCATCGCCGAACTCGCACCCGAGAGGTTAGACGAGATAGAGAGCGAGGACGACGGCGACGACCACCCGCTGCCGGACCTCCCGAACGCCGACGAGGGCGAGGTGCGGATGCGCGTCGCGCCGAACCCGAACGGCCCGTGGCACATCGGCCACGCGCGGATGGCGGCGGTCATCGGGACGTACAAGGACCGCTACGACGGCGAGTTCGTCTGTCGCTTCGACGACACCGACCCCGAAACCAAGCGGCCTGACCTCGACGCCTACGACGCGATTCTCGACGCTATCGGCTATCTCGGCTTCGAACCGGACGACGTGGTCAAAGCGAGCGACCGCGTGGAGACTTACTACGACCACGCCCGCGAACTCATCGAACTGGGCGGTGCCTACACCTGCTCCTGCCCGCAGGGGGACTTCTCGGACCTGAAGAACAACGGCGAGGCGTGTCCCCACCGCGGGAAGGACGCCGAGACGGTCGCCGAGGAGTTCGAGGCGATGGTCGACGGGGAGTACGACAGCGGCGAGATGGTGCTGCGGGTCCGCACCGACATCACCCACAAGAACCCCGCCCTGCGGGACTTCGTCGCTTTCCGGATGATAGACACGCCACACCCGCGCGAGGAGGCCGCCGACTACCGCTGCTGGCCGATGCTCGACTTCCAGAGCGGTATCGACGACCACCTGCTGGGCATCACCCACATCATCCGCGGTATCGACCTGCAGGACTCCGCGAAACGCCAGGGGTTCGTCTACGACTACTTCGACTGGGAGTACCCCGAGGTCGTCCACTGGGGGCACGTCCAGGTCGACGCCTACGACGTGTCAATGTCGACCTCGACCATCGGCGAACTGATCGCCGAGGGCGAACTCGACGGCTGGGACGACCCGCGCGCGCCGACGGTTGCCAGCCTGCGTCGCCGTGGCATCCGGGGCGAGGCCCTGGTCGACGCGATGGTCGAACTGGGCACCTCGACCTCCGACGTCGACCTCGCGATATCGTCGGTCTACGCGAACAACCGCGAGATGATAGACGACGACACCGACCGCGCCTTTTTCGTCCGCGACGACCCGGCCCACGGCGGGCTGGTCGAGCAAGATGTCACGGGCGGTCCCGACGCCGGCCACCCGCCGCTCCACCCCGACTTCGAGGACCGGGGCCGGCGAGACATCCCCGTCACGGCGGGGGTCGTCGTCGAGGGCGACGACCTGCCCGCAGAGGGTGAGCGGGTCTGGCTCAAGGGGTACGGCTGCGTGCGACACACCAGTGACGGCTTCGAGTACGTCGGCGACGACATCACGGCCGTTCGCGAGGAGGGCGTCGACGTGGTCCACTGGGCGCCGGCCGACGGTCCCACCCTGCGACTGCGGACAATGGACGGCGACGTGACCGGCCTGGCCGAGCCGGGGCTGGTGGCGTACGAGCCCGACGACATGCTCCAGTTCGAACGCATCGGCTTTGCCCGCGTCGATGCGGTCGAGTCCGACGGCGAGTCGGTCGCGTACTTCGCCCACCCCTAGAAGGTGACCTCGAACCGGGCGCCGCCCGGCTCGCTTTCGGTGACGGTGACGTCCCAGCCGTGGGCGTCAGCGATAGTCCGGACGATGTCGAGCCCGAAGCCCGTCCCGCCCTCCGCCGTGGTAAAGCCCGATTCGAACACCTCCTCCGCCCGGCTCTCGTCGATACCGTCCCCGTCGTCGGCGACGTAGAACCCGTCCGACAGCGCGCCGACGGTCACGGTCACCGGCTCACCGTCGGCGCTGCCGTGGCGTATCGCGTTGCTGAACAGGTTCTCCAGTAGCTCCACCATCCTGTCCGGGTCGCAGTCGACGGTCGGGGGGTCCGCGATATCGAGCTGCCCCGCCCCGCTCGCGACGTTCGCCCACGCACGCCGGGCCAGCGTCGACAGCGCCGCCGGCTCCGTCTCGCCGATGGCCCGCCCCTGTTTGGCCAGCGCCAGGGTCTCGTCGATGAGCTGTTCCATCCGCTGGAGCGCGGCCTCGACGTCGTCGAGCCGGGTCGTGACGTCGCCCTCGCCGTCCCGCGCCAGCTGGAGATGTCCCGCCGCGACCTGCAACGGGTTCCGGAGGTCGTGACTGACGAGGCTGGCGAACTCGTTGAGCCGCTCGTTCTGGCGTTCGAGCCGGCGCTGTCTGGCCTTCTGCTCGGTGATGTCGGCGATGATGGCGACGGTCCCGACGATGTCGCCGTCGGTGTTCCGTATCGGGGCCGCCGACACTCTGGTTGGCACCGTCCGCCCGTCCTCGTGCCGTAGCTCCGTCTCCAGTCCGGTCAGGTGGTCCCCGTTCTGGACGCGCTCGTGGTGTTCGAGGAGCTCCTCGCGGTTCTCGTCGGGGATGAGCGGGAGTTGCTCGCCGCGGACCTCGTCGGCCGCCCAGCCGAACAGCGACTCGGCGGCGGGGTTCCAGACGTCGACGACGCCGTCTGTGTCGTGGGCGACGATGGCGAGGGGCGAGGCCTCGACTAACGTCTCCAGGCGCTCTGTCGTCTGTGCCAGCTCGGACTCGATGGCCTTCCGCCGGCTGATGTCCCTGATGATGCCGACACGGCCGGTGGTGCCGTCGCCGAGTTCGACTGGGGCCAGGTCCAGTTCGCAGGGGACGTCGGTCCCGGAGCCAGTCCGGACCGTCGCCTCGGTGCGGTCGGTGAACCCGCCGTCGGTGACCGTCGGCTCCGGCCCCAGGACGGCCGATATCGGCTCGCCGACGAGGGCGTCCGCGTCGTATCCCACCAACTCCGCGAACGGGTCGTTGTACCGGACGATTCGGTCCTCGCCGTCGAGGACGTAGACGGGCTCGGTGACAGAATCGAAGATGAGCTTGTACTGTTCGAGGCGTTGCTCGCGGCGCTTTCGCTCGGTGACGTCGCGCAACACCACCAGGGTCCCGACCGGCTCGTCGAACCGGTCGGTAAAGGAGGTCGTCTCGACCTCCAGGAACCGCTCGTCGCCGTCGACCGTCACCGAGAGCTCCTCCCAGTCGCGGTGGCCGCCTTCGTCTGTCCGGGCCCGCTCCCACCCCTCGATGACGCGCTCGATGGGCCGTCCCACGAGCTCCCTATCGCCCAACAGCGTCCTCGCTGCGGGGTTGACGTCGCTGATTCGGCCGTCGACGTCCAGGACGACGGTCCCGTCGCCCATGGTCTCGACGATGGCTGACTGGGCCGCCGGGACCGGGTCCAGCGTGTTGAACGTGTAGAGACCGACGGTCATCGCGACCCCCGAGAGCCCCCAGGCAAAAATCGTCGCGTCCTCCGGGACTTCGAGGAAGTACTGTTGGGTCAGCGCGACGGTCCAGGGGGCAAGCGCCGCGACCAGGACGGCCCCGGACTGTGTCCGGTAGAGGTGGCGCGAGCGGAGGAAAAGCCGGACGAGCACGACCGTCCCGGCCAGCGCGGTGACGAGAATGGTCCCCATGTGGACGAGAAACAACAGCGTGAGCTGCGTGTCCGTGGCGTGGAGCAGCGACCCGGTTCCGCCCGTCGCAGGGAGCTCGAAGAACGCGACGCCGGGCAACAGGAAGCCGACGATTAGCAAGAGCGGGTCCAGCGCCAACACGCCGACGATGCGACGCGTCAGGGGTCGGTCGAAGTTCGCGTACTGGAGGGCGGCGTAGAGCCAGGAGATGGCGACCGTGCTCTGGGCGACCGTCGCCAGCTGGCGGTAGCGGAGCTGTGTCGAGAGCGTCGTGGCGGTGATGTCACCGACGTACGCGAACGCCCCGACCCCCAACGCGAGGAAGAACACCAGCATCGGGGTTCCGCCGGGCTCCGCCCGCTTGCGCCACGCGAGCGCGGCACACAGCGTGGAGACGGCGGTGAGAAGATAGAGCAGGAGAACGAACTGCTCGTACATTGACTTCTGTATGTGGTTCATTTGTCCTCTTTGTTCTATCGGTGCGTCTCGGCCCGACAGCGGCCGTATACGCCCCGGGATATTTTTACCGGCCTCGCCCGGAATGCCGTCCGTGAACGCACCAGAGGCCACGACAGTCACGGTCCGCCGGGATATCCCCTTCCACGAGGGCGAAGGCGAGACGCTGTTGCTCGACGTCTACGAGGACGCGGCGGCGACCGGGCCGAAACCGCCCGTCGTGCTCGTCAGGGGCGGCGGCTTCACGGTCGGCGACAAGGGCGAGTTCGCCCGCCAGGCCATCGACCTCGCCGAGGCGGGCTATCTCGTCGTCGAGCCCCAGTATCGGCTCGCGCCGGAGTGGACGTTCCCGGCCGCGCTGGTCGACGTGAAGGCGGCCGTCGCGTGGTGTCGGACCGAGTGCGAAGCGGCGGACCCACAGTGCGTCGCCGCCGTCGGCCACTCCGCCGGCGCAAACCTGGTCGTCCTCGCGGCCGCGACGGCCGACGACCCGGCGCTGGAACCCGACCAGTACCCCGGCGCGTCGTCGGCCCTGTCGGCCGTCGTCGGCTACGCGGGTATCTACGACTTCCGCGTGGGACACGACGACCGCCGGGAGACGTATCTGGGCGGGTCGCCCGAGGACGTACCCGCGGCCTACGACCTCGCCTCGCCGGTCGAGCAGGCCGATATGTCGATGCCGCCGACGCTCTTGCTCCACGGCGAGGACGACGGCGTCGTGCCGCCGCGGCAATCCGCGATACTCGCGGAGACGCTCGACCCGCTGACGACGGTCGACCACCGTGTGGTTCCGGGCGGCCACGGCTTCCCGTTCGCCGGCGCTCACTACGACGACACGTACGACGTTACCGTCGAGTTTCTGGACGGACAGCTGTCGTCGCCGAGCGACCACGGGCCGGCAGCGTCAGACCGTCTCCCAGACGACATCGACGGCTCGCCCCGCTAGCGGGTCGGGACGTTGCGCCACTCACTCGACGGGCACGTCACTCGCGTTCGGGCTGTCACCGCCGTGGGGCGTGGCCCGGCGTCGAATCTGTGCGGCGTGGACCGTCTCCGTCGAGTCGTCGATGATAACGACTTCCCCCGGCTCGGTCGGCAGTCGCTCCCCCAGCGAGGATTGCATATACGTCGGCCGGGCGGCGTCCAGCGCCTCCAGGTCCGCTTCGGCGGTCAGCCGGTGGGAGACGATGATGTCGGACTGGGAGACGGCCACTTCCGGCACGACGCTCGGCCGCTGGGTCGCCATGACGAGACTCACACCGGGTGCGCGACCACGCGTGAGTATCGTCTCCAGTGCCGACCGCGCCACGCCGTCGAAGAAGGTGTGGGCCTCGTCGACCAGCACCCACGGGAGCCGGGGGATGTCCCGGTCGACGCGGGCCCGATACAGCGTCTCGCCGACGCCGCGGGCGATGGCGTTCATCGGCGCGGCGTCCAGCCCTGAGACGTCGACGACCGTAATATCGTCACTGCCGAGGTCCCCGGCGGTCATCCCGTCGACGTCGAAGACCCCCCACGACTCGGCGAGGCTGATGTGGTTCGTCGCGGCGCGCTTGTCCGTCCCGGGCGCGTCGGCGTCCGCCACGTGGGCGCGCATCGCCGCGAGCGTCTCGCAGCGCCCGGCGGCCTGCCAGACGAGCGCGCCCGCGCCGCTCTCCGGTGAGAGCCCCAGCAGCGCACACCAGGATTTGGGGTCGAGCGACGCCGGCGTCACGGCCGGTTTCTCGACGACTGTCGTCGGCACCGGTTCGCCGTCGGCGTCCGCTTCCAGGGTGTCGAAGGCGCCCATCGGGTCGATGACGACCGGGGCCACCCCCGCCGCCCGCGCGAGCGCCTCGGCGATGACTCCCAGCGTGTAGGACTTCCCGTAGCCGCGCTTTCCGACGACGAGCATGGCGTGTGGGCCGTCGAGGTCGATGTGCAGCGGCGCCCCTTCGCTCCCGTCGAGGGCGCGGTAGGTCCCCAACTCACCCGCGTGGCCGGCCTCGATGTCTCCCTCCCGTCCGAGTACGAAGCTCACAGCGGGGCTGGTCCCGGCCCGGTATTTCAACCTTGGTCCGACAGTATTTGTAGCCGGCAGCCCAACCCGGTCTCATGCGCGTTGCGGTGGTCACAGTCGGAGACGAACTGCTCGTCGGCGAGACGGTCAACACGAACGCCGCGTGGCTTGGCGAACAGCTACGGGACCGGGGCGTCTACGTCGAGCGGATGACGACACTGCCGGACCGGACCGGAGATATCGCCCGCGTCGTCAACGAGTACCACGCCGAATACGACGCGGTCATCGTCACCGGCGGGCTGGGGCCGACCCACGACGACGTGACCATCGAGGGGGTCGCGGCCGCCTTCGGCCGCGATGTCGTCGAGAGCGAGGACGCCATCGAATGGCTGGACGAACACGGCGGCTACAGCCACGGGGACCTGGCCGAAGGGACCGGTGAGATTCCGGCGGGGAGCCGACCGCTCCTGAACCACGAGGGCGTCGCCCCTGGCTGTGTCGTCGAGAACTGCTACGTCCTCCCCGGGGTCCCCACGGAGATGAAGCGGATGTTCGCCGAGGTGGCCGACGACTTCGAGGGCGAGAAGCGCCACGTCGTCACCGTCGACGCGGCCGAACCCGAGAGCGCTCTCCTCGACCGGATACAGGGCGTCAGAGACCGGTTCCCGGTGAAGGTCGGCAGCTACCCGGGCGAGTACGTCACCGTGCGGTTGGAAGGCACCGACCCGGAGGCGGTCGAAGCGGCGGCGGCGTGGCTCCGCGAACGGGTCGACCGGGTCGAGGAGTGAGACGCTCGGCGGGCGGGACTACCGGTAGAGGTACGCCAGCCAGCCGAACGTCAGCGCGAGGCCGCCGAGAGTGATGAAGGCGCCCGAGGCGTTGATGACACCGGGCTGGACGCCCGACGCGAGGAGTTGTAACATACCCGCCCTTTCAGTGGCCGCTGTCTTGAATGATACGCTCCCGGGCCGCTTTTGCCGCCGGGTACAGTACGCCGGGGTATGCGCCGTATCGCAGTCGTCGTCAACCCCATCGCCGGGATGGGAGGTCGCGTCGGCCTGAAGGGTACCGACGGGAAGGTCGCGGAGGCGCGGGAACGGGGCGCGGAGCAACGAGCGCCCGAGCGGGCCCGCGAGGCCGTCGCGGCCCTGGCCGCGGTCGGCCGGGACATCGAGGTGCTGACCTACGGCGAGCCGATGGGCGAGTCCGTCGTCAGGACCGCCGGTTTCGACCCGACAGTCGTCGGCGAGCCGGCCGACCCCGACGCGACGACGGGCGAGGACACCAGGGCGGCGGTCAGGGCCTTCGTCGACCGAGCGGCGGACTGTATCCTGTTTGTCGGCGGCGACGGCACCGCCGTAGACGTGGCCGAGACGCTCGATGAGCTCGACGCCGAGACGCCGATGCTCGGGGTGCCAGCCGGCGTCAAGGTGTACTCGTCGGTCTTCGGCGTCTCGCCGCGGGCGGCCGGCCGCATCGCCGCGACGTTCTCGGAGACCGAGCCAGCCGAGGTCAACGACATCGACGAGGACGCCTTCCGGGGCGGCGAGGTGGTGACCGAACTCCGGGCCGTGGCGACGGTGCCGGTCGCGGACCAGCGCCAGTCGGCGAAACAGCTCGGGGGCGGCACCGTCGAGACGCTCGCCGAGGGCGTCGCCGAGAGCGTTGAGGACGGCGTCACGTACGTCCTCGGTCCGGGGAGCACCGTCGGCGCGATAAAGGAGCGGCTCGGCTTCGAGGGGACGACGCTGGGCGTCGACGTCTGGCGCGACGGCGAGGTCGTCGCGCGCGACGCCGCCGAATCCGACATCCTCGCGGCGCTGGGCGACCGGAATGTCATCGTCGTCTCGCCTATCGGCGGGCAGGGATTCGTCTTCGGGCGCGGGAACCAGCAGCTCTCCCCGGCCGTCATCGCCCGGTGTGATATCGAGGTGGTCGCCTCCCGGCGGAAGCTCGACGGGCTGGGGACGCTGCGGGTCGACAGCGGCGACCCGGATATCGACGCCGAACTGGCCGGCTGGATACAGGTCCGCGTGGGTCGGTACGAGCGCCGGCTCGTCGAAGTCCAGGCCTGATACTGACGATTGTGGGGTCTTGCTCCGGCGCCCCAAACGATTGTATATACTCCGGCAGATTATATGCCGTATAGTGAAGATTAAGGTGTTCGGTGCGTAACCAAGGGCGTATGGAAACGCGGAAAGTTCAACGACTCGGGCCGTCGACGCTGGCGATGACGCTTCCCGCCGAGTGGGCGAGCGCCCACGACGTCGAGAAGGGGGACGAAGTCTCGCTGCGGATGGGTGGCAAAGGGACGCTGACGGTGCTACCCGAATCCGTCCAGAAGGAGGAGTCGGAGGCCGTCATCCACGCGGAGAACCTCGACGCCGACGCCGTCGAGCGGGCCATCGTGGCCCAGTACGTCCTCGGCCGGCGAATCATCCACGTCGAGGCGCCCGACGACCAGACGCTCGAATCGGCCCACATCAACGCCGTCTACAACGCTGAGACCCAGCTGATGGGGCTGGGCGTCATCGAGGAGACGCCGAACAGAATTACGATTCGCTGCTCGGTCGACCCCGAGGACTTCACGCTCAACAACCTGCTCGAACGGCTGGAGTCGACGGGCTCGACGATGCGGAACGAGGCCGTCAAGGCGCTGGCCCACGGCAACCCCGACCTCGCGCAGCGGGCTCTGAACCGGGAGCGACAGGCCAACAAGATATTCGTGCTCCTGCTCCGGCTCATCTTCACCTCCTACCAGAACCCGAACCTCGCGCGGGCCGTGGGACTCGACGACGGCTTCCCGCTCATCGGCTACCGCTCCATCGCGAAGAACCTCGAACTCACGGCCGACAACGCCGAGGACATCGCCGAAATCGCCTTGGAGACCGACGATCACTCGCTGGACGTCGACAGCTCCACCATGCGGCGCATCCGCGATTTCACCGAGGAGGTAAACGAGATAACCGAACTCGCAGTCCAGGCGGCCGTCGAGCGCGACTACGACACCGCCATCCAGGTCCGCAAGACTTACGCCGGCATCGACGACAAGGAACAGGACATCCTCACGGACCTGCCCGAGATGGACAACGAGGCCCTGCTCCAGGTCCGCGAAGTGCTGGTGAGCCTCCAACAGACCGCCGAGTACGCCGTCCGGAACGCCGAAATCGCGACGAACCTCGCGCTCGATGAGGAGTCCGAACACACGACGATTCAGTGACGGGGCCGCGAGAGTTATCGGCTGCTTGAAATTTTTATCCGTCTCCGGGCCGAACGATTCGCACCATGCGAGCAACCAACCCGGCGACGGGCGAGACGCTCCGGACCTACGAGGAAGACGGCGAGTCGGCGGTCGATGCGGCCATAGAGCGGGCGACTGAGGCGTTCGAGCGCTGGCGGGACCGACCGCTGCGCGAGCGGACCTCGCTGCTCTCGGCGGCGGCCGACGTGCTCAGAGAGAACAAGCGAGAGTACGCCGAGACGATGACCGAGGAGATGGGGAAACCGGTCGAGCAGGCCGTCTCGGAGGTAGAGAAGTGCGCGTGGGGCTGTGACTACTACGCCGACCACGCGAGCGCACACCTCGCGCCCGAAGCGCACCCGAGCCCGCCGGGGTCGTCGGCGAAGACCGTCTACGAGCCGCTCGGCCCGGTACTGGCCGTGATGCCGTGGAACTTCCCGTTCTGGCAGGTCTTTCGCTTCGCGGCCCCGTATCTGACGGCCGGCAACGTCGGCCTGCTGAAACACGCCTCGAACGTCCCGGGCTGTGCGAGGGCCATCGAGGAGGTCTTCGCCGAGGCGGGCTATCCAGAGGACGTCTTCACGTCGCTGCTGATTCCCTCCGACCGCGTCGAGGACATCGTCGCCGACGACCGCGTGCGTGCGGCGACGGTGACCGGGAGCGGGCCGGCCGGGCGCGCGGTCGCCTCAGCGGCCGGCGACCACCTCAAGAAGACCGTCCTCGAACTCGGCGGCAGCGACCCGTTCGTCGTGCTCGACGACGCCGACCTGGAGGCCGCCGTCGAGACGGGCGCCTGGGCCCGCAACCAGAACGGCGGCCAGTCCTGCATCGCCGCCAAGCGGTTCGTCGTCCACACGGACGTCTACGACGACTTCCTGGACCGCTTCGTCGCGGCGGTCGAGTCGTTCACCGTCGGCGACCCGACGGCGGAGGGGACGGACATCGGGCCACAGGCCCGCCCCGACCTGCTCGCGGACCTCCACGAGCAGGTCGAGGCCAGCGTCGACGCCGGCGCCACGGTCGAGACGGGCGGCCAGCCGCTCGACCGGGAGGGCGCCTACTACCCGCCGACGGTCCTCACCGACGTACCAGAGGGCTGTCCCGCCGACAGCGAGGAGCTGTTCGGCCCCGTGGCGGCCGTCTACGAGGTCGAGGACGAGGCGGAAGCGGTCCGGAAGGCGAACGACACCGAGTACGGGCTCGGGGCCAGTATCTGGACTGAAGACCGCGAGCGGGGCGAGCGGGTGGCGGGGCGCATCGACGCCGGCTGCGTCTACGTCAACCAGCTCGTCAAGTCGGACCCACGGGTCCCCTTCGGCGGCGTGAAGATGTCCGGCTACGGCCGGGAGCTGTCCGCCGTCGGCATCCGCGAGTTCACCAACCGAAAAACGGTGTGGGTCGAATAGATGAACGCCGCCGAACTGCTGGTCGCGTGCCTCGAACGCGAGGGCGTCGACCACGTCTTCGGGCTCCCCGGCGAGGAGATGGCCGACCTGCTCTTTGCCATCAGAGACTCCTCGATTACCTTCGTCCCGGTCCGTCACGAACAGGGCGCGGCGTTCATGGCCGACGTCCACGGACGCCTGACCGGCCAGGCGGGCGTCTGTCTCGCGACGCTCGGCCCGGGCGCGACGAACCTCCTCACCGGCGTCGCCGACGCCCACCTCGACAAGAGCCCGCTCGTCGCCGTCACCGCACAGGGCGGGCTCGAACGCCTCCACGTCGAGAGCCACCAGGCGCTGGACGTGGTCGGGCTGTTCGAGCCTATCACCGAGTGGAACACCCAGCTCGACGACCCCGACATCGTCCACGAGTCGGTCCACAAGGCGTTCAAGGTCGCCGAGTCGGAGAAACCCGGCGCCACCCACCTCGAACTGCCCGAGGACATCGCCGCCGAGACGACGGAGAAGCAGCCGCTTCCCGAGCGGGACCCCGTCCGGGCCGGAGCGCCGAGCGCGGAGACGATAGAGGCGGTGGCGTCGCTGCTTTCCGAGGCCGACCGCCCGCTGGCTATCGCCGGGAACGGCGCGGTCCGAACGCGCGCGGCCGCCCAGCTGGGGGACTTCGTCGAGGCGTTCGACCTCCCGGTCGCCTCGACGTTCATGGGAAAGGGGGCGGTCCCCGACGACGACGAGCGGTCGCTGTACACGCTCGACTCGGGGGACGGCGCGGCGCTGTCGGCCATCGAGACGGCCGACCTCATCGTCACTGTCGGGTACGATATCGCCGAACACGACCCGGCGGAGTGGCACTGCGAGGGGACGCCCATCGTCCACGTCGACAGCGAACCCGCGGAGGTGTACGAGGCGTACCACCCGGATATCGAGGTCGTCTCGGACATCGGGCAGGCCCTGAGCGCGCTCACGGCCCGCGCCGAGGAGCCTGCGACCGACGACGAGTGGTACGCCGAGATGCGCGAGGCAGTTCGTGCGGACGTAGCCGCCACCCCCGCCGCGGAGGCCCCGTTTACCGTCAAGGGCGTACTCCCGGTCCTCCGCGACGTGCTGGCTCCCGAGGACGTGCTCGTCTCCGACGTGGGGAGCCACAAGATGGCCATCGCACAGAACTATCCCACCTACGAGCCAAACACCTGCATCGTCTCCAACGGCCTCGCTTCGATGGGTATCGCGGTGCCCGGCGGCGTCGCCGCCGACCTCGCGGTCGACGCCGAGGTGGTCGCCGCGACGGGCGACGGCGGCTTCCTGATGAACGCCGCCGAACTGGATACCGCTACCCGGCTGGACTGCTCGTACACCGTCGTCGTGTTCACGGACGACGACTACGGGCTCATCGCGGAGCAACAGCGGGCGGAGACCGGCGAGTCGTTCGGGACCCAGCTGACGAACCCGTCGTTCGGGACCTTCGCCGAGAGCTTCGGCATCGACAGCTACCGGCCGACGACGCGCGCGGAACTGCGAGACGACCTCCAGGCGGCCGTCGACGGGGGGATGTCGCTCGTCGAAATCGCCGTGGCGTAGCTCTCAGATGCCGATGATGCCGCCGTCGTCGGTCGGCGTTCCGTCGGTCGGCGTCGCAGTGCTATCGGTCGATGTCTCGTCTGACGGCGTCGCCGTGCCGCCTGCCGAGTCCTCGGAGCTGTTGTCGCCCGCTGTCGGGTCACCGCTCGGGTCGGCATCCCCGCCGGTCGGGTACTGGGCCTTGGTGCCGAAGATGTCCGTCTCGATGGCCGTCTCGTAGTCGATGGCGTCGAGGTCGATGCGGAACTGCTCGCCCCCGCCCTCGACGACGAGGTAGAAGTCGATGTACATCGTCGTGTTCTGGTTTCGCTGGAGGTGCGTGACCCACCACTCGTCGAGGCGCTCGTTCCGGATGACGTTCCGGACGCCGATAGTCTCGCGCTCCCCGGGCATGATGAGCTCCTCGCTGTCGGTCTCGCCCGAGCCGACACGGACGTCGTTCATATACGTCGTGTAACCGATTTTGCTGACCGCGTACGGCACCGGCTTGGGGTTGTACACGTCGAACGCCATCTCCATCGGGGTCTCCGAACGGGTGACGCCCTCCCGGTCCCAGGACCCGCGCGTCTCGTTGATGTACAGCACCGGGTCGGAGACGAACGGTCTGTCGGCGTTGACCGGGCGCGTCTCCGTGGAGTTGAACGCCCCCAACATGTCGGTCTCTATCTCCCGGTTCTGCGTGAGCGTCACCGACCGACCCCCCACCAGCGAGTCGGTTATGTCGGCGTCGATAGTGACCTGTGTCCGCTCGCCGTTGGTGATGTGGCTGACCCACCACGCCGGTATCTTGCCGTTTTGCATCCGCGTGCTGAGCTGGAGCGTCGTGTTCCCGCGGTCGAGGGCGATGCCACGCTTCTGCCCGCTGGCCATGGCTACGTCGTTCATCGAGACGGTGTAGTTGATCGTCGTCCCGCCAAGGGAGACGCCGATGGGGTTGGGGTTCGACACCGTGATGGCCGTCCCGACGGTCGTCGTGTTCTCCGAGACGCCGGTGAACCGGTTCTCGACGCTCTCGACGGCCGGGACGCCGATGGCGCCGACGGCGAACGCGCCGCCGATACTCCCGGCCAGGACGAGGGCGACGAGACCGACCTGCCGTAACCGCCCGAGTTCTCTCATTAGCCACTCCTGGCCGTCGTCCGATATATGTCCTCTGGCCGGCCCCGAATGAACTAAGTGTGCCAGGGCGGAACGCACGGGCATGACAACGGAGTCGGCAACCGACATGGGCGTTGGCCTCGGTGCGCTCTTTGGCATCGTCGCTGTTCTGGGGGCGGGCGTGACCGCCGTGAGCAGCTACAACTACGCCGTCCGCCACGCGCAGGGACTCGACACAGCGGGGCTGTTGACCAACAGCGGTATCGCCTTCGGAGTGGCGATAGTGGCCGCGTCGCTGTCGCTCGTGGCCATTCACGCCTACGCCGAATGATGTGCTAAAAGCAACCATTAATAACGCTCGGCACGTACTCGGGGTATGGTGGATTTCAGCGAGGAGGACCGCCGCATTCTGGAGTACCTCCGTGAGAGCGTCTCGCGCGGGGAGAGCTACTTCCGCGCGAAGAACATCGCCTCTCAGCTCGGGCTCTCGTCGAAGCAGGTCGGAGCCCGCCTCCCGCGTCTCGCCGAAGAAGCCGACGAGGTGGAGATAGAGAAGTGGGGTCGGGCCCGCTCGACCACCTGGCGCGTCACGACGAGCTGACCGCGGCGCGCCGGCGTCGGCAGAGCCGACCAGTCGGTGGATTCATGCGGATGCACGCCTGATTCGTGGTATGACTGTCCGGGTCGAACGAACGATGACAGTAGCGGCGAGCCCCGAGGCGGTGTGGGAGTTCATCGGCGACCCCGACCAGCGTGCCCGGCCGATAAGTGTCGTACAGGACTGGGACGTCCACGACGCGGACCACGTGACTTGGCACGTGCGCCTCCCGATTCCCGTCATCGACCGGACCATCGCCATCGAGACCGAAGACGTCGAGCGACGTGAGCCCGAGTACGTCCGCTTCGTCGGTCGGTCGAAGGTGTTGCGGGTCCAGGGCGAACAGGAGCTCGAACCGACCGGCGACGGCGGGACCCGGGTGACAAACAGGTTCGTCGTCGACGGGAAGCTCCCCGGCATCGAGCGCTTTTTCAAGCGAAACCTCGACGACGAGCTCCAGAACCTCGAAGCGGCGCTCACGGAGTATCTCGAAGTCGAAGCATGAAGCTCGCGCTCGCTCAGATAGCCGTCGAACCGTCCGCGGTCGCGGCGAACCGCCAGCGCGCGGCCGACGCCGTCGAGCGGGCCGCCGCCGCTGGCTGTGACCTGGTCGTGCTGCCGGAGCTGTTCACGGTCGGCTACTTCGCCTTCGACGCCTACCAGCGCAACGCCGAGCGCCTGGACGGGGAGACGGTGACGGCGCTCGGGGAGCTGGCGGCCGCCCACGATATCGGGATACTCGCCGGGAGCTTCGTCGAGGACCTCGAACTGAGCGCGGCGGCGGGCCACGACGTGCCGGCGGGGGAGGGACTGGCCAACACGTCAGTCTTTCTCGACCGCGACGGGAACCGGGAAGCGGTGTACCGAAAGCACCACCTCTTTGGCTACGACTCGGCCGAGTCGGACCTGCTCGTGGCCGGCGAGTCGCTCCCGACCGTCGAGTTCGCGGGGTTTACCGTCGGCGTCACGACCTGCTACGACCTCCGGTTCCCGGAGCTGTACCGCCGGCTCGTCGATTCGGGCGCGACCCTGGTCGCGGTCCCGAGCGCGTGGCCCTACCCCCGCGTCGAGCACTGGCAGTTACTCCCCCGGACGCGGGCCGTCGAGAACCAGTGTTACGTCGCCGCGGCCAACGGCGTCGGCCGGTTCGACGACGCGGAGCTGCTTGGCCGCTCGACGGTGTACGACCCGTGGGGCACCCCACTCGCGAGCTCCGACGACGACCCCGCCCTGGTCACGGCCGACATCAGTCCCGAGACGGTGGCCGACGTGCGCGAGGAGTTCCCCGCGCTGTCGGACCGGCGGTGACCGCGCCCTTTATAACCGTGGACGCCAACACATAATCGCCGGCAAGGCGCTTTTCACGTCGATGCCGGTAACTTAGCCCGTCTCGCTGCTCGGCCACACGGCGTCGCTCGTCCGCCAAAGGCTGTCCGGACAGCCTTTCACTGCTCCTCGCCAGCGACGCCGTCTCACCGGCCGCTCGGAATCCAACTCCTCTCAGTACCTACTCGTTCCCGCCACAGACGGCGACGCGGACTTCATCGGGACCGGGGCTCACGCCCGACAGTCACCGCTCCTCGGCCCGCTCCAGCGCCCGCCGGAAGTGGTCGCCGGTGATACGGACCTCGTCGGCCCGCTCGCTGGCCTCGGCGGGGCCGAGGTCGGCGGCCATCTCCCGGATGGCCAACATCGACGCCTCCCGGACCACCGCCGCTATCTCGGCCCCGGAGTAGCCGGACAGCTCCGCGGCCAGCTCCGCCGTCGACACGTCCTCGGCCAGCGGCTTCCCCTCGGTGCGGACCGACAGAATCTCCTCCCGGGCTGGGCCGTCCGGGTTTGGCACCTCGACGTGCTGTTCGAGCCGCCCAGGTCGCAGCAGGGCGTCGTCTATCATGTCCCGGCGGTTGGTCGCCGCCAGCACCACGAGGTTGGGGTTCTCGGTGATGCCGTCGAGCTCCGCCAGTAGCTGGGAGACGACCCGCTCGGTCACCTCGTTGCCCTGGCCGCGGTGGCTCGCGATGGCGTCTATCTCGTCCAGGAAGATGATGCTCGGGGCCGTCTGTCGGGCCCGCTCGAACAGCTCCCGCACGGCTTCCTCGCTCTCGCCGACGTAGCGGTCCATAATCTCGGGGCCGGCGACGTGGATGAAGTTCACGTCGCTCTCGCCGGCGACGGCCCGGGCCAGCAGCGTCTTGCCGGTGCCGGGCGGGCCGTACATGAGGATGCCGCTGGGCGGGTCGGTGTTCGTCGTGTCGAACAGGGCGCCGTATTCGAGGGGCCACTCGATGGCCTCCGTCAGCGTCTGTTTGACCTCGCTCAGCCCGCCCACGTCGTCGAAGCCCACGTCGGGCGTCTCCGCGACGTACTCCCGCATCGCGCTGGGGTCGACGACCGCCAGCGCCGCGTCGAAGTCCGCCTGGGTCACTGCCGGCCCCTCGCTCTCCGGCTCGTCGCCGTCCTCCGTGCTCCCGTCACGCCCTGCCCGCAGCGACGACATCGCCGCCTCGGTCGTCAGCGAGGCGAGGTCCGCGCCAACGAAGCCGTGGGTCTGGGCCGCGATGCGGTCCAGGTCGACGTCGTCGGCCAGCGGCATCTCGCGGGTGTGGACGTCGAGAATCTCGCGGCGGCCCCCCTCGTCCGGGACGCCGATTTCTATCTCGCGGTCGAAGCGCCCTCCCCGGCGCAGCGCGTCGTCGACGGCGTCGACGCGGTTGGTCGCACCGATGACGACCACCCGGCCCCGGTCTTCGAGGCCGTCCATCAGCGTCAGCAGCTGGGCGACGACGCGGTTCTCCATGTCGGCGTCCTCGTCCCGCGAGCCGGCGATGGAGTCTATCTCGTCGACGAAGAGGATAGCGGGGGCTTCGGCCTCGGCCCGCTCGAAGGCCTCGCGCAGCCGCTCCTCGCTCTCGCCCTTGTACTTCGAGACGATTTCCGGGCCGGAGATGGTGTCGAAGTAGGCGTCGACCTCGTTGGCGACGGCCTTGGCGATGAGCGTCTTGCCGGTGCCGGGCGGCCCGTGCATGAGGACGCCGCTGGGCGGGTCGATACCCAACTCCCGGAACCGGTCGGGCTCGGCCAGGGGCAGCTCTATCATCTCGCGGATGCGGTCGAGTTCCTCGTCCAGCCCCCCGATGTCCTCGTAGCTGACGCCCGTCGCCGTCTCGGCCGTCCCGGCGTTTGCCCCCACCGGCGACGCGGACCGCTCGGTGTCGCCGGCGTCGTCGCCGTCGTCGATGGCCGGCAACACGGTCACGTCAGTGCTCGGCGAGACCCGCACCGCGCCGTCCGGCTCGGTCGTCCGGACGACGAACGTCCCCAGCCCGTCGATGTGGGTCCGCTCGCCGGCCTGGACCATCCGGTCGACCAGCCGCGTCCTGACCGTGTGTGCGTACTCGTCGGTGCCGGGCAGGGGCTCCAGTGGCTGGATGCCGATATCCGTCGCCTCCGTCACCGAGCCCGCCCGGACCCGGACCGTATCGCCGATGTTGACGCCGGCGTTGGCCCGCGTGTCCGAGTCGATGCGGACCGTGGAGCCGTCGCCCTCACCCGGCCACACCTTCACCACCGTCGTCCCCTCGCCCTCGACGATGACCGGCGACCCGCTCAACACGCCCAGTTCGCTGCGGACGGACTCGGGGAGGCGAGCGATGCCCCGTCCGGCGTCGCGCTTGTGGGCGCCTTCGACCGTGAGTTCGACGCTCCCGCCGTTCCCGCTCATGTCAGCGGCTAGCGCTCCGGTCCTCTTGAGGGTTCCCGTTGGCCGGATACGGGCCCATGCGGCGGGCCCTTCGAACGGTGCCCACCCGCGAAAGCGATTTACCTCCCGGCGATAGAGTATTCCATATGGTTGTCACTACCGAGCGCGACGAGATGACTTGGTACAAATGTGAGACCTGCGGCCTCATGTTTGACGACCGCGACGACGCGGAAAAGCACGAGGAAAACTGCGACGACGAGGACCCCTCGTACCTGCAGTGACTCATACTGATGGCTGTAACAAACTGAAGGAATTCGCCATCCCCGAGGTGGCGAATATCTTTACGAACTTACAGCCACCAGTATCACTCCTCGGCCGGCACTATCTCGAAGCTTCGCGCGCCCATCTGGCGTGCACCTTTTTCGGCTCGGGTGGCCGGTGGCCACCGCTTACCGAAAAACGTGCGCGAAAAACGGCTCACTCACGCCGTTCGCTCGCCGTACTCACTCCTCGACCGGCACTATCTCGAAGCTCCGCGCGCCCATCTCGTCCTCCTCGAAGACGAACACGCGGCCGTCGGTCACGTCGTAGTCGACGGTCACCTCGACGCGCATCTGACGGTCCGTGACGGTGACGCCGGGGAACAGCTCGTCTTCCTCGCCGTCTTCCAGGATGACGCGGCCGACGCCGCTCTCCTCGATGATGTCGTCGTGGGTCCGCAGGTCGTTGACGTAGACCATGATGCCCGAGGTCTCCGTCTTGTCGGTGATGAGGACGTGCGTGTCCTTGCCCGGCGCGGTGGTGACGCTCCCCTCGGCCTTCGTGGGGACGCCGTGGTAGAAGGCGGTCCGGCCGTCGAGATACTCCACGGCGACGCCCTCCTCGCTGAGTTCGACCGAGACGGTGTCGGGCGCGATGTCCGAACGGTTACTCATACCCGTTCTTCAGGCTCGGCGGGCAAAAACGGCGCGTTGTCACGTCGCCGCCGGCGAGGACACTACCCCTCGGAGCGGGACACGCCGACGCGGCGGTAGCCGCTCGACTGTGACCTGCTCCGCCCCACGTACCGTGTCTTTTTATCGGTGCTCGACGGATGGAGCCTATGCAGAAGTCGGGTGTGGCTGACCGGGTGCTCGCTGTCGACCTGCTGGCCGTCGTCGCGAGCGTCGCGCTGGTGGCTCTCGTCGCCTTCTCGCCGGCCGGCGCCGTCCGTCCGCTCGCCATCGCCGTCGGGCTCCCGTTCGTGCTCTTCGTCCCCGGCTACGCGCTCGTCTCGGCCGTGTTCCCCCGCGCTGGCGAGACGGCGCTCGGCCCGGGGACCGGGACCGCCTGGCTCGCTCGTCTCGGGCTGAGCGTCATCGGCAGCGTCGTCGCGGTCGCGTCGGTCGGCGGCGTCCTCGATTTCACCGTCTGGGGGTTCGGGCGGACGCCGGTAATCGCGGGGCTGTGTCTGTTCACCCTCGTTTCGACGGCCGTTGCGTGGTATCGCCGCCGGCGGCTCCCGGTGAGCGTCCAGGCAGGCGCGGACGCGGCCGCGGTCCGGGCGCGTGCGAGCCAGGTCGTCGGCGGGAGTGCCGCCGGCGTCGTGTTGACTCTCGTCGTCGTCGCCGCCGCCGCGGGGGCCGTCGGGGTTGTCGCCACCGAGTCGACCGAACAGGGCACGGTCACCGAGTTCTACATCCTCGGGGAGAACGAGTCGGGCGAACTGGTCGCGGGGAACTACCCGTCGACTGTGACGGCCGGCCAACCGGTGACAGTCGGGGTCGGCGTGGGGACCACCAACGGGTCGGGCTTCGACGGGCGCGTCGTCGCCACCATCGAGCGGGTGAACGTCAGCGGCGAGACGGCGCGAGTCACGGACTCCCAGCGCCTCGACGCGTTCGACGTGGAGGTGTCGGGCGGCGAGCGGACCGTCCGCCGACACACCGTCCGGCCCTCGTTACTCGGTGAGCGCCTCCGGCTGACCTACCGGCTCTACCGGACCGGCGCCGACTCGCCGCTCCGGCGCGTCCAGCTCTGGCTTTCTGTCACGCCCCAGTGACAAATCGGCAGTCGTCGGCATCTATATAACTCCTACGGCCGTCAACTGGTACGTAACTGTTGGGAGGACGCTACAGGTGATGACATAGTGGGACCAGAGACACAACGCGTTGAGAGCGGAGCGGTATCTATCGACAAGTCCGCAGTCGAGCTAGACGGTGGGGACCGACTCGTGCGGCTCGAACTCCGGTCGACGGCCGAGACGCCGGTCCGGGTGACGCTGACCGACACCGTCCCGGACGGCCACGAGGTGCGATTCGACGACGGCGCCGCCTACAGCGGCGGCACGTTCACCGTCGAGCGAACCGTCGAACCGGACGCCGCCAGGCGAGTCAGCTACCACCTCGTCGGGCCGGCGGAGGCGCTCCCCGAGCCGACAGTCGAGAACGTGGCCGGGACCGCGACCGACGAGCCGGACCGCTCCGAGTGGACCGGCCCCGACGGGTCGACAGCGGTGCTGTCGATGGGGAGCGAAACCGACGACGCGGCCGGGGGCGGGCTGCTCACCACCCCGGAGACGGCCACCGGCGGCGGGATGCAGGGGGCGGCTATCGGCGTCATCCTCACGCCGAGCAACGAGGACGCCGTCGTTCGAACCGCACTCCGGGCCAGTCGGCGCGGTCACCCGGTGCTCGTGACGACGCAAGGCATCGAGGCCGACAGCGAGGCCCTCGACGTGCTGGAGATGCTCGGGACAGTCGTGCTGGCCCCGCCGTCGAAGTGGGCCTCGCATCTCGAACTCCACCGACTGCTGTCGAAGGCGGCGCGCGAGCGGGGGATGACGGGTATCGTGTTGCAGACGCGGGACTGCCCGCGCATCGACTACGACCGGACCGCGGCGGCCTTCGCGGAGGCCGACTACACGGTCATCGCTATCCCGGAGCTGTGGAACCAGTCGCCGGACAACCCCTCCGTGGTCGTCGGCATCCCGGCGTACAACGCCGGCGACAGCATCGCGGCGGTCGTCGAGCGCGCGCTCCCCTACGCAGAGGAAGTGCTCGTCGTCGACGACGGGAGCCGTGACGAAACGGCGGGACGCGCCCGCGAGGCCGGCGCGACGGTCGTCACCCACGAGCGAAACCGCGGCTACGGCGGCGCGCTCAAGACGCTGTTCCGGGAGGCCGCGCGGCTGGACGCCGCCCACCTGGTCGTCATCGACGCCGACGGCCAGCACGACCCGGCGGACGTGCCGAGGCTGGTCGAGACGCAGGTCCGCGACGACGCCGACATCGTCATCGGGAGCCGCTACGTCGGTGACCGAACGACCAGGATACCGTTCGTCCGCTCGGTCGGGCTGGCGCTCATCAACAACCTCACCAACGCCAGCATGGGCACCCTCCGGCCGAGCGGGTTCATCCGCGACACGCAGAGCGGCTACCGCTCTTACAGCCGGACGGCCATCCGCTCGCTCGCCGCCGACCCCGCCATCGGGAACAACATGGGCGCGAGTACGGACATCCTCTATCACGCCCACCGAAACCGGCTCAGCGTCGCGGAGGTGGCGACCACCATCTCCTACGACGTGGAAAACGCCAGCTCGCAGGGGTCGCTCTCCCACGGCATGGACCTGCTTCGGAACATCTTCTGGACCGTCGAGTACGGCCGCCCGCTGTTGATAATCGGTCTGCCGGGCAGCCTCATGACGCTTCTCGGCGTCGTCGTCTCGGTGTCGCTGTTCGTCCGGTACGCCGAGACCGGCACCCTGACGGCGGCACCGCTGGCGACCGGGCTCCTGTTCATCCTCGGCGGCCTGCTGCTGTGTATCATGTCGCTGATGATGCACGTGCTGAACCGCCATCCGACGCTCAAACAGCTGCGCGAGGACGACAACAGCTAAACGGGCGGCACGGCTGTACAGCAGTATGACAGCGTTCCCTGTCGCCGGGCCGGTGGGAGAGCGTGGCTGAGACGGACCTCGCGGCCGGTGGCCGGCTCCGTGACCGCGTCGGAAGCCGCAACCCCGCGCCGATATTCGCCGTCCTCGGTGTCGGCCTCCTCGCCGCGGCGTTCGCCGTCCCCGCCTACGAGACGCTGCTGGTCGCGTGGGGCGGCACCGCCGTCTTCGTCGCGCTGCTACTCCGGTTCGTGATGGGCGAGCCGACCCTCTCGACGGCGGTGACGACCGACGTGTACGAGACGATAGCTGGCAACGTCCGCCGACGCGTCGGAGCGGGCCGGTCCCGCTACGTCCCGGCTGACGAGGGCGTCACGCTCGTCGTCGCCGGCGACGAATTCGACCCAGTCGGCCGACGGCTGCTGGCGACGGTCGAGGCCGCGCCGGGCGAGTCGCTGACCGACCATCTCGCGGTGCTGGTGGACGTGCTCGTCAGCGACCTCGAACTCGCCGGGGCGGCGCGGGCGACGGCGGCCGAGGACGGTGCGACGGTGACCGTGACCGATAGCCGGGTTGGGACGGGCGAACTGTTCGACCACCCCGTGGCGTCGGTCCTTGGCGTCGGGCTGGCCCGCCGGCTGGACGTGCCAGTCAGCGTCGAAGCGACCGTCGAGGGCGACGACCTCGTCGTCACCTGCCGGCTAGAGGGTGCCGAAGAACTTCGCGACCGACCGGAGCCCGACCAGCACGGCGAAGACGAGCCCGCCGACCAGTAGCGGCCACCGCAGGCGCGCCCGCCAGCGCACGGTGGCGTTGACCGGTGTGGTCAGCGCGGTGACGACCACGAGGCCGACGAACCCGACGACGAACGCGTATTCGAGCGTCAGTGCGCCGGCGCTTGCGAGCGCCGCGATACCGGCCAGCATCCACCCGACCTGGGCGAAGAGGAACCGGCGCTGTCGTGGCGTCGTCATCTGGCGCCACTACTCGCCCGACCGGTATAACCGCACCGGCACCGCCGCGCCGGGTTTCGTCGCTCCGTATCCGGTCCGTCACGGGGGCTGCCACGCAATCCGTGTGGCTTCAAGACCCGCGGTTCCGTTTGTCTACCAAGATGTTCCCGTGGACGCACTTCGCCTTCGGCTATCTTCTCCTCGTCTGTTGCAGCTTCCTGCTCGGTCGCCGCATCTCGAAGGCGGAACTGGTCGCCGTTCTAATCGGGACACAGCTCGCCGACTTCGTCGACAAGCCCCTGGCGTGGTGGTTCGCGGCGGTCCCCTCCGGTCGCTCGCTCGCCCACTCGCTGCTGGTCGCTGTCCCGCTGTCGCTCGTCGTCCTCGCCGTCGCGTGGCACCGCAGCTACCCCGAGGTGGGGTTCGCGTTCGGGCTCGGGTACGTCAGCCACCTCATCGGGGACACGTACGTCGCCCTCTACTACTGGCGCGTCGAGGAGTTCACGTTCCTCCTGTGGCCGATACTCCCGCCGTACCCCTACGACGACACCACCGGCTTCGGCAACTTCCTCGCGGAGCTGACCATCACCACGAGACTCCTGGCGACGGCGGCCGTCTGCGGCGTCGTCGGCTTGGTCGTGCTGGTCCAGTTCGTCCGCGCGCCGCGGTGGCCGACGCGCCGGGCTAACTGACCGACGGTTGCGTTCCTGGGAGTGAACGTAGCCGTCGGGTGAGCGCACGGACTCTCAGCCTCGTCACCCGTCCCGAGAGGCGACAGCGCCACACCCACTGTCCCTGCCGACTGGTGGCCGGTAGCTGACGCTTGCTCGCCGACTGCAACACTTTTGACCGTACCGGCGAAAGCACCGACAACAGTGGTCTCCTTCGCACGGCTTCGTCGCCCCGCCGCCGTCCCGGTCGCCGTCTGCCTGCTCGCGGCTACCGGGCTGGTGGCCGCCGACCTCCTCGACCTCCTGCCGCGGCCGACGCTGCTGCGGGCCGGGTTCACGTTCGTCGGGGCCGTCGTCGCGCTCCTGGTATTTTTCGCCTCGCGGGGCGACCGTCCAGACATCGAGCGCCGGCTGCCGCCGGGTCACACCACGAGAGCTATCGTCGCGCTCGCCGCCGGCGCGGTCGTCGTCACGGCGCTGTCGGGGTCGCGGCTCCTGGCGTTCGCCGCCGTCCTCCCGCTCGGGCTCGGCGCCGTGGCACTGCAGCTCCGCGGGGAGCCCTACGTCCCGGCAGTTCTGACGCAGCTCTGTGCGCTGTTTCTGGCCGGTCGCCTCGGGAAGTACGTCACGACCGGCTTCTACTTCGGCGGCACCGACACCTTCGCCCACGTCACCGCCGTCGACACGCTGGCCCGGACCCGATACACGACGGCGATTCCCCACGGGTACGACCTCTATCCGGTGTTTCACTTCCTCGTCGGCGCGGTCAGATACGCCACCGGGCTGCCGGCTTACGACGCCCTCGTCCTGACCGGCTGCGTGCTGCTGACCGCCGTCGTCCCGATAGCGTACCTGCTCGGCTGGACGGTGTTCGACTCCCGGCGGATGGGCCTGCTCGCGGCGCTGTCGGTGACCGTCCTGGAGTTCTTCTCGTATCACGCGCTGTACTTCTACCCGCAGGCGCTGGCGAGCATCCTCATTCTGGGGGCGCTGTATCTCAACAGCCGGCTGCGCCACGCCGCGGACGAGCGGACCTTCCGGCGCCTCTCCGTGTTCGTCGTCGCGCTCCTGACCACGATGGTGGTGACTCACCACCTCACCTACATCCTCTTTGCCGCCGTCGCGACGGTCGCCGTCCCCGTGGCGCTGGTCCGGCCGTACCTGTTCGGCGGGTCGCTCGGCGACGGCGTCCGCTGGCTGCGATACCGCTGGCTGTTCCCCGGCGTCCTCGGCGCGGTGTTTATGCTGGTGTACTGGTCGTACTCCCCGAGTCTCATCACCGTGGGCATCGTCGAACTGACTGCCGGCGTGCTGTTCGACGTGGCGACGGTGCCCGGGTCCGTCCTGTACACCTACGGGACGGCGCTGCCCGTCGACACCCTCGACAGGGCCGTGGCGTGGCTGCTGACGCCGACCGGCCTCTACGCGTGCGGGCTCGGGGCGCTGTTGCTGCTTGCGGGCTACGAACTGCTCGACGACCTCCGGGCCTACCGGCGGGGCTTCACCCTCACGGTCGCCGGACTTGGCCTGTCGGCCCTGTTGCTCCCACTCCCGATTCCGATTCCGCAGATAGAGCGCCTGAAGTTCGTCGTGTCGCTGGTCGCTATCTTCCCCGTCGCCGTCGGCCTCCGGCGCACGCTCGCCGTCGACCGGCAGTACGCCGCCGTCGCTGTCGTCCTCGTGGCGGCGATAGGCGGGGCCACGGCGTTTACCGTGCTCGCGTCCGACGACCTCTCAGAGACGTACATCGAGGAGCCCCGCGAGCAGGTGTCGATGACCGACGACCAGTTCCGGGCGACCCGGACGACGGCGTCGTTCCTCGACCGCTACGGCGCGGGACGGACCGCCACCGACCGCGTGACGAATCGGGCCTTCGAGACGAGCCGGTTCAACGCGACCGAGCCGCTCCGGGCCGGACCGAGGGGGCTGGATACGGACGCGACCTACCTCGTCGTGCGGGAACGCTGGACCGGCCACGTGGTCGCGCTGGGGACCGGGCTCGCGAGGAGCGAGCAGAACCGGTTCGTCGTCAGCCGGCCCCGCTTCGAGGCCGCCGACGCGACGCGGGGGAAGGTGTACACGACCGACGACGTTCGGGTGTACTACGGGACTGACGGCCACAGCGGGATGTACGGCGACAACCGAACGACGCCTCAGTAGTCCCGCTCGGCGAGTTGCAGCGCCCAGTTCGTCGGATCGGCGACCGACAGCCCCCCGACTGTTCCGTCCGCGGGGGCTTTGACGACGATATCGTGGTCGCCAGACCGGTACGGCGTCCGGTCGCTCGACAGGTAGCCGGCGCGACGGAGCGTCGAGCGATGCGCCCGGGGCGGCCATGCGGTCAGCGACTCGGCCGCGGGACGGTCGGCCCGCAGGCGGGCGAGGAGCGCCGACAACGCCCGCCGCCGTCCGGCCGCGGGGAGGATTTCCCGCAGGAAACCACGCCCGTCGAGTTCGTCGACGACGACGGCCGCTTCGACGCGCCCGTCCCGCCGTGCGAGATACGTCGTCGTCTCGTACAGCGGATGCGAGAGGCGCCACTCGTAGAACGCGGCCGACCGCTCGGCGTGGATGCCGTCCGGCTCCCGGCTGTCGGCCAGTTCCGCGAGGGTCTCGGCCGGTAGCTCGTCGGCCACCGTCACGTCGTGGGTGTGGCGCTGTCCGAGCGTCCGGGCCGCCACGTAGCCGTCGTAGAGGGGTTGGTAGAGTCGCTTGGCGAGCGCCCGCGGGTTCGGCGGCCACCCGACCCGTTGCCGGCCGACGTCGAAGAACTGGACGTACTCGGGGTTGGGGACCTCCGTCCACCCTCGCTTGAGATACCCCCGTCGCGGTTCCGGTCCCGGGAAGCTGAAAAAGAGCGTCTCCGGGCCGCCGAACCGTTCGAGGCCGAACTCGGTCATCCGGGTGAACAGCCCCCGCTCTCGGTGGTCGGGGTGAACCATCAGGTCCGTCGACTGCAGTCCCAGCAGCCGCGTGGACCCGGCGACCACGCGCATCGCGAAGTAGCCGCGGGCACCGACGATTTGGCCCTCGTGTTCGACCACGACGACCGGCATCCGGTCGACTGCCGGCTGGTCGGCGTACTTCCACTCGAACACCGCTTCGGCCACGTCCCGTGGCCACGTCCCGAACACCGTCCCGTGGAGCGACAGGAAGCCGTCGACGTCGGTCGACTCGGCCGCCCGGACCGTGTAGCTGTCCCCGTCTGTCATCCGACACCGGCACCCCAGTACTCCAGTCGGTTGAGCAAGTCACTGGCCGGTGTCAGCTCCCACCGGAGCCGTCGGGGCGGTTCGTGGGCGCTCAGCCGCCCCATCCCGTGGGTTCCGTCGCCGGGGCCGACCAGAAACGGCGCCGTCGTCACCGAGTAGTCGTGGCTGTCCTCGACGACCGCGCGGGCCCGCTCGTTCGACGCGCCGTAGGGATAGCTGAACGCGGACACCTCGATTCCGTACTCGGATTCGAGGGTCGCCTTCGCGTCGACGATCTCCGCCTGCAGCGTCGCCTCGTCCGTGACCGTCGAGAGGTCCACGTGGCTCCCAGTGTGGTTCCCGATGGTGATAAGCGGGTTGTCGACGAGCTCCCGGAGCTGTGAGTCGGTCACGACGACCTGTCCGGGTTCGCCGCCGATGTCGAGGCGGCGCCGGACGAGCTCCGGATCCGGGTCGCCGACGAGTTCGGGGTTGACGAAGACGGTCGCCGGGGCGTCGAACGCCTCCAGTATCGGCAGCGCGCTTCGGGGCACGGATTTCAGCGCGTCGTCGAACGTAATCGCGACGCGCTGGCGCGCACCCCGGGTGGTAATCTCGGACAGCGGGACGACCTCGGCGTGCTCGGTCACGTACCGCACGGTCTCCCGGAACCGCTCGGCGGTGACGTTCCCGAAGTAGCCGGCGTCGGCCGGTTCGTCGACCGCGTGGTACATCAGAATCGCGTTCCGCGAGCGCCCGCCGGCCGCCCCGATGCCCGTGCGACCGTGAACGCGGACGAGGGTCCCACGGACGGACCCGAGCAGCTGCCGTCCGAGGCGGGTCGGGACGGAACTGGACATAGGTTTCCAACGGCTGGGAACCGTCATATACATTTCCACTCACGGGGTCAGGCGCCGGCGTTCCGAACTGTCGCGAACAGCTTCGTTCGCAGCGTCGGGGAGGCCAGGACGACGAGGCCGTAGACGACGCCGCCGGCCGCTATCTGGCCGACGAGCGCCGGGAGCGATTCGGGGAGCAGGCTCCCGACGGCGACCACCACGCCGCCCATCACCGCCGCGGCGCCGACACACCACCCGACCGGACCGGTGGGGAACCGAACGGGAACGACCCGGCGGAGAAACAGCCCGAGGACGGCGGTGTTTATCGCCATCGCCGTGCCCGTCGCGGCCGCGGCACCGAGCAGGCCGTACCGGGGGACCAACAGGAAGTTCAAGACGACGTTCAACGAAAGCGATGCGACCGTCGCGTAGGCCCCGATGTCGGGCCGGTCGACCGCCCGCACCGTCGCGTCGAAGACGTTGTTCACCGCGGCGACGAGCTTCTCGCCCATCAACACGACGAACGCGACCGTCGCGAGGAGGAACTCCGGCCCGAAGACGAGCCCGAGGATCCGGTCGGACAGCAACGCGACCCCGACGAACGACGGAATGACGAGGACGAGCGACGCGAGCAGGCCGTCCCGAACCGTCGCGGCGATGCGGTCCCGCTGACCGCTCGCGTCCCACGCGCTCATCTGGGCGAAGACGGTGTTGGCGACGACGCCGCCGACGACCCCGGTCATCACCGTCACCCGCCACGCGAGCTCGTAGGCCGCGACGTGGGCGCTCGACAGAAAGAGGCCGATGACGAGAATATCCATGGTGTTGTAGACGTGCCCGCCCAGCCCCCAGATGCCGTTGAACTTCGCGTAGTCGAGGAGGGTGCGAAACTGTCGCATCGTCGGCCGTGTCGGTCTCGTCGACACCCGAACAGCCCCGCCGACCAGCATCACGAGATAGCCCGCGACGAGCCCGTAGATGAGCGCACGCGGCCCGGCGCCGAACAGTACGAGCGCGACCGCGACGACGACGTACGTGGCGAGTCGGAGAAACTGGATGACCGCCGTCTCGTCGGCCCGCAACTCGGCCCGGAGCACGTGCATCGACAGCAACGCCAGCTGTGAGAGCGCCATCGCGACCAGCAGTGGGACGACGACGGCGGTACCGACGTAGGCGTCGATGGGGCCACGCAGTGGGACGACGACGGCCGCCAGTGCCACCAGGAGAACCCCCTTCAGGACGAGGCCCGCCGAAAGCACCGCGCCCGGGTCGGCCCCTTCGCTGATGCGTTTCTCGATGGCCCCGTTCAGCCCGAAGTCGGCGAACGTCCCCAGCGTGCTCAGCGTGGCCTCGAACAGGAAGAACACCCCAAGCGCGGTGGCACCCAGCGCCGACGCGAAGTACACCGTCGAGCCGAACCCGACGACGACCCCGACGAGCTCCAGCCCGAGCAGGAGACTGCCGGCCCGCGCGAAGTTCAACTGTCGCGGCATCGTCGGTCTGCCGACCGGCCCGCCGATGTCGTCCTCGCTGGCCGTCATCGTCCGGGCCGCTGGGTCGGCATGCGGCCGAGGGCCGGCGGTTCCCCCATCACTCCGTCCAACGTATCGCTCCGGTCCATATCCCCTTCTCGTGAATCGGCGAATTAAAATTACGGTTCCTCACGGGAGCACACGAGTCCCGAGAGTGACGAGCAGATACCAGAGGGTGTACGGGTGTGGCGAGATGCGGAGCGCCCGCATGAAATACGAGACGGCGCGGTCGTGCTCGCCCTCGTCGTGGAGAGCTCGCCCGACGGTCGTGAAGATCTGGACGTAGTAGATATCGAGATAGGGGTGGGCCTCGGGAACCCGCCGGTCGACGAGGTAGGCGAACTGCTTGCAGGCCGCGACGTACTCGTCGGTCGGAATGCCGGAGGCCATCATGCTCCCTTCGTGGCGCCGTCGCGAGAACAGCGACGGGCAGAACGCCACCCCGCCCTCGCTTGCCGCTTCGAGGGCGTACAGCCGGTCCTCGCCCCGGTCGAGGCCGGATTCGAACGTCGCCGACACTTGGTCGGTGTCGACGAGCATGGAGGAGGTAAACGACGTTATCTCGTTTGCCAGCACCCGATAGACGAACTCGTCGAGTGACATCGGTTCGCCCTCCATACAGAACCCCGCGCCCGTCTCGGCCATCCGGTCGAGTTGCCGTTCGAGCTTGTCGGCCTCCCAGAGGTCGTCGGCGTCGAGGAAGGCGACGTAGCGGTGGCTCGCCCGTTCCAGACCGGCGTTCCTGGCGTCGGCCGGCCCCGTGTCCACGTCGTCGACGACGACGAGTTCGGTGTCGACCGACTGGGCCGAGACGGTCCCTTTGGCCTCTTCGAGCATCTCCGGGGGCGTGAACCGTTCGCTGTAGGGGATGACGACGGAGACGGTCACCATTCGTCCATCACCGCCTCGTGGACCTCGGTCACGCGCTCGGCGTGGTGGCCCCACGTCCACTCGTTGTCGAGCAGCCGCCGGTGGCCGGCCGCGCCCATCTCACGCAGTCGCTCGGGGTCGTCCAGCAGCGACGAAAGCGTCGCGGTCAGCGTCGCCGGGTCGTTCGGTGGGACCAGCACGCCCGTCTCCCCGTCGACGACCATCTCCGGGATGCCCCCGACGTTCGAGGCGACAACCGGCGTCCCGGCGGCCATCGCCTCGTAGATGACCGTCGGGCGCCCCTCCGTCCAGCTGGGGTGGACCACGGCGTCGGCGGCGACCTGCCACCGCCGCAGCGCCACGGGGTCGAGCCGCCACAGCGACCGGGCGGGATGTGAGAGTTCGCCCAACTGGTCAAGCAGCCACCAGCGCAGGTCCCCCTCGTGGCCGACGGTGACGAGCATCACGTCCTCCCGGTCGACCGCGTCGACCGCCTCGACCAGTTCCCGCAGCCCCTTCTGCTCGGTGTAGGCCCCGACGTACAGCAGCAGTTTCGTCTCCGGGTCGATGCCGAGCTCCCGACGGATAGCCGCGCGCCGGTCGGTCGGGAACATCTCGGGGTCGGCGCCGATAGGGACCGTCTCCACTTTCTCGGCGGGGGCAAAGCGGCGGGCGACGTCGGCCAGTTCGTCGCTGACGACGAGGATGCGGGCGGCGTAGTCGATGGTCTCGCGGATGCGCTGCTGTGCGCCGTCGTTGAACGACTCGAAGTTGTGGAGGTCGACGGCGTGGCTGTTGACCACGAGGGGGATGTCGTGGTCGCGGCAGTAGGGCAACAGGCCGTAGCCGTCGAGGTAGATGTCGGAGGTGTGGACCACGTCGTGGGGCGTCTCGAAGGTGGCGTCGACGTATCGCGGGATTCGCTTTTGCAGGGAGTCCCCCGAGACGTGGTAGAAGTACCGCTTGGGAACCAGGTACAGAAAGCGCGGGTAGTGGGCGACGTAGGTGCCCCACCGCTCCGTTCTGGGCACTTTCGCGTACTCCGAATGGGGGCCGACGGGCGGCGCGAAGGGCGTCGGCACCACCACGTCGAGGTCGGCGTGGGTGCGGTTGATGGCGTCGAACGAGCGGTGATTGAACGGCGAGCGCACCTGTAGCGGGTGGCTCTGGTGGTGGATACAGCAGGCCAGCACGTCGTAGGGTTCGCTCATCGCCGCCCCCCGGCCAGCACGCCCAGCCCCAGCACCGACCAGAAGGCCAGCCGGGCGAGGTTCTTCGGCCGCGCGACGGTGGCCGCGTCGAGGTACTCGCGGGCCTCGCCGAAGCGCCCCTCCGCGAGGTAGTGCCCGACCAGCCCCATCCGGTGGACCCGCTCGACGGGCACCCCGCGGGCTTCGAGGGCGGCGACCAGTTCGGCGTTCCGTTCGAGATACCGGCGGTCGTTTTCGACGTAGGCCTCCGCGGGGGCGTCGCCGGTGAAGTGAGTCAGCGCCAGCGGCTCGGGGACGTGGGCCAGCTTGCCGACCGCCAGGACCCGGAGCACGAGGTCCCAGTCCTCGTAGATGGACAGCCCCTCGTCGAAGCCGCCGGCCTCCGCCAGGACGGCGCGTTCGACCAGCAGCGTCGACCCCGGCCCCATGAACACCTGCATCGACAGCAGCGCCTCGGCCAGCTCCCGGCCGCCCTCGCGGGGGGCCCGGGAGCGAAAGAGCGTCTCCGAGACGAACGACGCGACGCGGCCGGCGGTCGAGAGACCCGCCGTCGCCACGTCGCAGTACGCCCCGACCCACTCCTCGCCCCGGCCTGCAAGCGTCGCCAGCTGGCGCTCTAGCTTCCGCGGGAGCCACTCGTCGTCCGAATCCAGGAAGGCGACGTACTCGCCCCTCGCGGCCGCGACGCCGGTGTTCCGCGCGGCGCTCACGCCCCGGTTCGTCCCGTGGGCGCGATACCGCACCCGCTCGTCGTCGTACGACTCGACGACCGTCTCTGTGTCGTCGCTGCTCCCGTCGTCGACGACGACGACCTCGATGTCGTCGACGGTCTGGGCGAGCGCGCTGTCGATGGCCCGACCGACCACGTCGGCCCGCTCGTAGGTCGGAATCACGACGCTGACGCGCGGCTCACTCATCGATGACCCTCCGGTGAATCTCGTTGAGCCGCTCGGCGTGGCGGGTCCACGTCCACTCGTTGTCGAGCAGCCGCCGGTGGCCGGCCGCGCCCATCGCACGCAGGCGCTCGGGGTCGTCCAGCAGATAGTCGAGCGTCTCGGACAGCTTTTGGGCGTCGTGGGGCGGGACTAGCACGCCCGTCTCCCCGTCGACGACCATCTCCGGGATGCCACCGACGTTCGACGCCAGAACAGGCGTCTCGGCGGCCATCGCCTCGTAGATGACCGTCGGGCGCGCCTCGAAGTGGCTCGGCAACACGAGCAGGTCCGCCGCGACGTGGAGCCGCCGGACGGCGATGGGGTCCAGTTCCCAGTAGGCGTGGGCCGGGTGTGAGAGCTCGCCCAGCCGGTCCAGAAACCACCACCGGAGGGCCCCGCCGTGGCCGACGGCGGCGACGGTCACGTCGTCGCGGTCCAGCCGGTCCAGCGCCGCGGCCAGTTCCTTGACGCCCTTCTCCTTCTCGAAGCGGCCAACGTACAACAGGAGCTTCGTCCCGGGGTCGATACCCAGCTCCCGCCGGAGCTTCTCGCGCCTGTCGGTCGGGTACTTCTCGGGGTCCTCCCCGATGGGGAGGGTCGTCACCTTGTCCGCGGGGGCGAACCGCCGGGCCACCTCCGAGAGCTCGTCGCTGACCGTCAACACCGCCGAGGCGTAGTCGATGGTCTCGCGGATGTACGACTGGACGGTGTCGTTGAACCGCTCGAAGTTCTTCAGGTCGCCCGCGTGTGACAGCGCCACAAGCGGCACGTCGTGGCGCTTGCAGTACTTGAGCATCCCGTAGCCGTCGAGATAGAAGCTACAGGCCTGCACCACGTCGTGTGGCGTCTCGAAGGTGTCCTCGACGTAGCGCGTGACACGCTTCTGCAGGGAGTCCCCCGAGAGCTGGTACGCGTAGCGTTTCGGCAGCGCGTAGAGGTATCTCGGGTAGTGGGCCTGATACGACCCCCACCGCTCGGTCTTGGGCACGTGACGGTACTCGGAGTAAGGGCCGACCGGCGGGGCGAAGGGCGTCGGCGAGACCACGTCGAGGTCGGCCGCGGTGGCGTTGAGCGCGTCGAACGAGCGGTGGTTGAACGGCGTCCGGACGGGGAAGAGGTGGGTCGGATGCTCCGTCGCGCACCCGAGCACGCTGTAGGATGGGCCTGGCTCGCTTGCGGCGGTCTGTGAGGGGCGGTCGTCTGACATGAGAGATAGTCGCCACGCGGCTGTGGGATAGGTTCGGCTTACTCTACACCGAGTCCGATGTTATGCTTTCCGGGCCGTGCGGGACGCCGTTCCACACGTCCGACCGTCGGAGCGCCCGCAGCCGGCCCGCCGGGTAAGGCCCGTCCAGGTGCCGATAACGCTTTTTATCGGCGGTGAGTACCCGGAAACGTGTGTCCCTCGCTCGTCCCCTCTGTAGGTGGGTCCGGTGACGCCACCGCTCGCCCGCCGCTCGTATCTCGCGCTGTTGCTCGCCTCGACGACCGCCGGCTGTTCGCTCTGGGGTGGTGACGGCGTGCCGACCGAGACGGTAACCACGCCGACGGCCGTCACGGACCTCGCCGCCGGCCACGTCGTGGCCGTCGGGCAGAACCTCGAACAGACGACCATCGAGGCCGACGACACCGAGACGCCAGTCCAGGACGCGCTGGACGCGATTGCCGGGAGCGGGGGCCGCGTCTACCTCCCGCCGGGGCGCATCACCGAGCGGGGACCCGTCCGTCCCCACCCCAACACCGGCATCTACGGGTTCGGGATGAACGCCTCCGTGTTACACATCGTCGACTCGAACACCGACGGTATCCGGTTCGACCGCAAGCCGCGGGCCAGTCGGGTCCAGCTGGACGGTTTCGAACTCCGCGGTCCGGGGCCGGACACCGACAGCGGCGTGGCGATACATTTCCTCGACAACGGCGCGACCCCGGTCTCCGACCCCGCGGACTTCTACATCGGCCGGCTCTACTGCTGGGCGTGGAACGACAGCGTCTACCGCGTCGACAGGGGCGTGGGCCCGTTCCAGTGTCGCCACGACTTCCTCCGGATGGACGACTGCGACGCCGGCGACCGGGACGCGCTCATCGAGTGGCGCTCCTCCTACGGCCCGGCCAACAGCTTCGGCACCATCGTCGCCTACCCGTCCGCCGACCGAAGCGGGGCCAACAGCGCCCTCCTCTCGCAGCGCGGCGGCGAACTCGCCGTCGACGACGTAACTGTCGGCGGCTCGGCCGGGCGCCTCGTCGACACGCGGAACGGCCGGCTCCACGTCGGTCGACTCCACTACGAACCGGAAGACCAGCGAGCTACACCCGCGTCGCTCGTCCGCATCGGCCCCGACGGCGCGACCCGCTTCGACGACGTGGTGGTCGATTCGGGGGCCGTCGACTACGTGTACGAACTCTCGAAGGGGGCCGGCAACGCCCGGTTCGGGCCGCCGGGCGGCCGCGGCACCGTCAGGGACGCCGTCGTCAACGTCGCCGGCAGACTGGACGGCGGCCGCCCCTCGTTTTACTTCGGCCGACCCGCCGAGGTGGACGTGACCGGAACGTCGGCCACTGGCGGGCTGCGGGTCATGGGCACCGCCGGCCGCGGCATGGGGTAGGGCACCGATAGCGTTATTCGACGGCCCGTCGACTGCTACCCCGTGTCCAGCGAGCCACGCGGCGCGACCGACCCGCTAGTGTCGGTGGTCGTCGTCACCTACAACTCCGAACGAACCGTCGGTGAGACCCTGTCGTCGCTGGCCGACCAGACCTATCCCGAGTACGAACTCATCGTCGTCGACGGCGGCAGCACCGACGACACCCGAGCTATCGCCGCGGAGCACGGCGCGGCGGTCCACGTCGTCGACGGCGGGACCATCGGCGCGTGCCGGAACCGCGGTATCGACGCCGCCGAGGGCGAGTACGTCGCCTTCACCGACTCGGACTGTGCGGTGCCGGCGACGTGGCTGCGCTCACACGTCGACCGCATCGCGGCCGCGGACGACCACGTCGCCGGCGTCGGCGGCCCGAACCGGCCGTTCCCCGACGACCCGCCCTTCGCGAAACTGGTCGGCAGTCTGCAGGGGACGGTGTTCGGCTCCGGCGGGTCGCCCCAGTCCCACGCCATCGACCGGGTTCGGGAGGTCCGCTCGGTGGCGTGTTGCAACGTCATCTACGACGCGGACGTGTTCGAGGACCACCGCTTCGACGCCGACATCAACGTCGGCGAGGACGCGGAGTTTCACTTCCGCCTGAGCGAGGCCGGCTATCGGTTCGTCTTCGACCCCGCCATCGCCGTCTCCCATCACCTCTCGGCCGACTTCGGGGCCTTCACGAGGAAGGCCCGCTCGTACGGCTACGCGATGGCGCGCATCCAGCGTCGCCACGGGACCGTCGTCCGCTGGTACTCGGCGCTGCCCTCGCTGGCCCTCGGCGGCGGGACGCTCGCGGCGCTCTCGGACCTCTCGAACCGACGGGCCCGCTACGTCCCGCTACTCCTGTTCGCGTATCTGCTGGTCAGCGGCTACGCGACCGCGCAGGTCTACCGCGACCGCCGGAGCCCGCTGGCGCTGTTCGTGCCGGTCATGCTCGCCGCGCAGTACGCCTACTACGGCATCGGCTTCCTCGAAGGGCTGACCGCGCCCGACCCGGTCCCGCAGACGCTCCCCTAGGCCCGGTAGATACCGATGGCCCAGTGGTGCTCGCCGAGAACCTGATACCCCAGCCCCAGGTTGCCGTCGACGGCACAGTGCCAGCCGTCGCCGTCGTACCACGGGTCGACCTGGTGCATCGCGCCGGTGTTCCACCCGAGTCCGCCGGGCGGGTCGAGGACGGGCGACTCGGCCCGTTCGGCGTCCTCGTAGCGTTCGGGCGTGAGTTCGCTTATCTCGTAGGCGTGGACGCGCCGGCCGTAGCGGCCCGCACAGTCCTGGTAGAACGCCAGCACGTGGTCGTCGAACACCAGCGGGCGGCCGCCGGGTCGGGCCGCTCTGGGCCGGTCCCGGACGACGGGGTTTCCCTCGTGGGGCGTCCAGTCGGACGCTTCGAGGTCGTCGCTGTAGTAGGCATAGAGGTCGGTCCCGTCGCCGATGAGCGCCCACCACCGACCGCCCCAGCGGAAGGGGCTGAAGTCGTGCCGCGGCGTCTCGGGCTGGAGCGGGTCCGCGACCGGTTCCCACTCGTGGGGGAACGACTCGGCCCGATAGAGGGTGACGCCGGCGGGGCCCCGCGCTTTCGCCCAGCGGTCGGGCACCATGTAGTACTCGCCCTCCCACCGGAAGACGTAGGGGTAGGAGAGGTGTTCGTCCGTCTCCAGGACGACGCGGTCGTACGTCCAGTCGTAGCCGTCCGCGCTCTCGGCGTGTCCGATGACGGCCGTCGGCTCCCGGTTCTGCGTGTAAATCTCGAAGAACATGTGCCAGTCGCCCTCGGCGGTGACGAACAGGAACGGGTCGGCCACGCAGTCGGTGCGCCCGAAGTCGGTCACGTCGGCCGCGGTCAGGACGGGGTTGATGTCGCCCGCCGGGGTGAACACCGACGGCTCCCGATGGGCCTCGACCGGGTAGGTCGGCACCGCCTCGCCGTCGTAGCGGCCGCGCATATCCGCCGGGTCTGGCGGGTGCCTGGACGTCGGCGTCCGCATGTGGAGCCACTCGCCCGTGTGCCACGCCGTCCGTTCGACGGCCGTCGAACGGGCGAGCACACTGCGAATCGTGCTCACCCCCGAATCGTAACGATAGCGGGCGTGTGCGAGCAGGTCGTCGCGCGACGCGTCATCGGACATGAGGGATGTCTACCACTGTGAGCCGGGGGTACTTAACGGGATACGGAAGCGGCGCTAGAACCCGGTGCCCGCCGTCCCGAGCGCCCGGAAGCCGCCGGTCGCCTCCTCGCTGTGAGTGACTGTCACGTCGTCGGGCGACCCCTGGTACAGCGACGGCTCGGCCGGGTCGACCGGGTAGGCGAGGTTGACGAACGTGTTCGCGATGTCGGCCTCCGCGCCCAGTTCGATGTAGGGCCCCAGTATCTTCCGGTTCGGTCCGCGGCCGTTGTAGCTGTCGTAGCCCAGTTCGTAGACGTAGTCGGCGACGCCGGTGACGTGTTTCACGGAGCCGATGACCGCGATGCCGTGGCCGCGCAGGCGGACGATAGCCGGCGGGTCGGACGGGTTCGTCGTTGGCTCCCAGTGGACGTTGCCGAAGTGGAGGTGGCTGTCCCACGTCTGGTCGACGGCGACGCCGGACGACCCGCCCATCGTGAGGAAGTCGACGGTCTGGGTGCCGCCGCGGGAGAAGAACACCGTCGTGTTCTGCCCGCTGACGGTCGCGCTGGGGTAGGCGGCGATGGTGCCAAACCAGTTCGCCGGGCCGTACCACGAGCGGAACTCGAAGAGGCCGTCCTGGTCGCCGGCGTCGCACTCGTAGATGGTGAGCTGCTCGTGGCGACACTGGAACGGCCCTACGCCCTCGTCGACGCGGTAGACGCTGTTGTTCCAGCCCCAGAGGACCAGCCGGCCCACGAAGAGGTCCTGGGTGTCGCGGTTTGTGTGGTGGATTGCCACCCCCGTCGGCTGGTCGCCGGCGGGGCCGTTCAGCGCGAAGCCGTCCAGTTTGACCCGGCTCACGCCCGACTCGCGGTCGAACAGGATTCCGTCGGCGCTCCGGTCGGTGATAGCTATCTTCGAGATATCGGCCCCGAGGCCGAGGAGCTGGGTCTCCTCGTAGGGGCGAATCGGGCCCGTCTCCTCGACGACGCCGGCCGGGAGCCGAACCTCGCCGCCGCCGGCCGCGTCGACGATGTCGAGGGCGTCCTGAATCGGCGTCGCCGTCGTCGCCGGGTCGACGGACTGGGGCGCGGAGTTGTTCCGGCCCAGCGCGACGACGTGGCCGTCGAGGAGCAGTGCGGTGACGCCGCTCCCGTCGCCGCTACCGCCGCCCGCGCCGATGGTGCCCAGCTGGACCCACGACCCGCCGTCGCCGAGATAGACGTTCCCGGTGTCGGTCGCGAGGAACTTCGCGCCGGCCTTGGCGACGTAGTTCGACCGATTGGCGTCGGCGTCCCTGAGCTCCACGTCCGTGTCGATGCGTTCGAAGTTGCGGTTCAGCGGTTCGTCCCAGTCCAGCGTTCCAGCGGCCGGGGTCTCGTATTGGTGATTATCTGTCATTGGGTGTCTCCGTCCGTCGCGCCGCCGTAGCCGTAGCTCCCGTAGCCGCGCTCGCCGAACTCGGCGCTCGGAATCGGCGTCGCGGTCGCCGTGTCGGTCTCCGTCGGCGTGGGCGTCGGGTCCTCGGTCGTGATGTCCGCGACCAGCGCGCCCACCTGGTCGGCGGTCAGCGCCACGTCGTAGACGCGCACGTCGTCGATGGCGCCGTCCATCGGGTAGTAGCTGGTGTAGCCGTTGTCGCCGTAGCCGACGTACAGCGAGCGCCCGCTGGGAACCACGGTGCCGGACTGCGAGCCGTCGCGGTCGACTTCCTCGCCGTCGAGATACATGACCAGCGCCGCGCCGTCCCACGTACAGCAGACGTGGTGCCACTCGCCGTCGTGGGTCGCGACGCTCGGGTTCACGCTCGCCCGCCCGCTCTCGACGCCGACGTGGGCCCGGAGGCTGTTGGGCGTCTGCACGTCGACAGCGTAGCCCGCCTCGCCGTAGCGGGCGTCGGCCTTCTGGAGCACCGTCTGCTCGTTTGCGCCGCTCGTAGTTCGGTACCACCCGCCGAAAGACAGTGCCGCCGTCGGCGTCAGCGCCCCCGCGTCAGGTATCTCGACGTAGTCCTCGGGGCCGACGGCGATGCCCGAAGTGTCGAACACCCCCGCGGTGTCCAGTGTCGGCGAACCGCGGACGAAGCCGTCGTTGCTCCCGGCGCTGTCGGCCACCGTCGTCCCGCCGGTCTCCGCGAACGCCCAGCGGGCCACCGGAGTGGGCCGCGTCGACGGCTCCGTCGGTGTGGGCGTTGGCGTCGGTGTCGGCGTGGGTGTTGGAGTCGGTGTCGGCGTAGGTGTTGCCGTTGGCGTGGGCGTGGGTGTAGCGGTCTGGGTCGGTGTGGGAGTTGGCGTCGGTGTGGCCGTCTCGGTCGGTGTCGGCGTGGGCGTAGCGGTCCCGGTCGGCGTCGGTGTGGTAGTCTCGACGCCCCCGTAGAGGTCCGCGACGTCGCCGCTATCGAGCGCGCGGTCGTAGACCCGCACGTCGTCGATGGCGCCGTCCATCGCGTAGTAGCTGGTGTAGCCGTTGTCGCCGTAACCGATGTACAGCGGTCTGTCGCTGTGGACGACATCGCCCGACTGCGAGCTGTCGCGGTCGACCTCCTCGCCGTCGAGATACATGACCAGCCGCGACCCGACCCACGTACAGCAGACGTGGTGCCACTCGCCGTCGTGCGTGTCGAGGCCGAAGGCGTTGGCCGACGCCCGTCCGCTCTCGACGCCGACGTGGGCCCGGAGGCTGTTGGGCGTCTGCACGTCGACGGCGTAGCCCGTCTCGCCGTAGCGGGCGTCGGCCTTCTGGAGCACCGTCTGCTCGTTCGCGCCGCTCGTTGTCCGGAACCATCCGCCGAAGGACAGCGCCGCCGTCGGCGTCAACGCCCCCGCGTCCGCGACCTCGACGAAGTCGTCGGCACCGCTGCCGAACGCGTACCCAGTCGTATCGTAGACGCCCGCCACCCCCTGTTCAGGGGTCCCGCGGACGGCGCCGTCGTTGCCGCCGGCCACGTCGGCGGCGGTGTCGCCGCTCCCGTCGAGGGGCCAGTGGCCGACCAGCCCGCCGGTGGGGCCGACGAGCGAGAGCGCGTTCGTGGCGAGCAACGCCGCCGGCACCCCGCCGTCGAGTCGCCACGGGACGCCGCCGTAGCCGAGCCGGTCCGCCGACGAGTCCGACTGCCAGAGACAGCCGGCCGTCCCGGTCGTTGCGGCGGCGATGCCGGCGAGTTTCAGCATCGTCCGTCGGGACATCGTGCCGTCGATATCGGTTGGTGGCGGGTCTGTTTCCATTTTAAGTCAGTAGGTTACCAGCAAATATACCATTTTCTACTGCGATTGTCGAATTATTGACCGTATTCCCCTCGGATTCGACAGCGCGAAGCGTGATGGCGTCAGCCCCCGGTCCGGCCTAGACGACCGGTCGGCGGCGTCGAGGACGCCCTGCACCGCGTCAGGGAGGATTCGACTGCCGGCGAACTAGCCACCACTCAGTAGACGTTCGCTCACATACTGCTCATCAAGGATTAAATACTCATACTGCATCGGATGCGTATGAACGATTCTTCATCTGACCGTGCGGTCTCACGCCGGTCGCTGCTGGGAACGCTCGGTACCGTGGGGGCGGCCGGGCTGCTCGCCGGTTGCTCGACGGACGAACGGGACGCCGCCGACGGGACCCCCTCGAACACCGGCACCAAAACGCCGAGAAGCGGCGGCCCGGACGGCGTCTCGAGGACGTACTTCGACCAGGGGCCGACGGTCCGGCTGGAGGAAGTGGCGACGGGACTGACCTCCCCGAGTGCCCTCGTCACCGCCGAAGAGGACGCCGACCGGCGGTTCATCCTCGACCAGGCCGGGCAGGTGTACGTCCACGACGCCGAGGGGCTCCAGTCGACGCCGTTTCTGGACCTCTCCGACCGACTAGTCGCGCTCGGCGAGGGGCTGCCGAACTGGATTGCCTACGACGAGCGCGGGCTGCTCGGGCTCGCGTTCCACCCCGAGTTCGCGGATAACGACCTGTTCTACGTCCGCTACAGCGCCCCCAGCGACGATTCGGCGCTGGACCACGTCGAGCGGCTCTCGGAGTTCAGCGTCTCCGCGGACGGGACGCGGGCCGACCCCGACAGCGAGCGGGTGCTGTTCGAACTGCCGTGGGAGCGCCCCATCCACCAGGCCGGCACGGTGGAGTTCGGCCCCGACGGCTATCTCTACGGCGCGCTCGGCGACGGGCTGAACCCCTACAACGCCCAGGACCTCGACACGCTCAAGGGCGGCATCTTCAGAATCGACGTCGACGGCCGGACCGGCGACCTGCCCTACGCCGTTCCCGAAGACAACCCGCTGGTGGGGGAGGACGGTCGTGACGAACTGTACGCCTGGGGGCTTCGGAACCCGTGGAAGATGGCCTTCAGCGGCGACCGCCTCATCGCCGGCGACGTGGGCCAGGCCACGTGGGAGGAGGTCAACGTCGTCGAGGCCGGCACCAACTACGGCTGGCCGCTGAAGGAGGGCACCCACTGCCACGACCCGCAACTGGGGACCAGCTCCGAGGAGCAATGTCTGGTCGAGTCGGACCGGGGCGAGCCGCTGGTCGACCCCGTCCTGGAGTTCCCGCACTTCGACGAGGAGGGCGACGCCGTCGGCTTCGCGGTCATCGGCGGCCACGTCCACACCGGCGGCGTCGACGCGCTCGGAGACGAGTACCTCTGTGGCGTCTTCACCAGTTCGTTCACAGCGGCCTCGGGCCGACTGCTGGCGGCGACGCCACAGGAGTCGGGCACGTGGCCGGTCCGGGAGCTACAGGTCGAGGGCGGGCTGGACATACAGGTGCTCTCGCTGGGACAGGACGGCTCGGACAGCTACGTGCTGGGGACCCGGGCCCCGCTCGCGTCGGACCCGCTCAGCCGGGACGAGGGCGTCGTCTACCGGCTCACCGCCTGACTACCCCCGGAGCTCGCGGACGTTCTCGATGACTTTCACGCGCAGCGGCGGGGCGGCCAGCACAGTCCAGCCCACGTCCCGGACGGGGAACCGGACCGTGGTGAGCCGCCCGAGCGAGCTCGCCAGCGCGAGGTTTAGATTCCGGCGAAGCGGCGGCGCAAGCGTTCCCCGGGGTCACGTCCGCGCATGCTACAGCAGACCCACCGAGTCGTACCACTCGACTGTGTCCCGGACCGCCGCCTCCCAGGGTCGCTGCGGGACCGGCGCTTGTTCGGTCAGTCCCTCGCGGACGGTGCCGTAGTCGCCGCGTTTGACGAACCCCTCGCCGGGCACGGGCGAGACGCCGACCCGGTACAGCAGGTCCATCGCCGGCTTGACGCCCCACCGAATCGCGCCGTAGGGGACGTTGACCACGGTGCACTTGCCCGGCGTGTACCGGGCCAGCGCACCCAGGACCTGCTTGTTCGAGAGGTTCGGGCCGGTGACCAGGTGGCGGCCGGCCGCGCCGTCCAGCACGTGGTCGATGGCGCCGACCACGTCAGCGACGTGGACGATGTTGTACTCGTCGACGGTGTACAGCGGCGGGACCAGCAGCCGGTTCGTCGCTATCGGGCGGACGTGTTCGTAGCGCGTCAGCCGGTAGTCGCGCGGGCCGAAGATGTAGGTCGGGTAGATGGCCGCCACCTCGAAGGGGTGGTCACGGCCGAAGAGGAGCTCCTCGGAGGCGACCTTCGACTGCTGGTAGGCGGAGTCGCCGGCCGCGGGCACCTCCGGGTGTGCGCCGATGGTGCTCGCGAACACGAACCGCTCGACGCCGGCGTCGGCCGCCGCATCGACGAGCCGTTCGGTCCCCGCGACGTTCGTGTCGGACATCCGCGCAGTGTCGTAGACGGCCGCGGCGAGGTGGACGACGCTGTCGACGCCCTCCAGCGCCGACGACAGCGACGCCGGGTCCGAGAGGTCGGCCTCGACGGTGTCGACGCCCTCGGGCAGCCGCCGCGTCGACGACGCCGGCCGCACCATCGCCACGGCGTCCCGGTCCAGCGAGTGGAGCAGGTTCAGCCCGATGAAGCCGGTCGCGCCGGTGACGAGGACCGTCATCGCTCGCCCTCCCAGTCGACGCCACAGCGGTCGTACACCGTATCGATGACCTCAGCGACGGCCACGCCGCGACGCGCCGGCGCGACCGTCGCCGTGTCGCCGTCGGCCGCGTGGTCGGCGAAGTCGTGGATGCGTGCGGTGTGGGCGTCCTCGTCGCTGGCCGGAAAGAGCGTGGCGACGCCGATATCGACCAGCGAGGACTCGCCCTGCCGGAACTCGAACGGTCGGCCGTGGACATCCCCCTCAAGCTCCATCGAATCGAACTCCAGCCACCCCTCGGTGCCGACCACGAGGACGCGACTGACGCCCTCGCTCTGTGTCCACGTCGTCGAGATGTCGACCGGGACGCCGTCGAAGTCGAGCGAGGCGCGGGCGGCGTCCTCGACCGGTCGGTCCCGGAGATACCGGACGCTCGCGTCGGTCACCTCGGGGGCGTCGTCGAACAGTTCGAAGAGGACGTCGAGCGTGTGAGGGAACAGGTCGCGGGCGACGCCACCGCCCGACAGCGCCGGGTTGTAATACCACCCGACGGACGGCGGCGCCGAGTGGTGGGCGACAGTCACCTCGACGATGTCGCCGAGGAGGTCGTTCGCGAGCAGCTCCATCGCGCGCTCGTAGTTCCGGTAGTACCGGTGGAGATAGCCCACCTGCGTGACGACGCCGCGCTCCTCGGCGGCGTCCGCCATCCGCCGGGCGCTCTCGGCCGTCAGCGCCAGCGGTTTCTCACAAAGGACGTGACAGCCCGCCTCCACGGCGGCCAGAAATATCTCCTCGTGCGTGCTCGGCGGCGTGCAGATGCTGACGACATCGAGGTCGTGGGCCGAAAGCATCGCGGCGACGTCTGCGTAACCGGGGAGCGACAGCTCGCGCTCGACGGCCCCCCGGCGGTCGTCGTCCCGCTCGGCGACGGCGACCGCGCGCGTCCGCGGGTGGCTGGTAAAGGCCGGTATGTGGTAGTCGGTCGCCATCCAGCCGGCGCCGACGACGCCGACGGCCAGTTCGGTCATACCCCACCCCTCACCTTTCAGGGAGATAAAGCCACCTGAGCCGAGGCTGCCACAATACGCACAGTTAGGTCGCCCCCCGCTGAACACCGGGACGATGACAGACGTCACGACCTCGGTCCACCGCTCTATCACCGAGGTCAAACAGGGCGAGTGGAACGCTATCGTCGCCCAGCAGTCCGCCACCGGCAGCGTCTTCGAGCGCTACGAGTGGCTCCGGGCCTACGAGGACGCGACGGGCGCCGACGGCCGGCACGTCCAGGTCCGCAAGGGCGGGACGCTCGTCGGCGTCCACCCGGCGTTCCTCCGCCCGCTGCCCGGTACGCCGTTCCGGTTTCTCGGGCCGGCCAAACCAGGCACCAACGGCGCGATGGTCGCCACCGACGAGGCCGCCGTCTTCGAGGCGATGGTCGGTGAACTGGCGTCGCTGACCGGCGGCCGGACCATCGGCCACGTGCTGCGGCCGGCCGGCGACCGCTCGGTCCGATACGCCGCACGCCTCCGGGAGCGGGGGTACTACCCGTCCGTTCGGGATTGCCGGTTCGTCGTGGCGACCGACCGGCCGTGGGACGCCGTCGCCGCCGACCTCTCGCAGAAAAAGCGCAGGAACCTCCGGAAGGCGGACGAGCGCGGCGTCACCGCGACCGACGTGCCGGTGACGGCCGATGCCATCGAGACGTTCGCGGCCAACCACGCCGAACACGTGGCACGGCTCGACGGCGACGGCGCGTCGGCGCCGCTGCTCCGGGCGCTGTTCCGACATCTCGGGGACCGGTTGAAGCTGTTCCGCGCGACGGTCGACGGCGAGCCGGCGGGCGAACTGCTGGCCGTGCTGGACGACGAACGGGACCGCCTCGTCCTCCTCCTGCCGGCCTACGACACCGACAATTTCTCGCAGTTCCCCTCCGAGGTCCTCTACCGCAGCGCCATCCGGTGGGGTATCGACGCCGGCTACGGCACCTGTGACTTCGGCGAGACGACGCCCGACTTCGCGGACGGCACGTTCGCGTTCAAAACCGAGTTCGGGGGTCGCGCCCGCCCCACGCTCCGGTGGGAGCGAATCGGCTCCCGTCTCGGGCGGCTGCTGTATCTGCTGGGCAGCGAGCGGGTCGTCGGCCGGCTCTTCGGCCCGCGACGCTCCCGTCCCAGCTGAACTCAGCGCCGACTACGCCGTCGGGGTGGGCCTCAGTGGCCCCCGTTGCAGTCGCCGTTCCGGGGCGACTCCGATAGCTCGACCGCCGCCCACTGAGGTTCGCTCAGCCGCGCCGAGGCGGTCTCGTCGTCGGCCCACGTCGCCTCGGTGTGTTCGGAGCTCAGTGTCACGCCATCGTCGTCGGCCGTACAGCGGTAGTAGACCGCGAACCGACCCTCCCCGGACCCGTTCTGCCACGAGTAGGTCTTGACCGGCAGGTGGACGCGCACGGAGAGCCCGGTCTCCTCCCGAATCTCCCGTCGGAGGCAGTTCCGCACCTCCTCGTCGGGCCGGATGCGCCCGCCCGGCAGCTCCCAGTTGCCGGTGTCCGCCTCCCGCACCAGCAGGACCGCGCCGTCGGGGCGGCGGATGACGCCGCGTATGCTTATCGTCGCTTCCAGAAACGGCTCGCTCATACCAGACGGTTACCAGACGGCGACGTGAGTGTACCGATGACCGTCCGGTTTGTTGGTCGTACGCAAGCGGCGGCAGGCCGGCTCGCCCGTATCCGCTTTCGCAGATAGTAAATACCGGCGGCCGGGAGAGTGGAGCGATGGAAGGTACAGCACGAGCGCCGGCTGCCGGGACGGTCCTGAACGCGCTGGCGACGGGGCGGGGGGCGGCGTTCGCCATCGACGAGTACACCACCGCGACCGTGACGCTGTTCACGGACCGGGAGGACGTGACCGGCGAGGTCGCTGACGCGCCCGACGCGGACACGCGGCTGGTCGAGCGCTGCGTCGAGTACGTCATCGACGCCCACGGCGGCGCGGTGGGGATGCCGGCGGTGTCGGGCGGGACGGTTCGCACCGAGAGCGAGGTGCCGATGGCCTCCGGGCTCAAGAGTTCGAGCGCGGCGGCCAACGCCACCGTGATGGCGACGCTCGACGCCCTCGACGCCATCGACCGGATGACCCGCGAGGACATGGCGCGGCTGGGCGTGATGGCCGCCCGCGACGTGGGCGTCACGATAACCGGTGCCTTCGACGACGCCTCGGCGTCGATGCTGGGCGGCGTCACCGTCACGGACAACGACGCCGACGACCTGCTCGCCCGCGAGGCCGTCGACTGGGACGTGCTGGTCTGGACGCCGCCCGAGCAGTCATTCTCGGCGGACGCGGACGTCGAGCGCTGCCGGCAGATAGCTCCGATGGCCCGGCTGGTCGAGGAGCTCGCGCTCGACGGGGACTACCGGCGGGCGATGACGGTCAACGGGCTGGCCTTCTGTGCGGCGCTTGGGTTCGACAGCGAGCCCATCGTCGAGGGCATCGCACAGGTCGAGGGCGTCTCGCTCTCGGGCACCGGCCCGTCGTTCACCGCCGTCGGCGAGCGCGAGGCGCTCGAACAGGTCAGGGAGTACTGGGACGATCGGCCCGGTAGAACCTTGTTGACGACCACGCAAACTGAGGGAACACAGACAGTATGAGCTCGAACCCCGAGGAGATGTCACTGGACGAACTGCGAGAAGAGATACGCACTATCGACCGCGAAATCGTCGAGAAGATAGCCCAGCGGACCTACGTGGCCGACACCATCGCGCAGGTCAAGGCGGAGCAGGGGTTGCCGACGACCGACGAGTCACAGGAACAGGCCGTGATGGACCGCGCCGGCGAGAACGCGGAGCAGTTCGACGTCGACGCGAACCTGGTGAAGGCGACTTTTCGCCTGCTCATCGAGCTGAACAAGGTCGAACAGCGCGAGAGCCGTTGAGGGTCGGACTCCGCCCCGGTTTCGCGGAGTAGCCGTACGAGGAGCTACTGCTAGAGCTGGGACCACCCCCGTCCTCACCTCGTTCCGGTCGCTCGATACGAGCCATAAACGTTTCAGATATGTGCCACATCGAACGCGGGCCGGTACTTTTAAGTCACTCACTCTCTACTCTCCTGATGACGCTTCGCTTGGAGGGCCGAAGCGTCAGCGGGGACCAATTCAGGGCGGCAAGCGGCCGCATTTTCGGCGGCCGCTTTCCACTTACTTCGCTGAAACACTCAAATAGCTTCGCAGCCGCATCCGTGGCTCGTCTGGACTCACGACGAGAGGCACGCTGTCCGTTCGTCCGGCTGTTCGCCGCAGCCAGTTTGCGGCCTGGAATCGCCGCGTGGACTACTCGATGGAGAGGCCGCCGCCCTGACTCGCGTTCTCGGGCCACTCCAGTTCGACCTCGATGCTGAGTTCGCCGTCCCCGTCCGTCGGTCCCTCGCGCTCGGCCGTGACCTCGAACTCGACCTCGCTCGGCGGATGCATGGTCACGGACTGCTCGCCCGCCCGCAGCGTCACGTCGGAACCGGACTCCAGCGAGTCCGCGAGCGTCCGGAGGTAGTCCGCGACGGCGTCCCGTCCCATCAGCTGTTCGCTTTCGAACAGCGTCTTTTCTGTCATATCGATAAATGGTTTCGCCGGTAGATAACACCACCGACGGTTCGGCGCATCTCGTGAACGAAAACTGACCGGTCCGCCGAATCGGTCGATATATGCCTTCTGTCGCTCCGAGGGCACTGCGGACTGTCTCGCTCAGCCACCGCTGTCCGAAGCTCGACAATCCGACATATTTAAATGGTTCGAACCCTGATATGTGAACGAGAGCAGACGATGCACGACTTGACCGGCTTTCAGCGCGATCTCCTCTACGTCATCTCCGGCCACGAGGAGCCACACGGGCTCGCTATCAAGGAGGAGCTGGAGATGTACTACGAGAAGGAGATTCACCACGGCCGTCTCTACCCCAACCTCGACACCCTTGTCGATAAGGGGCTCGTCGAGAAGGGCCAGCGCGACCGCCGGACCAACTTCTACACACTGACCCGCCGGGGCCGCCGTGAACTCGACGCCCGCCGCGACTGGGAGAACCAGTACGTCAACACCGAGGCGGACGCCTAGGAAAGCTCCTCGGTACCCGACGTAGGCGCCGCGTCGTCGCTCCGCTTCGTGTCTGTCACGTTGTCCACCTCCGGGTCACCCACTTCCTCGCCTACCAGGTTCGTCGGGTCGATGCCGGTGGGCGGAGCCTCCCCCTCGACGATGACCGGGAGGACGGTTCTGGCGAAGTGAGCGACCAGCACCAGAATCATCGGCGCGAGAAAGAGCCCGTACCAGCCAAAGAGGAACGGCCCCAGGACGTAGGCGAACATCAGCGTCCCCGTGTGGAGCCCGGGGTTCGAGTCGCGCTCCGGCGCCGGCTCGCGCCGCCCGAACGGGCCCAGCGGGAGCGAGCCCCCGCCCGAGACGTACGGCCGGACGACGAGGTCCGGTATCGTGTCCACGACGACGAACGCGACGCCGACGAACAGCGCGACGAACCCCCACTCCCCGCCGTCGAGGCCCGCGTCGACGGCGAGATACAGCGCCATCGGCACGTAGACTATCTTCATCCCGATGATGGGGATGAGACTCGCCGCGCCCGCGAGCAGTCCCGTCAGGGCCGGGTACGGCACCGCGAAGCCGGCCGGTGCGGCGAAGTCGACGAGGCTGAACGCGATAGCCCCGATGGCGCCGGTGACGATGGCGTTCAGGATGTTCCCGTAGAACACCTTGTGGAAGCTCCGGTCGACCTCGTGGAAGTACCGGTCGAGCACCCCGCGGCGGTCGAGAAACCGCTTGCCCCACTCGGCGAGCCGCGGGCCGTCCCGGAGCAGGTAGAACGCGAGCGCGAACATCACGAACGCGTGGACCAGCCCCGTGCCGACGACGCCGAGGTAGCCGACGAACTGCCCCAGCGTGTCGACGATCGTTCCGGGGCCGGCGGCGTCCGAGAGGAGGGCCTGGGGGTTCTGGACGACCTCGGAGACGTTGATATACGGCTCGACGGCGTCGGCGTAGGGCCCGACGTCCGTCGTCTGGGCGAACCGGGTGAACTCCTGGACGGCGATGGCGATGGTGTAGTACAGCAGTGCGAGCACCGGGAGCGCGAGCAGGAACAGCGAGAGCAGCGCCGACACCGTCCGCTGTCTCACCCGGCGCTGGACCCGGCGGTACAGCGGCCGCGTCGCGTAGTAGATGAAGACGCCGAAGACGAACGTGCCGATGAACGAGTACGTAACGAACAGCATCACGGCAGCCAGCACGACGCCAAAGCCAATCCAGAACGCACGTGGCCAGTCGATATCCACGTCGTACTCAGCCATGTTACGGGGTTCGACTGGGGAAAGAAAAAGATACCCTGTCGGCCGGAGGGTGGTCTACTGGCGGCTGTACCACACTGAAGGAATTCGCTACCGCGAATATCTTGACGAATTTACAGCCACCAGTATTAGTCCCCTCGCGTCGTAGTGCCCGTGTGGCGACTCCGATACAGCTGGCGGCCCTCGGGATAGACGCGGGCGTCCTGCGTATCCTGCTCGCGGGCGCGCTGGGGATGTTCCTCGGCCTCGAACGGGAGTGGTCCCAGAAGTCCGCGGGCATCCGGACGTTCGCACTGGTGAGCCTCCTGGCCGCGGTCTTCACCGTCACCGGGCGTGACACCCTGCTCACGCTGGGCGGGGTGTTGGTCATCGTCCAGGGGATACTGCTCGCCGTCCAGGGGCTCAGGGAGGAGGAACCGACGCTGTCGCTGACCACGTCCGTCTCACTGCTCGTGGCCTACGGCGTCGGGGCGGTCGTCGCCGCGGGGTACATCCTCGAGGGCGTGACCGTCGCCGTCTTCTCGTCGCTGTTGCTCGTCCTGAAGCGGGAGCTCCACAGCTTCGCCTGGGGGCTGAGCAAGCAGGAGTTGCGGTCGGGGACGGAGTTCGCCATCCTCGCCTTCGTCATCTACCCGCTGTTGCCGGCCGACCCCGTGCGGCTCCCCGGCGACATCCTCAGCGTGACCATCGAACTGCGCGTCGTCTGGCTCATGGTCGTCTTCGTCGCCGGTATCGGCTTCGTCAACTACGCCGTCGTCCAGACCTACGGCGGACGCGGCATCGCCGTCACCGGCTTTTTCGGCGGGCTGGCCTCCTCGACGGCCGTCGTCGGGACGATGATAGACCACGTCCGCCAGGAGCCCGCCGCCACGTCCTACGCCGTCGCGGCTATCCTGCTGGCCGACGCGGCGATGGCGCTTCGGAACCTCCTGATTACGGTTGTCTTCACCGTCGAGAGCGGCCTCCTCGTGTCGCCGCTGCTCCCGCTCGCGGCGGTCATCCTCGGGAGCGTCGCCGTCGCGGCCTACACCGCAGACTGGTCGGAGGAAGTCGAGATGGAGCTCGTCAGCCCGTTCTCGCTGGCGAACGTGCTCGCGTTCGGCGGCGTCTTCCTGCTCGTCGTCGTCGTCGGCGGTGTCGCCAGCGCTCGCTTTGGCACCGCCGGGCTGTACGCCACCTCGGCGCTGAGCGGGCTGGTCTCCAGCGCCGGCGCGACCACCTCGGCCGTCCTCCTCTACCGCGGCGGCGCCATCGGTGAGACGACGGCGATGGTCGCCATCCTCCTCGCGACCGCGGCCAGCATCGCCGTCAAGGCGGCCATGACCGCGCCGGGGCCGAACCGCGGGTTCGCGGGCCGTGTCGCCATCTGGAGCACCGTCGTCCTCGGCGGCGCGAGCCTGCTCGCGGTCGCATTGCTCGTCTAGAACTGGTAGCGCCGGTCGTCCTTGTCCTGGGCCTGCGGGAACTGGTTGCCACCGGCCATCTCGTCGAACGTCATCCCCGAGAGGTACTCGTCGTACGTGCAGTCAAAGCCCGACCGGAGGTGGAAATCGAGTGTCCCGCGCTCGACCGTCGACTGGAACAGCATGTGAACCGCTCGCCGGACGAGTTCGTCCGTGTCCTCCGGGTCCAGCGCGACCGAAAGCATCGACAGTTCGTTGCGCGTCTCGCGGTCCAGCGACACCGACAGGTCCTCGTCGAGTTCGGTGTACCGGTCCTGTACCTCGTCCTGTAGCTCGTCCAGGGTCATACCCGTTCGGAGGGCCAGCCCACAAAAACGCCTTGCGACTGGGCGGGTGTAATCTCGGGGGACCCGTTTTCGCTCACAACCACCACACACAAATCAGCGAGGGGCAAAGGGCCGCCAATGAGTGAGCAGGCGGGAGACGACGACTTCCTCCCGGACGACCTGGAGGCAGTACAGGACGCCCTCGTCGAGTGGTACGAGGCCGACCACCGCGACTACCCGTGGCGCCGGATCGACGACCCCTACGAGATACTCGTCTCGGAGGTGATGAGCCAGCAGACACAACTGGACCGCGTCGTGTCGGCCTGGGAGGACTTCCTGGAGCGGTGGCCCGCAGTCGAGGACCTCGCGGCCGCCGAGCGGGGCGAGGTGGTGGGGTTCTGGACCGACCACTCGCTGGGGTACAACAACCGCGCGAAGTACCTCCACGAGGCGGCCCGGCAGGTGACTGAAGACCGCGACGGGCAGTGGCCGACCGACCCCGACGGCCTCTCGGAGCTGATGGGCGTCGGGCCCTACACCGCCAACGCCGTCGCCTCCTTCGCGTTCAACAACGGGAACGCCGTGGTGGACACGAACGTCAAGCGCGTCCTCTACCGCGCGTTCGACGTGCCCGATGACGACGACGATTTCGAGGCGACGGCCCAACGGCTCATGCCCGCTGGCCGGTCCGAGGTCTGGAACAACGCTATCATGGAACTCGGCGGGGTCGCCTGCGAGAAGACGCCCGACTGCGACGGCGCCCAGTGCCCCTGGCGCGAGTGGTGTTCGGCCTACCAGTCGGGCGATTTCACCGCGCCGGACGTACCGACCCAGCCCGAGTTCGAGGGGTCGCGCCGGCAGTTCCGGGGACGCGTCATCAGCGTCCTCAACGAGTACGACGAGCTCGCGCTGGACGAACTCGGCCCCCGCGTCCGGGTCGACTACGCGCCCGACGGCGAGTACGGCCGCGAGTGGCTGCGCGGCCTGCTCTCGGACCTCGCGGACGACGAACTCGTCGCGGTCACCGACGACGGCGGCGAGCCCGTCGCCAGCCTCCGGAGCTGAGCGCCCGCTCGTCCGGCCATGGCGCCTGGTCCGTGTGCCCGACCGCTACCACTTTGGGCCGCCGCCGTCTGCTTTCACTCATGTCACCACCACACGTGGTCGGCGTCGTGGGCAGTCTGCGCGACACGAGCTACACTCGCGTCGCCGTGTCGCGGGCCCTCGACGCGGCCGAGGACGCCGGCGGGACGACCGAACTGTTCGACCTCCGCGAGTACGACCTGCCCGTCTTCGACGCGGACGCCCGCGACGCCGGCGACGCGCCCGAACTGAAGGCGACCGTGCGCGCGGCCGACTCGATTCTGCTCGGGACCCCCGTCTACCACGGGTCGTACTCCGCGCCCCTGAAGAACGCGCTCGACTACTGCGGGTTCGACGAGTTCGAGAACAAGACCGTCGCCCTGCTCACCGTCGCCGGCGGGGGGTTCCCCGTCACCGCGCTCGACCACCTCCGGTCGGTCTGTCGCTCGCTCAACTGCTGGGTCATCCCCCACCAGGCGGCCATCCCGAAGGCGCGCACTGCCATCGAGAACGGTGAGATAACCGACGCGGGCATCGAGGAACGCGTCGCCAGGCTCGGCGAGGAGACGGTCCAGTACGCGAACATCGAACCCGACCCGCCGTGTCTGGAGAGCGTGGAGAACGTCGGCGCGGACGACTGACCGGGCGGGGCGCTCGCCCGCCGGTGGTGCGGCCGACCGCGACTCGGAATTCTCTTACTGGCCGAGCCCTCACGCACGGTCGTGACACAGTGGGTCGAGACCACCGACACGGGACGGGACCGCGGGCCCGTAGCCATCGTGCGCGCCTGGGCGGAGGTCCTCCGGCGGCCGCGCCGGTTCTTCCGGACCGGTATCGCCCCGGGCGACCAGGCGCCGGGGCTCGTCTTCGCGTCGCTGGTCGTCCTCGTCGAGGAGCTGGGCCGCTTTCTCGTGGTCGAACTCGCCGCCCGCGGTCTCGTCTCGACCGGCCCGTTCCCCTATCCCGCTATCAGCGGGTTCTCGCCGGGCGTCGCCGTCCTCGCCCTCCTGGGTATCATCGTCTTCGTCGCGCCGATTACGGTCCACCTGACCGCGGCGTTACAGACGCTCCTGCTCGTTCCCAGTTCGCCGGACCGGGGCGGCATCAGCGAGACCGTCCAGGTGATGTGCTACGCGATGGCGCCCTGCGTCGTCGCGGGGCTCCCGTTCCCGGCCCTGCGGGTCGCCGTCACGCTCTGGGGCGCGGCGCTGTACATCGTCGGGACGGCCGTCGTCCACGAACTCAGCCTGCCGAAAGCCGCCGTGGTCGGCGCCCTCCCCGCCGCCGTCCTCTTTGGCTACGGCTTCCGGGGCTTCGACGCCCTGACGGCGCTCGCGAGTGCGAGCGGACTTTAACCGCGGGCGCGTAGGTCGGATATGCTCACGCTGGACATCGACGACTTCATGCTCGAACTCAAGGACGGCGCGTTCAAGCACGTCGGCCCGTCGAACAAGCGGGCGACGGTCAAGCTCTACGACGTCGAGGGGGTCGACGCCCGCGAGTACGGGGACAAGCGCGTGAAGCTCACCTTCGAGGACGAACAGGGCAGCGAGGTAGAGGTCGCGCTGTTCCCGGAACAGGCCAGCGCCCTCAGAGAGGGGCTGGAGCTGCTCGAATCGGAGGGAGAGGCCTTCGAGTAAGCCCGGCTTGCCGACGCGGCGAATTCGACAACAGTTTTAGGCCCCACCTGCTTGCATCGGGCAATGGGTTCGTGTATCATCTGCGGCACATCCGTCGACGGACACATCTGCGACCTCCACGAGGAGGACGCGTTGTTCGAGTTCCGAGGGAATAGCGCCGACCAGCTCAACGTTGGTCGATACTACCGCGGCAACGTGGACGGCTTCGCCGAGTTCGGCGTCTTCGTCGACATCGGCGACAGCGTCACCGGGCTGCTCCACCGCAGCGAACTGGACCAGCGTCTCGACTCGCTGGACTGGGACGCCGGCGACGAGGTGTACGTCCAGGTCAAGAACGTCCGCGACAACGGCAACGTGGACCTCGGCTGGTCCATCCGACAGGCCGAGCGGGAGTTCCGCGGCGTCCTGGTGGACGACCCCGACGTGGGCCACTCGACGCTGCTGGACGAGGACGAAGACGAATCGGGAAACGCTGACGGGGACGGAGCGACCGCTCGGTCCCCCGACACGGCCGACGACGCGTCGGACGACACCGATTCCGAAGACGACGCTGCCGAAGAAGCGTCGGACGACACTGACTCCGACGACGCGGCCGAGGAAGCGTCCGAGTCGACCACGGAGACTGCGGGCGCTTCCCCCGAGCCGGAAGCGGGCGCAGTGAGCCGGGCGGACGGCGACGACCGCGTGGCCGAGGCCGGCGGCACGGTCGGTTCGAACAGCGACGACGAGGTCGTCGACGAGCCGGCTGAAACGGACGCCGGAAGCGCCGGGACGGCAGTCGTCGAGTCCGAGGCCGAACCGGAGACCGTCTCCATCGGGGCCCTCGAAGACCACGTCGGCGACGATGTCCGACTCGAAGGCGAGGTCGTCGGTATCCGACAGACCTCCGGCCCGACGGTCTTCGAACTGCAGGACGAGAGCGGCACCGTCGACTGCGCCGCGTTCGTCGAAGCCGGCGTCCGCGCGTACCCCGACGTCGACGAGGGCGCGTTCGTCCGACTCGACGGCGAGGCGCGCGAGCGACGGGGCGAGCTGCAGGTCGAGACGGCGGACCTGACGGTCCTCGACGGCGAGGACCGCGAGGCAGTCGAGCAACGGCTCGCCGACGCCCTCGACGACGAGGCCCGACCGGACGCCGCCGAGCCCCTGGCCGAGGACGACACCGTCGAGGCCCTCTCGACCGACCTGGTCGAGGCGGCCACCGAAATCCGCAAGGCGGTCCTCACCGAGCGCCCGGTCATCGTCCGCCACACCAACACCGCCGACGGCTACCTCGCGGGCAGCGCCCTGGAACGCGCGACGCTCCCGCTGGTCACCGACCAGCACCGGCGGTCCGACGCCCAGTACCACTACTTCGACCGCCGGCCCCTGGAGGGCGGCGTCTACGACATGGACGACGCCACCAAGGACGCCTCGCAGATGCTGGACAACCGCGAACGCCACGACGAGACGCTCCCGCTGTTTGTCTTCGTCGCCGCCGGCGGCACCCGCGAGAGCCTCGACGGCTTCGACCTGCTGAACGTCTACGGCGCGCCGACCGTGGTCGTCGACGACATCGCGGTCGACGGCGCCGTCACCGACGCGGTCGACGCGGTCGTCTCGCCGAGCCTGGCCGACGCCCCGGAGACCACCGCGACGACGCTCGCGGCCAACGTCGCCGCCCACGTCAACGACGACGTGCGCGACGACCTCCGGCACCTCCCCGCCGTGAGCTTCTGGGAGGACGCCCCGGCGGCCTACGTCGACCTCGCGAGCGAGGCCGGCTACGACGCCGAGGCGGTCACCCAGCTTCGGGAGGCCGTCGCGCTCGAAGCGCACTACCAGTCCTACGAGGACAAGCGCGAGCTCATCACCGACCTCGTCTTCGGCGACGACGAGAGCGACGTCGGCGGGCTGGCCGGTCACGTCGCCGAGCAGTTCCGCGAGAAGGTCGACGACGAGGTGGACACCGCCGTGGCCAACCTGGAGTACCACACGGTCGAGGGGGCCGACATCGGTGTCCTCGACACGGACGCCTACTCCCACCAGTACGAGTTCCCGCCGGAGACGCTCCTGCTGGACGAGCTCTACCGCTCGGTCCGCGGCGAGGTCGACGCCGTCGTCGGCGTCGACACGGACACGCTGTACGTCCGCACCGACGCCGACCTCGACCTGCACGAGCTGGTCGCCGACGTCGACGAGACCGTGCCTGAGGGCGGCGTCACCACCCGGAGCGTGCGCGACGGCTCCGTCCGCTATCTCGCCGGCGAGCGCGACGCCGTGCTGGACGCGACGCTCGCACGCCTCGCCGACGACCTGTAGCGACACAGGGCTTTTCTCCCCGGTCGCTGTCGCATCGGTATGAGCGACGGCCCCGTCAACGCAGCCGAACTCGACTGGACCGAACACGACCACGGCGACCGCCAGTTCAAACGGAAGCAACTCGCCGACGCCGCCGGCGGCGAGAAGCTGGGGACCAGCCTCTACGAGGTCCCCGCGGGCAAGCGCCTCTGGGTCCGCCACTACCACGAGGGCAACGAGGAGTCAATCTTCGTCCTCGACGGCGAAGGGACGCTGTTTCTGGGACCGGACGAGACCGAACACGACCTCGAAGCCGGGGACTACGTCGCCCTCCCGGCCGGGGAAGAGAGCGCCCACGACATCGAGGCCGGCGAGGCGGGGCTCCGGCTGCTGATGAGCGGAACGATGGAGGAGCCCGACATCACCGTCTACCCGGACCGGGACATGGTGGGCCTCTACGCCGGGAGCGCCCCCGGCGGCGACAGCGAGGCGCGGTCGCTGTCGACGTATCTCGACTTACACGCCGAACTGGACTACTGGGAGGACTGACTGTCCGAAACTTTGCCGACGGCCGTCTTCGCGCCGTAGTAGGCCCACTCGCCCGCGTAGCAGAAGAGGCAGCCGCGGAACTCGGGGCGGTCTGACGTGTCGTCGGTACCATCGGCGCTCATACACGGGTAGACGGTCACTCGCGACTTCAAGCCTGCGGGCGTGTGCGGCCGCCACTCACGCCCGAGCGACACGCTTATTCGGCCGTGTCGACCAGTTCGGGTAAGCGATGAGCACGGAGACGACGGAGCCCGAGGAGACCGAGGCCTTCCAGCAGGTGTGTGCGGAGCTGGTCGACCGCATCCTCGCCGGCGAGGTCGAACGCGACGACGTCGAGAGCGCCAAGATTGACGTCTGCCGGGAGTACTCGGCCCCGAAGGTCCCACAGAACTCCGAACTGCTCGACTACGCCCCACAGGAACACCGCGAGGTCCTGGAGGAGGTCCTCCAGCGAAAACCGGTCCGCACCGCCTCGGGCGTCTCGCCGATAGCGATAATGACCTCGCCACACCGGTGTCCCCACGGGAAGTGCCTCTACTGCCCCGGCGGCCCGGACTCGGAGTTCTCCTCGGCCCAGTCCTACACCGGCCACGAGCCCGCCGCGGCCCGCGGCGAGCAAAACGACTACGACCCGTATGGCCAGGTCACGCTGCGGCTCAATCAGCTCCGGGAGATCGGCCACCCGGTCGACAAGGCCGAACTCATCGTCATGGGCGGGACGATGACTGCCCGCTCTCATGACTACCAAGAGTGGTTCGTCAAGCGGGCCATCGAGGCGATGAACGACTTCGACCCGGAGGCCGACCCCAGCCCGAAGGAGGGCGAGAGCTTCGCACAGGACCCCGACGAGTACGAGTTCCGGTATCTGGAGGACGTCATCGCGGAGAACGAGACCGCCGACGTGCGAAACGTCGCGACGACCTTCGAGACCAAGCCGGACTGGTGTGACCCCGAGCAGATAGACCGGATGCTGAACCTGGGCGGGACGAAAGTCGAGGTCGGCGTCCAGACGACCTTCGAGCGCATCAACCGCGAGATGCACCGCGGCCACGGCGTCCAGGCCAGCATCGACGCCAACCGCCGGCTCAGGGACTCGGCGTTCAAGGTCGGCTTCCACATGATGCCGGGCCAGCCCGGGATGTCCAAGGAGATGTGTCTGGAGGACTTCCGGCGCATCTTCTCGGAATCGCGCTGGAAGCCCGACTACCTCAAGATATACCCGACGCTCGTCGTCCCGGGCACCGTCACCTACGACTGGTGGCAGAAGAACGACTTCGACCCGCTGAACAACGAGGAGGCCGCCGAGCTCGTCGCCGAAATCAAGGACATGATTCCCCGCTACACCCGCCTCCAGCGCGTCCAGCGGGACATCCCGGCCGACTTCATCGAGGGCGGCGTCTGGAAGTCCAACCTCAGACAGCTCGCCTGGAAAGAGATGGAGAAACACGGCTGGTCCTGTGACTGCATCCGCTGTCGCGAGGCCGGCCACAAGGACGAGGTCGCGGAGGACATCGAGCTGAACGTGATGACCTACGAGGCCTGTGGCGGCACGGAGCACTTCATCTCCTTCGAGGACTTCGAGACCGACGTGCTGGTGGGCTTTTGCCGGCTCCGGTTCCCATCCCACGCGGACGGCGGAACGGGGCCGTCCGCGGCAGCGGACCCCGTCAGGCGGGAACTCGAAGACGCGGCGCTGGTTCGGGAGCTCCACGTCTACGGGAACTCGGTGGGCGTCGGCCAGTCGGCCGGTGACGACGACCACCAGCACAAGGGGTTCGGCAAGCGTCTGCTCGCCAGAGCCGAGGAACTGGCCCGCGACGCCGGCTTCTCGAAGATTTCCGTCATCTCGGGTATCGGCGTCCGGCAGTACTACCGCGAGAAGCTCGGCTACAAGCAGGACGGCCCCTACGTCAGCAAACGGCTGGAGTGACTCCCCGTGGGCGCAATCGTTCGGGAGACCCGGATAGCCGCGCCCCGCGACCGCGTCTTCGACCTCGCTCGCCACGTCGAGGCCCACGTCGCGACGATGCCCGAGGAGCGCGCCGAGGGCGCGACCGGACTGCTGGAACTGGGCGACCGCGTCACGTTCAAGCAACGACAGTTCGGCGTCCCGTTCGAACTCACCGCCGAGGTCACCGACATGGACCGCTCGCGTCGCTTCGTCGACGAGCAGCTATCGGGCGTCTTCGGTTCGCTCGTCCACGAGCACACCTTCGAGGAGGACGGTACGGGAACCGTGATGCGCGATACCGTGCAGTTCACGATGCCGTTCGGCCCGGTAGGGCGGCTCGGCGAGCCGGTCGCCCGACGGCGGCTCCGGGGGCTCGTCGACTACCACGCGGACGCGTTGCGGGAACTGGCCGAAGGCGACGAGTGGGACCAGTTCCTCGACGACTGAGAACTGTTCCCACGATACGGTGCCGTTTTCATCGCGGCCCACCTCCTGTCCGCATGGTCAGGGAACTCAGGCCGGGCGTGTGGCTACTGGAGCTCGGCCTGTTCCCGCCGCTGGCCTCGAACGCCTACCTCGTCGACGAGCGGGCGGTCGGGGGCGACGGCGACGCGCTCACGCTCGTCGACACCGGCCTGTGGTGGAACAGACCCACTATCGGCGACGAACTCGATGCTGTGGGGTACGGCCCGACCGACCTCGACCGCGTGCTGCTCACCCACTACGACCTCGACCACGTCGGCGGGCTGAACCGGCTCGTCCCGGCGTTCGACGGTCCGGTCTCCGTGGGTCGTGACGACCTCGACCTGCTGGCGGGGCGTGCCGAACCGGCACTGCTCCACCACAAGGGGCTCTTTCACCGGGCGAGCCGCCGGCTCTTTCCGCTGCCGGAGCTCACACTCGAACCGCTGGACGACGGCGACACCGTCGGCGGTTTCACCGCCTACCACACGCCGGGGCACAACCCGGGCCACGTGGTCTACCACCACGCGGACGCCTCGGCGGCGTTTCTCGGCGACCTGGTGTGGGCGGGCGACGACGGCGGCCTGACGACGCCGTTCTGGGGCGACTCCTACGACATGGACGAGCTCCGAACGAACATCGGTGCCCTCGCCGACCGGATTCCGGCCTTCGACGTGGCCGCGATGGGGCACGGCGACCCGCTGTTGACCGGGGGGAGCGACGCGTTGCGGGCCCTGGCTGAACAGGTGTAATCCGCCTTCCCTCCCTCGCTCACTCTGATATAGGGCCTGTCTCGACATCGGCCCAGCGTAAGCGATGGTGTGCCCTTCCGCTCTCAGGCGTCGTCCTCCCAGATTTTCCATACGCCCGATTCTGTTCGGAGTTCCACATCTCGCTCAACTGTTTCGTCGCTTCTGGTGTAGGTGACGTCGACAGTCGCCTCGCCGGCACTGTTCGAGACCACAGTCGCCTCGACCAGTTCGAACGTGTACTGGTCACCGAGAGATTGGATACTCGACTCGCCGACCTCCCGAACTGATTCCTCTTCCGGCCCCTCCGAATGGGTGAGCGCAAGTATTCCGTCGTAGTCCCCGGCATCGAACGCCTGAAGGTAGTTATCGACGACAGCGACTATCCCGCTTTCGCCGGGAGACGCCGTCGTCACCTCGGTCTGTGTGGCGTCGGTCGCGGACTCGGTCGGCGTGGAGCCAGCAGTAGCGGGCTCTGTCGGTGTAGCCCCGGCGGTTTCAGTTTCCGTACTCGTGTCCGGTACCGCGGTTTCGCCCTCGCCGGAGTCGTCACTGCCGAGACAGCCAGAGATTCCGGTGATAGCCGCAAAGCCGACGGCCGCGACAACTGAACGTCGATTCATCGACAACGGGTCATCTGTGCCTCGCATATCAGGCGGGCGTCTGTGGGACGGTAAAAAGACGACGCTTCACAGTCGACCGGGTAGCGGCTCCGCCTCGTCGGGACAACCGCCGGAGAGGAGATAGATTGGCTCTCGACCGCGGCCGGGTTTGACTTGGTTATTTACTCCCGCCGCCCCATATTCCAGTCATGACACCGAACCTTGCTGTCGTCGGCGCCGGCGCGGCGGGCGCCGCAGCGGCGTACGCGCTCCGGGATACGGCCGTCGATGTCACGGTCTTCGAGAAGAGCCGCGGCGTCTGTGGCCGCGCGGCCACGCGACGCAAGGACGACTGCACCTACGAGTACGGTGCGAACTACCTCAAGGCCGACGACGAGCGGGTGACCGAGCTGGTCACCGAGACGCTGCCGACCGAGGGGCTCGTCGACGTCGACGAGCCGATATACGCCTTCGAGCGCGACGGCGACATCGATGAGGGCCGTGACAGCGACGACCACAAGTGGACCTACGAGGCTGGCATCACACAGCTGGCGAAGCGGCTGTTCGCGGAAACCGACGCGACGGTCCACAACGGCGTCCGCGTGGAGACGCTGGACCGCGAGACCGACGGCTGGCGCGTCCACGCCGCCGACGGAACCGACCACGGCCGCTACGACGCGCTCCTGCTCACGCCGCCGGCGCCCCAGACCGCCGACCTGCTCGGCGAGGCGGACTGGGACCACGACGACTGTCGGGACCTCCGCCGGACGGTCGCCTCGGTCCCCTATCGGACCGTCGTCGCCGGGATGTTCCACTACCCCTTCGAACTCGACGTGCCCTGGTACGCCGCCGTCAACGCCGACAAGGCCCACGACATCGGCTGGCTCGCCCGCGAGGAGTGCAAGGCGGGCCACGTCCCCGACGGGGAGTCGCTCCTGCTGGTCCAGATGAACGAGGGCTGGTCGGTCGCCAACTACGACGCCCACCCCGACCGGCTACTGGAGGAGATGGCCCAGCGGACGGCACACCTGCTGGACGACGACCGCCTGACCGACCCGGACTGGACGGACCACCAGCACTGGCGCTACGCCCAGCCCGAGGAGACGGTCGACCGGGACGCCCTCGCCCCCGCGGCCGACCACGACCTCTACTTCGCCGGCGACTGGGTGGCCGAGGAGCCACGCCTGCACGCCGCCGTCCGCAACGGGCTGGAGGTCGGCGAGACGGTCGCCGAACGGCTCTGAAACCGCTCGTACCGCTCAGTCGTCCCCGTCCGGGGTCGCCAACAGCTCCTCCTCGAAGGCCGCGACCGCTTCCACGACGGCGTCGGCGTCCTCGTCGGGCACGTCGAACTCGTCGAGGCTCCGGTACAGCAGTTCGACGGCCCGCTCGATGTGTTCCGGGGTAAACGGGACGTCGATGTGGGCCTCGCGGACCGGCGTCGCGTCGTACGTCTCGGGGCCGCCGGCCGCCTCACAGAGGAAGTCCGTCTGGGTCCGTCGCAGCTTCGACACGTCCGCGTCCTCGAAGAACGGGCCCAGCGAGTCGTCGGCCACCAGCCTGTCGTAGAAGTCGTCGACGACCGCTCGGATACCGTCCTGACCGCCCAGCCGCTCGTACAGCGTGTCCTGCGCCATATTCGGGGCTTCCTCGCTTCCGCCCTAAAAAGTACCTACTCGCCGGTGTCGCCCTCGCCGTCCCGATAGGCATTTGGGCGGCCGACGACAGCCATCGACATGGACCACAAGCGGGAGCTGACGAGCGTCGACCTCGCCGCCTTAGAGGCCGAGCTCGCCGAGTACACCGGTGCGAAACTCGACAAGGCCTACCTGTACGCCGAGGACGACCTCGTGCGCCTGAAGCTGCGGGACTTCGACCGCGGCCGCGTCGAGTTCATCATCGAACTCGGCGACGTGAAAGGCGCCTACGTCGCCTCGGCGGACCACGTCCCGGACGCCCCGGGCCGCCCGCCCGACTTCGCGATGATGCTCCGGAACCGCCTCTCGGGGGCGGACCTCGTGCGGGTGGAACAGTTCGAGTTCGACCGCATTCTGGAGCTTGAGTTCTCCCGCGGTGACGGCTCGACGACGGTCGTCGCGGAGCTGTTCGGCGACGGCAACCTCGCGGTGCTCGACGGCCACGGCGAGGTCATCGACTGTCTCGAAACGGTCCGCCTGAAGTCACGGACCGTGGCGCCGGGGACGCCCTACGAGTTCCCCTCCGCCCGGTTCAACCCGCTGACGGTGGGCTACGACGGCTTCGTCGCCCGGATACGGGAGTCCGACGCCGACCTCGTCCGCACCCTGGCGACCCAGCTGAACTTCGGCGGGCTCTACGGCGAGGAGCTGTGTACGCGGGCCGGCATCGACTACCACGAGGCCGTCGAGGACCTCACCGAGGACCAGCTCGAACGCCTCTACGAGGTGGTCTCCGAGTTCGCGACCACCCTCCGCGAGGGGACGCTGGACCCGCGGGTGTACTACGAGGACGTGGACGGCGAGACCGACGAGGGCGGCGAGCCCGAGCGCCGCCGCGTCGACGCGACGCCGGTCGCGCTGACGGAGTACGAGCACCTGTACAGCGAGCGCTTCGAGACGTTCAACGACGCCCTAGACGACTACTTCTACAACTTCCAGCGCGAGGAGGAGGTCGAAGGCGGGGAGACCAAACGCCCCGACTTCGAGGGCGAGATATCGAAGTACGAACACATCATCCGACAGCAACAGGAGGCCATCGAGGACTTCGAGGCCGACGCGCAGGCCGAACGCGAGAAGGCCGAGTTGCTGTATGCCCGCTACGACCTCGTCGACGACGTGCTCTCGACGGTACAGGGCGCCCGCAGCGACGACGTCCCGTGGGACGACATCGAGGCGAAGTTCCGGGAGGGCGCGGAGCAGGGCATCCCGGCCGCCGAGGCCGTGGCCGGCCTCGACGGCAGCGAGGGCACCGTCACCCTCGACATCGACGGCACCCGAATCACGGTCGACGCCGACACCGGCGTCGAGAAGAACGCCGACGAGCTGTACAAGGAGGCAAAGCGAATCGAGGGCAAGAAGGAGGGCGCCCAGGCGGCCATCGAGGACACCCGCGAGGACCTCGAAGCGGTCAAGCGGCGCCGTGACGAGTGGGAGGAAGACGACGGGGACGACACCGACGAGGAGAGCGACGCCGACGACGAACCCACGGACTGGCTCGCCGAGCCGTCGATTCCCGTCCGCCACAACGAGCAGTGGTACGAGCAGTTCCGCTGGTTTCGCACCTCCGACGGCTATCTCGTCATCGGCGGCCGCGACGCCGACGACAACGAACAGCTCGTCCAGAAGTACCTGGAGGGCGGTGACAAGTTCTTCCACGCGCAGGCTCACGGCGGCCCGGTCACGGTTCTCAAGGCCACCGGACCGAGCGAATCGTCGAGGGAGGTCGACTTCCCGCAGTCGTCGCTCGACCAGGCCGCGCAGTTCGCCGTCTCCTACAGCTCCGTCTGGAAGGACGGGAAGTTCGCCGGCGACGTGTACATGGTCGACCCCGACCAGGTCTCGAAGACCCCCGAGAGCGGGGAGTACCTGGAGAAGGGCGGCTTCGCGGTCAGAGGCGACCGGACCTACTTCGAGGACACCCCCGTCGGCGTCGCCGTCGGCATCACCTGCGAGGACCGGACGCAGGTCGTCGGCGGGCCGCCGGCGGCCGTCGAGGGCGACGTTGCGACCAGCATCGAGGTCGAGCCGGGCCAGTACGCCCAGAACGACATCGCCAAGCGGCTCTACCGGGAGTTCAAGGACCGGTTCACCGACGAGTCGTTCGTCCGCAAGGTCGCCAGCCCCGACCTGATTCAGGAGTTCCTGCCCCCGGGCGGGAGCCGGATGGTCGACGAGTGACCCACCTGTCGGTGACTGCTGGGCCACTGCCGGCGACCTGAAGACGGGTCATTGTAAACGTTTATGTGGCTGATAGGAAAACCCGAATCCGAACTCCCGGCCCCGCCGCTCGGTGTGCGGGGCGCGCGGTGACTACCCATGTTCGAGGACGCAATCGAGTATCCGTGGCGGGGCGAACAGCACGTAGAGACAATCGTCATCGGCGGCGTGTTGACCCTGCTCGGGATACTCTTCATTCCGGTCCTGTTCGTCAACGGCTACCACGTCAGAGTTATCAGGCGGGTGAGCGCCGGCGAGACCGAGGCGCCGCCGGTGTTCGACGACTGGGGCGACCTGCTCGTCGACGGGCTGGTCACCCTGCTGATCGGGTTCGCCTACATGCTCGTCCCGCTCGTGCTCTTTCTCGTGTCGTGGTTCGCGATTTTCATCCCAGTCGCGGGGTCCGGCGTCGGCGGCAGTGCCGGCGACGTCTTCGCCGTACTCGGCGTCGTCGCGGTGCTCGCGTTCATGCTGGTCGCGTTCCTGGTGGGGCTCGCCGCCCTCTATCTCCTCCCGGCCGCAGTCGCCGCCTACGCGGTGACCGGTGAGGTCGGCTCGGCCTTCTCGCCGTCGACGATACGCTCCGTGGGCGTCGACAAGGCCTACCTGACGGGGGTCGTCATCGCCGTCGCCATCAACTTCCTCGCTCAGCTCGCGGGCAACGTGGTCGTGTTCACCATCGTCGGTATCGTCCTGATACCGTTTATCACCTTCTACGGGAACGTCGCCAGCGCGTACGCCATCGGGGCCGGCGTGGCCGATACGCCGCTGTGTGCCGACGAGCCGGAGCCCGACGCAAACCAGCCGACGTACTGACGCGACCTATCAGAGGGCGGGCGCGTCCCGGGGGGAGGACACACCGCCCGGCCCGCGGCACCAGTGCGAATAGCAGGGCACTTGTGACCGGCCGGCGCAGTTCGGGTATGCAGATACAGAGCCGGCAGGCCACCGGCGAGGGGCGCGAGCGCGTCGAGCTGGTCCCCGAGACCCTCGACGACCTCTGGCACCTCTCCTACGTCATCGAGCCCGGCGACCACGTCTCCGGCGACACCACACGGCGCATCCAGCGCAACGACGACAACCTCCGGGACAAGGGCGGCGAGCGCGAGCCGATGTGGCTGCAAATCGAGGTCTCCGACGTGGAGTTCGCGAAGTTCGCCAACCGCCTTCGCGTCGGCGGGGAAATCGTCGACTGCTCGCGGGAGGACCAGCTGGGCTTTCACCACACGCTCAACGTCGAGGAACACACCGAACTCACCGTCGAGAAGCGGTGGAAACCCGACCAGAACGACCGGCTGGAGGAGGCCGTCGAGTCCACCGAGAACCCCGACGTGGCCATCGCCACGGTCGAGGAGGGGGAGGCCCACGTCCACACCGTCGCCCAGTACGGGACCGAGGAGCGTGCGACCATCACGTCCACGACGGGGAAAGGCGACTACGCCCGCCCCCGCGACGAGCTGTTCTCCGAACTCGCCGACGTGCTGAAGCGCCAGGACGTCGACACCTACATCCTCGCCGGTCCGGGCTTCACCAAGCAGGACGCGCTGGACTACTTCGAGGACGCGATTCCGGACATCGCCGAGCAGATAACCACGGTCGACACCGCGGCCGTCGGCGACCGCGGCGTCCACGAGGTGTTGAAACGCGGCGCCGTCGAGGACGTCCAGCAACGGACCCGCATCGCCGAGGAGGCCGACCACATCGACGAGCTGATGGCCCGCATCGGCGAGGGGAGCGAGGTCGCCTACGGCCCCGAGGAGGTCGCCAAAGCCGCCGACTTCGGCGCCATCGAGACGCTGCTCGTCCTCGACGAGCGGCTCCGGAAGGAGCGGGCCGGCGAGGGCGACTGGGACATCGACGCCGACGACATCATCGAGACGACCGAGCAGAAAGGCGGCGACGTGACGGTGTTCTCGGCCGAGTTCGCGCCGGGCCAGCAGCTCGCGAACCTCGGCGGCATCGCCGCCCTCCTTCGCTACCGGCTCGAATAGCGCCGGCGGTCGGCCCCGTTCCCGGTAGGTCCGCCGCGGTCGTTGGCGGACCGTTCGGGCCCGTTCCGGCGACTCCACCGTCCGCCAGTATCGATTCTGGTACTCGTTGGTGTGGCATTTTTATACTGGTACCAACTACGCATACGCAACTCCGGAGACACGAAGGGATGTCATTCGAAGAACAGCAGGATTTCGCGAGGCAGGTCGCGGACCTCAACAAGTACGGGCAAGCGCTCAACCGGTGTGAGTCCGTCGAGGAGGTCGTATCGCTGACACTCGAGGCGATGTCGCTGCTGTTCCAGTTCTCTTACTCCACGTTCATCGAGGTGCGCGATGGCGAACTCGAAGTGGTCCACAGCACGAACCCGCGGCTGACCCAGGGCGGCAAGCCCGGCCCCGTCGCCCAGCAGGCCTTCGAGGCGGCCGAGACAGTCGTCACGATCGGGGACGAGGCCGGCCTGGACGGGGACTCGGACGTGACCGCGACGCTCGCGGTCCCGGCACAAGTCGGCGGCGAGGTGACCGCTATTCTGGTCACCCGCTCGACCTCCGTCGACACGTTCGGCGAGGAGTACAGCCGCCCGCTGGAGATTCTGGCCTCCCACGCGGCGACGGCCATCAGCAACATCCGCTCGCGCGAGCGGCTCGAACGGGCCCGCCAGGACCTGGAGACGCGCAAGGAGATGATAGAGATGTACGACCGGCTCCTGCGCCACGACCTGGGGAACGACCTCCAGATTATCGCCGGCTTCGCAGACGTCGTCGCGAGCGAGGTCGAGGGTCAGACCGCCGAATACGTGGGCAAGATACAGCGGGCCGCCGAGAGCTCCGCCGACCTCATCGAACGGGTCGGGAACCTCGTGAGCACGCTGGAGGAGCAAGACGAGCCCGAACCCCAGGACCTACGGGTGATTCTGGAGGACACCGCCGCCGAGGTCGAAGCGAACTACCCGGAGCTGACCGTCGATTTCGACCCCGAAACGGCCGACTACCGCGTCTACAGCGGCGACCTGCTCGACTCAGTGTTTACGAACCTCGTCTCGAACGCGGCCGTCCACAACGACGGGCCCGTCCACATGGACATCTCGGTAGCGGAGGCGGGGAGCGGCACCGTCGTCATCGCGTTCGCCGACGACGGCAGCGGCGTCCCCGAGGATATCCGCTCGGAGATATTCGAGATGGGTGCGAAAGGGCCCGACAGCTCGGGGACCGGGTTCGGGCTCGGCTTCGTCCGCGCGCTCACGGAGTCCTACGGCGGCGACGTCACGGTGGGCGAGAGCGACATGGGCGGCGCGGAGTTTCGCGTGACGCTCCAGCGGGCCTGAGAGCCCGGCGGTTTCATATCGCGTCGAGCGTGATAGCGAGCCCGTCCTCCGCAAAGCGAACGTCACCGTCGTAGGCCTCGCCCAGCGACGCTAACATCTCCTCGTGTCGCCCCTCGGTGTGTGGGTACAGGTGAGTCAGGTAGACACGGCCCAGGTCGGCGTCGGCCTCGGCGAGTGCGGTTCCGAGACTCGACGGTGTGGGGTGGTTCGAGACGTCGACGTCGTCGGGAAACGAGCAGTCGTGGACGAAGACGGCGGCCCCGTCGGCGAAGGCGACGAGTTCGGGGAACGCCTCCGAGTCGCCGCTGAACGCGACCGTCGGCCCGCCCCCCGACGGCGTCAGCCGATAGGCGAAACACTGCATCGAGTGGCGTGTCTCGGTCCGCTCGCCGTCGAGACCAGCCAGCGAGAACGTCGGCTCCTCGATGTCGACCAGCCGGAGGTCCATGCGGTCTTGCATGTACTCGTGGACCGAAAGCAGGTCAGTGACGAGGTCGGCGGTCCCGGGCGGCCCGGCAATCGTCAGTTCCGTCTCACCGGCCAGCCAGCGGGCTTTCAACAGCACGTCGATGTCCGAGACATGGTCGAGGTGGTGGTGGGTCAACAGGACGGCGTCGACGCCCTCGTAGCCCGTATCGGTCCGTGCGAGCGCGTCGAGGACGCCGCTGCCGCAGTCGACGAGCAGGGCCCCCTCGTCGGTTTCGAGCAGCGCACCCGACTGCGCCCGTCGCCCGGTGGGCATCGCGCTACCGGTTCCGAGAAAGGTGAGTCGCATGTCCCGCGGTTGTGGGGGGAGGGCCAAAGGGGTTGGTGCGACAGCGGGGCGGAGCGAGGGGAAGGCCGCCGTTGAGGGGACTGACACGCGGGCAGACGTGTCGGGTGACGGCCTGTATCTGGCTACTGAGGGATACGTAAAAAGGCCATCCGATGGTCAAAATCGCGTTTGAGCTATCTGGTGTAGGCCAAGGTCAGCCCGACGGCCGTCAGGACGAGGAGCCCCCCGAGAAAGAACGCGACGCCCGGTTCGAGGTCGATTCCGCCGCCGCTCGCGGCGGCCGCGGCCGTCTCCGTCGCCTCCTGTGCGACTTCGACGGGGGTCGGGGTCGACTCGGGTGTGGGCGTGGGCGTGTGGTTGGTCGTCTCCATGATACCGATATCACCGCCGTCGGTCGGCGTGGGTGTAGGCGTCGGTTCGGGCGTGGGCGTCGGCTCGGGCGTTCCGCTGGCCGCGCCGGCGCCCGGACCGGCCCCGTCCGCGCTCTCCGGCGAGCCGAGCAGGCCCGGTATCGTCCCGAAGACGGCCTGGACCATGACGCTGGCCGCCGTGAGCAGGCCGACAGCGGGGACGAGCCGCTCGACCAGCGAGCGCAGCGTCCGCTTCCGGTCGGGCGTCCCGACGAAGACGACGAGCGGGTCATCCGGCGGTTCGTACACCGTCATCTCCTGGCCCTTCTCGGAGTACTGGGTGCCGGCGACGGCGATGAGGTCCTCCTCGTCCAGCTTCTCCAGGTGGTAGGAGACCTTCTGGATGGACATGCCGAGGCGGTCGGCCAGGTCGGAAGGCGTTCCGGGGTCTTCGTACACCGCATTGAGAATGTCACGAGCCGTCTCCGAGGAGAGCGCATCGAGGACGGACGCGACGTCTTCGTCGACTCCGACCACCTGTAGCTCGCCGTCTTGCGAGCTACTGGCGTCGGGGCCGCGGGAGGGCAGCAGGGACATGTCGCAGTCAGGGACGGCCAGCATAATGAATCTCGCGGAGACTGACTAAGGTCGCCTCGCTATCGCTCCCGGCCGCCGGATGGCGACTGGGGGTCCGATGCGACCGAGGACGACGGGAGCGACGACGGAGGGGGCGATGAGTAACCTGCCCGGCCCCGTTCCCGGTGTCGGCGGCGGACGCGGACCGTGCCACCGTGCGGAACCCACTTGTCCGTCGGGGCCAACCTCTACCCAGACGATGGACCCGCGCGAGCGACTCGCCGCCACCGACCCCGACTTCGACGCGGCGTCGGTCGACATCGACGACGCGGACGTACTCGAACGGCTCACACCGGTTGTCGCCCAGTGGTGGGTCGAGGAGTTCGGCGAGTTCGTCCCCGGGAACGGCGGCTTCTTCACGCCGCCACAGAAGGAGGCGATTCCGCTCATCCACGAGGGCGAGAACGCACTGGTCTGTGCGCCGACCGGCTCTGGGAAGACGCTCGCCTCCTTCACCGCCATCATCAACGAGCTGTTCGCCAAGGCCCGCGAGGACAGCCTCGACAACAGCGTCTACTGCCTCTACGTCTCGCCGCTGAAGTCGCTGGCCAACGACATCCACCGGAACCTGACCGTTCCACTCGACGGCATCACCGGGAAGCTCGACGAGCGCGGGGAGGACGTCGAGATACGCCACGCCATCCGCCACGGCGACACGAGCAGTGCCGACCGGCAGGCGATGCTGGAGACCACGCCCCACATCCTCAACACCACGCCGGAGACGCTGGCGATACTGCTGAACTCCCCGAAGTTCCAGGAGAAGCTCGAAACGGTGGAGTACGTCGTCGTCGACGAGATACACAGCCTGGCGGAGAACAAGCGCGGCACGCACCTCTCGGTGTCGCTGGAGCGCCTGGAGGCGATGGCCGAGGGGTCGCCCACGCGAATCGGCTGTTCGGCGACGGTCGAACCCCTGGAGACGGTCGCCGAGTTCCTGGTCGGTCGCGAGGAACCCGGCGGCGAGCCCCGGCCGTACGAACTCGTCGACACCCGCTTCGTCCGGGACCTCGACGTCGAGCTGACCTGTCCGACCGACGACCTCATCGGGACGCCGAGCAATGTCGTCACCGACCGCTTCTACCGCCAACTGCACGAGCACGTCCAGGACCACACGAACACGCTCGTGTTCACTAACACCCGTTCCGGGGCCGAGCGCGTCCTCCAGACGCTGCGGGAACGGTACGACGAGTACGACGAGGGGAACTCGGGCTGTCACCACGGTTCGCTGTCGAAGGACAAGCGCCACGAGATAGAGGGGAAGCTCAAGGAGGGGGCGCTCGACGTCGTGACGACATCGACGAGCCTCGAACTGGGCATCGACATGCCTTACATCGACCTCGTCGTGCAGGTCGGCTCCCCCAAATCCGTCGCCGCTCTGCTCCAGCGGGTCGGTCGGGCCGGTCACCAGCTCGGCGAGACCGTCGAGGGGCGAGTCATCGCACTGGACCGCGACGAGCTCGTCGAGTGTGCGGTGATGCTCGGGAAGGCCACCGACGGCTTCGTCGACCGCGTGTTCATCCCCGAGAACGCCCAGGACGTGGCGACACAGCACGTCTACGGGATGGCTATCAATCGGGTCCGGCCCGAGTCCGAGGTCCGGGGCATCCTCGAACGGGCCTACCCCTACCGGAACTACTCCGACGACGACTGGGAGCGGCTCTGTCGGTATCTCACCGCCGACTACCCCGGCATGGAGGAGAAGAACGTCTACGCGAAGATATGGCGCGACGCCAACGACCCGCCCGACGGCGAGTACCACTACGAGGAGTACGACGTGGGCGAGCCGCTCGTCGGCAAGCGCGGGCGGCTGGCCCGGGTCATCTACATGACCAACATCGGGACCATCCCGGATTCGTTCACCTGTGACGTGATAACGCGCAGCGGCGACGAGTGGGTGGGACAGCTCGACGAGTCCTATCTCGATACCCTGGAGAAAGGCGACGTGTTCGTCCTGGGCGGGTCGAACTTCGAGTACCGCTACCGCCGCGGGTCGAAGGTGTACGTCGACCCGACGGCGGCCCGTCCGACCGTCCCATCGTGGTTCTCGGAGCGCCTGCCGCTCTCGTACGACCTCGGTCGGGAGATACTGGCCTTCCAGCGCACGCTCCTCGAAAAGCTCGAAGCCGGCGGCCTCTCCGAGGTCCGCAACTGGCTCCGGACCTTCCCGCTCGACGAGAACTCCGTCCGCGCAATCGCGCGGATGTTCCGCGAGCAGGTGGCCTACGCCGGCAGCGAGAGCGTCGCGACGGACGAGCGGCTGGTTATCGAGGAGGCGATGGACCACGACGAGTACGAGCGCCACTACTACGTCCACTCGGGCTACGGCCGGCGGTTCAACGACGGGTTCTCCCGGCTGCTGGCATACCGGGTCGCCCAGGCCGCGAGCGCGAACGTGCAGGTCGCCGTGGCCGACAACGGCTTCACCCTCTCGATGCCGCTCAACCGGAAGGTCGACATCGAGCGCATCGTCCGCGACATCGACCCCGGCGACGTCCGCGGGGACCTGCGGGCGGCGCTCGACGGGACGGACCTCCTCCAGCGGTACTTCCGCATCAACGCGACGCGCTCGCTGATGATACTCAAACGGTACAAGGGCTACGAGAAGTCGGCAAGCGAACAGCAGGTCTCGGCGGAGATGCTGCTGGGCTTCGCCGAGGACCTCGGCGAGTTCGCCGTCGTCGAGGAGACCTACCGCGAGATACTGCAGGACAAGCTCAACGTCGACGCCATCGAGGACGTGCTGACCGACATCGAGCGGGAAGCGCTCGACGTGACGACGGTTCGCGTCGATTCCCCGTCCCCGCGGGCGTTCGGGCTGGCGACGCTGCTCGCCAGCGACGTGGTGCTCGCCGAGGACGAGTCCGCGGTGCTGGCGGAGTTTCACCGCCGCGTGTTGGACGAGATAGAGGGCGAGGACGCCGTGGCAGTGGACGACTGACGGTTCGTGGTCGTTCGGGACAAGAGTGATTTGGCTCACGGGCGAACCGGTAGGCGATGGCACATCACACACACGAGCACAACTCCGAGCCGCCCGAGGCCGGCCACGTCCACGAGTGGGTCGACGACAGCGTCGACGCGCGCGACGACTGGGCGCGGCGGCGACGCAAGGACATCCCGAACGACAAGCAGCTGTTCGTCCTCGCCTGCATGGACGAGCGGATACCGATAGAGGAAGTACTGGGCCTGGAACTCGGTGACGCGCACATCTTCCGGAACGCCGGGGGAAAAGTCACCGACGACGTCATTCGCTCGGCGGCACTGACGTTGCAGTTCTTCGACACCGAGGAGATAATCGTCGTCAATCACACCGACTGCGGGATGATGAGCGCCGCCGACGAGGACATCGTCGGGGGCCTGGAAGCGGCGGTCGAGGGTGACATCGACGACGTCGACCTCGACCCGGCGCTCCCGGAGCTGAACATCGGCGACGCGTCCATCGCCGAGTGGGTCCGCATGACCGACAACATCGACGAGGCCTGTGCGGCGCAGGTGTCGTATCTGGAGAACCACCCGCTGATTCCCGACGTGCCGGTCACCGGCTACGTCTACGAGGTCGAGAGCGGGCACCTGCGCCGGCCCGGTGAGCACATCGGCGAGGAGATAAGCGAACGCGTGTAACGAGTCCGGGCGATAGCGGTTGAGGTATCCTCAGTTCATTCCGTCGCTGTCGCTCATCGACCCCTGGGGCGTCAGCGTCACACGAATGGCGTTTCGAACGTCGGGGTAGCTGTAGCCGTCCCCGACCGCGCCGAGTCGACGGACGACGCCGCCCTGGTCGCCGCCCTGGGTCGCGCTGTCCTGTGCGGGCGCCTGGTCCGGGCCCCGGCCGGGCTGGCCGCTGGGCTCCGTCCCGGCGTCCCAGAGGGCCACGCTGTCGGTCACGTCGGCGTCGACCGGCTCACCGCTCTCGGGCCAGAGCGCGATGCCGTCGGTGTCCGGCGCGAAGAAGACGTCGTTGGACGGGACGAACATGCTCGCAAAGGACAGCTTCTGGCCCGGGGCGGCCCCGATGTCGAACTCGAAGGCGCCGCCCGGAGCGATGGGCGGCGCGCCGGGCACCTCGCCCATCGGGTCGTTCGGGTCGGCGACAGTGTCTGCCGGCGTGTAAGCGCCCGAGTGGGCGACGCCGCCAATCTCACTCAGCTCGTCCACGAGTCCCGGCTTGCCCTCGAACCCGGTCGGTGGCCCGGCCTCGGCCAGTGCCTCGAGCCCGATAGAGGCGGGTTCGCCTTCGGTGTAGATTGGGTTGTCCCCCGAGTGGACCGCGTACGCCCCCGGCGTAATCCAGATTCCCCCGCCGGTGTGGCTGTCGGCACCGTAGAAGTCCGACGGCGCGACGTTCTCGATGCGGACGGTGACGTTCGTCGACGCCATCGAGCCGCTCTCAGTCATCTGCCCGCTCATCGTCCCCGCTTCGGTCATGTTCTCCGCCGTGTCGGTCGGCGAGCCGCTCCCGCTGTCCCCGCTACAGCCGGCGAGGGCGAGCGCGGCCGCGCTCCCCGTCGCGGCGATGAACTGCCGTCGAGTCGAACTGTCTGACATTGCGACTGAGGCGACGGAGGGGGCCTGAATAGGCATTTTTCAACATTGGGGACGACTCCGTTCCAAATCCCCCCGGACTCCCTTCGGAATCTGTGTCCGGCGTGCGACTGCGGTCCAAACGATTAATCCGGCCCTCGGCCCACAACCCGGTATGGAGTCGCTGCACCCGCGGGTCAGGCTGCTGTGGGCCGGTCGCACGGCCATCGTCGGCCTGGTTCTCGTCGGTCTGGTCGTCGTCGCTGATAGGCTGTTCGTTCCGGTCCCGGTCGAACTCGCCGCCGTCGGCTGGGCCGTCCTCGTCGCTCTGGGCGCCGTACACGCCGTGCTGGCCCAGCGAATCTGGCGGTTCGAGCTCCAGGACGACGCGCTCTTTCTCGTCCGCGGTGTGGTGACGCGAACCGACACCTCCGTCCCCTACGTCAGAGTCCAGCACGTCGACACCACGCGCGGCCCCGTCGAACGGACCGCCGGGCTCGCCAGCGTAGTGGTGTACACCGCCGGGTCGCGCGGCGCCGACATCACGATACCGGGGCTGCGGCCCGAGCGGGCGACCGAACTGCGCGAGCGCCTGCGTGACCTCGCCGGCGAGAGCGAGGCCACAGACGCGGTATGAGACGGCTCCACCCGCTCAGTGGCGCGGTGAGCGTCGGTCGCGGGCTGGTCCAGGGGGCGTTCTTCGGCGTCATCGCCGGGACCACGCTGGCCGGGGTTCTCGGCCTGCCGGCCGCGGCGGTGCCGCTGATGATTCCGGCGCTGGCCCTGCTCGTGGGCGGGTTCGCGCTGGCGCGGTACTACCGGTTCACCTACGAGATCGAGGGCGACACGCTGCGGGTCGAGTCGGGCGTCCTCGCCCGCCAGTCCCGGGAGATACCGCTTGGACGCGTCCAGAACGTCGACAGCAGACAGGGGATTCTGAACCGGCTGCTCGGGCTCAGCGTCGTCGCCTTCGAGACAGCCGGCGGGGCCGCCACGGAGGCGACCCTCGACGCCGTCGACCAGGCTGAGGCCGAGCGGCTTCGCACCCTCGTCCAGCGCCACGGGGAGACGGCGACGGCGCCGACAGCGGCTGCCGAAACGGATGTCGACACCGAGTCGGAGAAATCGGCTGACCCGGGGCCGGACGCGCCGGCCCAGCCGGCGGCCGCCGGCCACCGAACCGAGGAGCTGTTCGAGTTCACGCTCCGGGACCTCCTCACCTACGCCGTCGTCTCCGTGCGACCGGCCGCGCCGGTCCTCCTGCTCGTCGGGCTCCCGCTGGGCATCGACATCCTGACCGGCGTCCTCCGCTTCAACCTGGGGCTCGTGGGCGGCGGGTCCTCGCTCTCGCTCGCGGTGCTGGAGGCCTTCGGCCCGCCGCAGCTGGTCGCGCTGGTGGTCCTCGTGGGATTGCAGTTCCTCGTGGCCGCCCTCGTCCTGAGCGTCGCGTTGACCGTCGTCGAGTACTACGACTTCCGGCTCGTCCGCGAGGGCGACGACCTGCGCTACGAGCGCGGACTGCTCCGCCGGTACAGCGGCACCATCCCGCTGTCCAAGGTCCAGACCGTCTCCATCCGTGAGAACGCGGCCATGCGCCGCTTTGGCTTCGCGACCCTCGTGGTCGAGACCGCGGGCTACAGCGGCGGGAGCCAGGAGTCGGGACAGGGCGTGGCCATCCCGATGGCCCCGCGGCCGGTCGTCTACGACCTGGCCAGCGACATCGAACCCTTCGGCGACCTGGCGTTCGAGCGGGCCCCGACGCGTGCCCGTCGTCGATACGCCGCCCGCTTCGCTATCGTCGCCGGCGTCGTGACTGCCGTCGGCTACGCCGTCGACACGTTCCTGCTGGGGAGCGGCCTCTGGTGGCTGTTGCTCGGCCTGTTCGTCCTGGTGCCGCCCGCGGCCCACCTCCGGTGGCGACACCGCGGCGTCGCGCTGGACGACGACGTGCTGGCGACGCGGACGGGCTTTTGGCGCCAGACGACCCGCATCGTCCCCTACTACCGCGTCCAGACGGTGTTCGTCGGCCGGTCGCCGTTCCAGCGGCGGCGCGACCTCGCGACGGTGACGGCCGACACGGCGTCGACGAGCAGCATCCTCGGCGGCTCTGCCAGGGCCTACGACGTGGACGACGAGCGGGCCGCACAGCTCCGGGACACGCTCCGGGAGCGCCTCTACACCGACCTGCTCGCGAGAAAGGCCGACCGCGACGCGTGACCGGCTACCGCGCCCACTCGACCATCCGGCCGTAGACGGGGTCGGTCCCGAGCGCGTCGGCGTCGCCGACGAGTACCAGCGCCTTCTTCGCACGCGTCAGCGCGACGTTGATTCGCCGGTAGTCCTCGAAGATGGGGCCCTCCAGGGCGCCGGTCGCGACGAAGGAGACGACGATGACCTCCTTGCTCGACCCCTGGAACCGGTCGACGGTGTCGACGGCCACGTCGAGCAGGCGCCGGTTCAGTTCGGCTACCTGTGCTCGGAACGGCGCGATGACGCCGATGTCGTCGGCGGGGGCGCCCGCCTCGCGGTAGGCCGCGACCACCTCGGCCACGGCGTCGGCCTCGGCGGGGTTGGTGTTGCCGGTCTGGGACCCGTCGGGGTCGACGAAGGCCACGCCGTCCCGCAGGTGTGACGGCAGCGCATCCATCGACACCCCGTCGAGGTCGTCGATTCGCTGGGCGGCCACGGCGCCGGTCGCCGGCCGCAACTGCCCGTCGTAGAACTCCCGGGAGGCGAAGGCCTGGATGCGCTGGGCCATCCGGTACTGGCGGTCGAGCATCACGCCCGCATCGGGGAACTCCTCGATGAGCCGCTCGAACAGCGATGTGGTGAGGGTCTCGTCGTCGCTCTGGACCACTGGGGGGAGCTGCTGGTGGTCGCCCACGAGGACGAACCGGTCGGAAAGCGTCGTCGCCGCGAGCGTCCCTGGTTCGGTCAGCTGTCCGGCCTCGTCGACGACGGCGGCGTCGAAGGACTGGGACTGCATGGCGGTCCCGCCACAGGTCGCCGTCGTCGCGGCGACCACCTGCGCGTTCCCCAGCGTGCCCGCACACTCCTCGGGGTCGCCGGACTGTTCTAACCTGTATTTCTGCATGTCTTCCCGGACGCCGCTCTCGGTCCCGACGCGGACGATGTCGGTGAAGCCCTGGTCCTCCAGCGCCTCGATGGCGTTGTCGACGGCGCGGTTCGTGAAGGCCGACAGGAGGACTCTCTCGCCTTGCTCCACGAGCGCCCGGACCATCCGGGCCAGCGTGTAGGTCTTGCCGGTCCCCGGCGGGCCGTGAACGAGGGCGAAGTCCTCGGCACCGACGGCCAGCCGGCAGGCCTCGTTCTGGGCGTCGTTGTTGTCGATGAACGTCTCCTCGACGGGGTCGAAGCCGGGCTCACGCCGGCCGAACAGCACGTCCTTGCGCTCGGGCGGCTGGGTGAGCAGCGCGTCGTGGAGCGCGTTCTGGAGCCGGTCGGTGGTTATCTCGGAGGGGTAGACGTCGAGCCGCCGCAGGTCGAGGGGTTCGTCCGTCGTGACGACGATTTCGCCGTCGGTCAAGCGTTGCACCCGCCCTAGTTCGGCGTCGCCGGTGACGGGGTCGCCGTCACTGGCCATCACGTAGTCGCCCTCGCGAATCTTCGAGACGGCGCCGGTGCCCCTCGCCCGGAGCTCCCAGCGGCCGCCGTCGAGTTCCGTCCGTCCGAGCGGTTCGAGATTCACCAGCGCCCGGTCGTCGTCGGCCCGCTCCTCGGGGGACTGCTCCCAGAGCTTGGCGTACTCGCGGTGGACCGCGCGCCGCTCGGCCTCGATGGCCCGGTAGAACCGCTCGAAGTACTCGCGTTCCTCGTCGGGGATGGCGACGCCGACCTGGCCGGCCTTGGACTCCTGGTCCAGGCGGCCCGAGACGGCCATACAGGTGTCCTGCTCGAAGCAGTACTCGCACTTGGCGCTCGCCTCGTACCCAGTCGGGACCCCGGTGTCGTGTTCCATCGCCGCGATGGCGTTGCGGGTCCGGACGACGTATTTCAGCAGGCCGGCGCCGATGGAGAACTCCTTGGCCGGCGAGAGGTCGCCGCTCTCCTCGTTGCGGTCGACGGCGGCGTTCTTCGTATAGAGGAGCGTGCCGGTGTCGGGGGCCGCGTCGATGGGCGTCCGTCTCGTGCCGCCGTCGCCGGCCATCACCGCGCTGGCGTCGAGGGAGTTCGCTTCCCGCTCGCCCAGCATCAGCGCGTACGCCGTCGCCTGAATCTTGTCCTGGAAACGGGGCTCGCGTTTCGTGTTCTTGCCGGTCTTCAGCTCGACCGGCATTCCGCGGCGGACGGCGTCGGCCCGCCCCTTCATCCCGTAGCGCTCTGAGATGAGCGTCATCTCGGAGCGCCACTCGTCGGTCTCCGTCAGCGTCCCCTGATTCAGCCACCCCTCGATGGCTTTGGCGTGGTCGCGCACGTCGCCGGCGACGCCCTCGGCAGTGCGACCCAGCAGGCCGATGTCCAGCCCCGCCTCCCGGACCTCCTCGTCGATGGCGGCCTCCACGTCACGCCCGCGCAGGAGGTCCCCGAACACCTCGTGGACGACGGTCCCCTTCACGAGCGGGTAGGCCAGCTCCGCGCCGTCGAGCTTCCGCAGGTAGTACATCCGGGGACACTGCACCCACGCCCGGATGTCGGTCACGTCGACGAGGAAGTCGGGCTCGACGACGACGGTCGCGTCGCCGCCGACGGAGTACTGCGTCTCCCCCCGGTACTGGCGCTCGTCGGGCTCGTAGACGGCAAGCTCCATCCCGGGGTCGAGGTAGTCGGCCGTCTCGGTCCACTTCCCCCACAGCGTCACGGTCGTCGGCTCGCCGGCGCCCCGCTCGGGCCGCAGCGTCACCTCACACAGCTCGGACTCGCCGTGCTGCGTATCGACGGTTTTGGGGTCGCTCACATCCACGACGACGCCGCGTAATTGCACGGGCAACGCAACGGGTGGCGCCGGAAAAACGCTGTCGGTCACCCGTCGGGGCCGGGCCGCCAGCCGCGCAGATACGCCACGCAGAGGCCGCCAGCGAGCGCACCGAACGGGAGCGAAACGGTCCGGACGACCAGGACGGCGGCGGTCGCGCTGCCGGCCGTCGCCCCGGTCACCAGCACCAGCGCCCCGCCGAGCAGGAGGTCGTAGGCGCCGAGGCTCCCTGGAATCGGGACGACGCTCGCGGCCTGGGGAAGCGGGATGACGACGAGAATCGGAAGCAGGGCGACCGATTCGCCGACGCCGGCCAGCGCAACCCACAGTGCTGTCGCAGTCAGTGCCTGTTCGAGGAGTCCGCCGAGCACGATGAGCGAGACAAGCCCCGACGCGTCCCGGAACTCGACCACGCGCTCCCAGTAGCGGGTCACGGCGCCGGCGACGACGGCCCGGTCGTAGGGCTGGTCACGGAGGAGGCCGGAGAGGCGACTGACCACGGGGGTGAGGACCGCGACGAGGCCGGTCGAGATGTACCGGCGCGAGGCGAGTACCAGTCCGCCGGCCACGAGCATCCCGGCTATCGACGCCCCGAGAATCGAGACCACTCCCCGGGCGTCCGGCGTGCCCACGAGGACAAAGATACCGAGCAGGGCCGAGAGACACAGCTGTCCGCCGGACTTGACGTATTTGGCGACCGAGCGGACGCCCAGCGCCTCCGAGTAGCCCGTGCTCGTGGCGACGCCGATGAACCGGGCCATGATGGGCTCGGAACTCACCGGGCCGGCGGGACTGAGGATGTCGAAGAAGCCCCCGGCGATCGCGAACTGAACGCTCTGCGGTGCCGAGAGCCCGCCGTTCAGCGGCGAGATGGACGCCCAGATGCCGATGGCGTCGGCCAGTCCTTCGAGTACCACCAGGGCGACGACGAGAGCGAACGCCCACGGGGCGATGGCCGTCGCTCGCGCCAGCACCGTTTCGGTACCGACCGTGTAGAGATAGCCCGCGAACACGGCCGTCCCGACGCCGAGCCCGGCGACGAACCGACGTGCCTGTCTCACACGCCGGGAGTCGGTGAGACCGATGCAAAAGCGTACCGAACGCCGCAGGCCCCGATGGACCGACCTTCGCTGCTGACACCGCGCTCACTCCGCGTTCGCCCCGTCGTGGGCGTACTCCCGGAGCGTCTCCAGTTCGACGTCGTCGAGCACGTCCTCGCTCGTCGCCGCCAGATCGACCGGTGGCGCCGCCCCCGCCTCGTGGGCCTCTATCCACCGCGGCACACAGACACACCAGTGGTCGCCCGGGTCGAGCCCGGGGAAGTCAAGCTCCGGCCGTGGCGTGACGAGGTCGTTGCCCTGGGCTTTGCTGTACTGGAGGAACTCGTCGGTCATGACGGCACATATCTCGTGGCGACCGGGGTCCCGCTGGAGCGGGTAACAGTAGCCGTCGCGCATGAACCCCGTCGTCGGGTCCGTCGAACAGGCTTCGAGTTCCCCGCCGAGGACGTTGGCTTCGCTCTCCATACCTGGTCCCGGGGCGGCGGCGGGAAACCGTTTAGGGCTCGTTCTCCCGGTCGGAGACCGACCCGTCCCGACGGCTGGACGCGTCCCCGTCGCTCGGAGCCGACCCCTCACTGTGGCCGTCTGCGCGTTCGGGCGTCGACTGGGGGTCGCTGGCGTCGGACTGGTCGGCGGTGGCGTCTCCGCCCCTCGAATCCGCGTCCGGTGGTCCCTCCGCACTGTTCCCACCGGACTCGCCGTTCGACGGGGCCTCGGGCGCGTCCGGCGAGACGGCGGGCACGTCCACGCTGTCCAGCACCGACCGGACTATCCCGTCCGGGTCGACGTTCTCGACGGTGGCTTCGGTCGTCAGGATGAGCCGGTGGCTCATCGTCGCCCGGGCCATCCGCTTGACGTCCTCCGGCGTGGCGTACTCGCGGCCGTCGATGACGGCGCTGGCCCGGACCGCCTCGAACACCCGCTGGACCCCGCGCGGGGAGACGCCGATTTCCGTGCGCTCGTCCTCGCGGGTCGCCCGGGCGAGGTCGACGATGTAGCGACGTACCTTCCCGTCGACGCGGACCTCCTCGGCCAGTTCCTGCAGTTCGAGTACCGTCTCGGGCGTCACGACCGGGTCGACGCTCGGCGCGAGGGTCCGCCGGCTGTCCCGCATCGCTAGGAGGTCCATCTCCCCCTCGACGTCGGGGTACCCCATCGATGTTTTGACCGCAAAGCGGTCCCGCTGTGCCTCCGGCAGGCGGAAGGTCCCCTCCTGCTCGACCGGGTTCTGCGTGGCGATGACGACGAAGGGCTCGGGCAGCTCGTGGGTCGTCCCGTCGACGCTGACCTGGCGCTCCTCCATGGACTCCAGCAGGGCGGCCTGGGTCTTCGGCGGGGCGCGGTTTATCTCGTCGGCCAGCGCGACGTTCGTGAAGACGGGGCCCTCCGCGAACTCGAACCGGCCCTCGTGTTCGTTGTAGATGTTCGAGCCGGTGACGTCGGCCGGCAGGAGGTCCGGCGTGAACTGGATGCGGGTGAAGGTGAGCCCGAGCGACTCCGCGAAAACGCGGGCCAGGACGGTCTTGCCGGTCCCGGGGACGTCCTCGACGAGCACGTGACCGCGGGCGATGATGGCCGCGAGCGTCTCGTACAGCACCCGCCGCTCGACGACGACGGCCTCCTCGACCCGGTCGACGATGTCCCGACAGCGCCCGGCGGCCTCCTCGGGCGTCAGGCTCGCTTCGGTCATATCCAAGCGTTAGACGCCGCTGTCATGAAACTATGCCATCCGGGCGACCTGTGGTTCCTATCTCTCCGACCCGCTGTGACGGGGCGCTGGTCAGCCCCGCAGCCCGATGGCCACCAGCACGACGCCGAGGACCGCGATGCCCATCGTCGTCGGCGACCCGACGGCCGACCCGACCGACCGCCGGGCGAGGTCGAGGACGGTCAGGCCGGCGATGCCCACCAGGCCGACGCCGACGGCGACGACCCCGTGGTACAGCTCCAGCCGGCGCGTCTCCGGGAGGTGCCCGAGCTCGGCGGTCACGCCGAGTCCGAACGTGCCCACGTCCCAGACGACGAGCCCGCCGGCGACCGCCGCGAAGACGAACAGCGACGGGAACCCGTACAACGCCCCGCCGAGTCCCATGGCGACCAGCCCGGCCGCGACGACGGCCGACGTGGCGGCCCGGCCGGGGAGCACGCCGGTGTAAAAGCCCAGCAGGACCGCGACGAGTCCGACGTAGACGAGCAGCGGGAGCACCGGGACGACGAGGATGGCTGTCGCACCGACGTAGCCCAGTCGGAGGAGGGCCGGGGCGACGACGAACAGCGCGAGGGAGTAACAGACGGCCGCGACGGCCGCGCCGACCGTCCGCGTCGACAGGCTCTCGAAGCCAGCGGTCGTCCGGCGGACGGCCCAGGCCAGGACCGCCGCGAGCAGGGCCAGGGCCGCGACCGCCAGCAGGGGAATCGCGGTCACCTGGGCGAGCAGCGTTATCGGTCCGCCGACCGGCGACAGGAGCGCCTGGCCGACCCCGGCCGCCAGCCCAACCAGGCCCAGGATGACGGCCCCCCACGCGACGAGCGTCACCCGGAGCAGTGCGGATTTGAGTCGCCCGTACCGCGCCCTCGCCGTCGACCGGCGGTGGGCCGGCGCCAACTCGACGGTCGGGAGCGCCCGGACGGCGACGTAGAGGCAGGGCGCGGCGACCCCGAGCAGTTCGAACAGCCCGAAGAACGCGGCGACCGGTCCGGCCCCCCGCGCGAGCGAGCCCGCAAGCTCCCAGCCCAGCAGACCCAGCCCGGCGACGAACGCGAGGACGATTAGCCAGACGAGGAAGAACAGATACGAGAGCCCGCTCTGGACGAGCGTCGTCGTGACCGTCGGCCGGTCGAACGCGTCGTTCCAGCCCGCCGCCACGCCGAACATGGCGACCAGGGCCCCCGCGACCAGCGTGGCCACCGCCGGGCTCGCCAACGCGACGAGCCCGCTCGCGCCAACGAGCGCGGCCAGGACGACCGCCGCCGGGAGAAAGAGCAGGTGCCCGAGGACCTTCGGCTGCAACCGGTCGCGTGACAGCAGGGCCATCCCGGCCGACGTGAGCCCGACGAACAGTCCGAACGTGGTAAAGGCCAGCGGCCGGCCGACCAGGTAGCCGGCGGCGGCCAGTATCGCGACGACCACGACCGCGACGACGGTCAGGCTGGCGCCGCGCGGTCGCCCCTCGTCGCCGACGGCGGAGGGGGTGTCGAGCCTGGTGCCGCCGATGGCCATTCAGCCGCCACCTCCCGCGCGGACGCTCCCGCCGGCCCGGTGGGCCTCGGCGGCGAAGGTCGCCTCCAGAATCGTCGGCAGCGGCGTCCCGCGCCGCCAGTCGATAGACCGGGCGCCGCCGGCCTGACAGCGGGCCAGACGGGTACGGCGCCGGACCTGCTCGTACTGGCCGCTGACGGTGTTCGACGCCACGATGTCGGGCGACAGCACGGTCCGGGAGCCGCCGAACGCGGACCACTGCTCGACCATCGACAGCGGCGCGTCGTCGAGCAGCGGCGAGACGAGCACGAACTGTGCGTGCCTGTCGACCAGGCCGCCCAGCGTCCGCGCCTGCTGCGTGGGGTCACAGTCGGCCGCCGGCGCCGCGTCGATGGCCTCGCCCAGCACGGCGATGGCCCGCGAGCGCTGCTCGCTCCCGCCGCCCGGGGGCAGCCACGCCAGCCCGCCCGGCCCGTCGCCCTCGACGCCGACGACGGCGACGGCGACGTCGTGACCGGCCCCGAGCAGGGTGTTGAGCGCCCGGGTCGCCGCGTAGGCCCCGAGTTCGACCGCCGTCGGGCGGCCCGGCCCGGCGGCCACCCGCGACGCTGCCCGGGCGTCCAGGACGAACACCACCGTCGCCGAGACCTGCCGGTCGTAGTTGACGGTGGAGAGCTCCCCCTGCTTGGCGTAGCCGCGCCAGTCGATGCGACCGGCGGGGTCGCCGTGGCGGTACTCCCGCGTCGAGTGGAACGTGACCCCCTCCCCGGGCGCGTCCGTCGTGAGCCGGCCCACGCGGGCGTCGCCGATATCCGAGAGCGGCGGCGCGTCGGCGTCCAGCCGACAGATGAGCCGCGTGTCGCCCGACGGCTGTCTGTCCGCCGTCGCCACCGCCCCCGCGCCGGCCCCGCGAACCCGCACGCGGGCCGGCGGGAAGTCGAACTCGCCGCGGCGCGCAACGACGGTGTAGGTCACCGTCACCGACTCCCCCGGTTCGAGGGTCCCCCCACCTCTCGGCGTGCCCCGCAGGACCACAAGCGCCGACGGGACCGGGTCGACGACGCGCAGGTCCGACAGCGTCCTGTCGCCGTCGTTTCGGACCGTCAGCGTGACCGTCACCGGCCGCCCCGGCGGCGCGACCCGCGGGTCGACCCGTCGTGTGACGGTGAGGCGCTCGGGGACGGCCGCCGTCGAGACGGAGCCGTAGGCCACGTACGCCAGCGGAATCGTCGCGGCGAGCAGCAGGGTCCCGTTCCCCCGGATACCGCCGACGAAGCCGAGCAATACGGCCGCGACTACCGCCCCGCGCCAGCGGACCCGCCGGGCCATCAGTCGCCACCCCCGGCCTCGGCCGGCCACTCGGCGGACTCGTCACCGGCGGCCGACGCTGGCTGTGTCTCGGGAGTTGCGTCGCGTCCGTCCGGTGCCTCCGACGGAGCGCCCCCCTCCTCTGCACCCGACTCGACCTCGTCTTTCTCGTACTCGTCCGCGCCGACCGAGGCCGACCCGTCGACGGCCCGGCGGAGACTGCCGTCGGCCGCCCGCTGGAGGTCGTCGAGGGTCGGTTCGGCCACCGGTACCGGGCGCGGCGCCCGCTGGCCGACGACCGGAGGCAGCGCCGTATCGGCCGCTCTGGCGACGGCGCCGACGGCCCGAGCCGTCCGGTGTCGCACGGCTTTCCCGGGGAAGAGCCAGGCCCAGACCCGGCGTCTGAGCGACCGCTCGGGCGGGACGACGCCCTCGTCGAGGACGGCTGCGGCGACCGGGTCGTCGGTCCAGGAGCCGTCGGCCAGCGCCGCCTCGATGCGGTCACGGTCCCAGCCGCCCCGCTCCAGCGCCGCGACGAGCGCCTCCCGGAGCGGCGGCCTGACCGTCGCCAGCCCCGCCTCGACGGTCTCATCGCGCGCGTCGCTCGCGGCCGCCTCGATGACACCCGACAGCGCCGTCCCCGAGATGGGGTCGGTCCGCGCCGTCGACTCGGGCGGCTCGTCGACGATAGCCCCGTCCTCGTCCCACGGGGCGGGCGCGAACCCCCCGCCCGGCGAGCGGACCAGCTTCCACAGCGTCAGGGCGACCACGAGCACCCCGCCGAAGAGGGCGACCGGGGACGGGACCCGCGCGGCGGGGCTCCCGGCCAACAGGCCGAACACGGCGCCCAGGACCACGAGCAGCGCGCCGACGCCGGCCAGCACCGTCGTGAGCCGTCTCATCGTTCCTCGCCCTCCTCGTCCCGCGCGCCGGCAATCTCGTCGAAGGCCGCCCTGGCCCGTTCACGCCGTTGCTCGCCCGACCGACCGCCGTACTCTGCGTCGCGGAACGCCTCGGTCAGCGTCTCGACGGGCCCGCGCGGCAGCCCCCGTTCAATCGCCGCCCGGGACACCTCGGCGGGCGTTCGCGTCCGCCAGGTCTCCGGCAGGACCCACCTCGCCAGCCGCCGCCAGAGTCGGCGCAGCATCGGGTCGTCGCCGTCCTCGGTCGCCGCTGCGCTGTCGGCCGTCGACGGTGCCGACGCCGCGGCAGTACCGGCCCCGCCCGCTCGCCGCCGGAGCCACCAGGCAATCGCCGCGAGAGCGACCAGACTGACGGAGAGGAGGAACCCCGGGACCCCGTACGCGTAGGTGGCGGTCCCGACGACGGCGACGGCGGCGAGCGCGGCGGCGGCGAGCGCGGCGGCGACGGCGCGGCGCGACTCGCGGAGCCCGGCCAGCAGCCGTCCGGGCAGCGTGCGGAGCCATCCCCAGAACCGAGCGCCGAGAGCCGAAAGCGAGGTGGGCAGCGAGCGGAGCCACGCCCCGAACCGCGTGGCCTGTGCGTGGAGCCAGTCGACGGTCGCTTCGAGACCCTCGACGACACGCAGGAGTCCTCGTTTACATCGCTCCAGCAACGCCCCGGCCCGCTCCGCGGCCGTCGCCCCACCGCTTCGGACCGCTTGCCGGTGCCGGTAGAGGGCGACGACGAGGACGCAGATAGCGGCGACGCCCAGCCCCGGCAGTTCCCAGACGGCGTAGCCAGCGAACAGGACCCCGACGGCGCCCCACCAGCGGGCGACGCGCCGGGCCGTCTCGCGGTCGCGGCGCCGGGCCGTCACCCAGGTCGTCACGGTCGAGAGAACGACCAGCAGGAGCGACGCGCCGACGGTGTAGAGATACGCGTACACCACCGGGACCGTCGCGCGCTGGAGCGGCGTGGTGGCCGTGACCGTCCCGCCCGTCGTCAGCGGCGCGGTAAAGTTCACCCGGCCGCTGGGACCGGTGGTTCCCAGCGTCTCCCCGTCGGCTGCCACGGTCGCGTTCCGGACCGGCTCGCCGTTTCGCGTCACGTTCACGGTCACGGTTTCGCCCGGGACCGCAAGCTGTGGCTCGTAGCCGACTGCGAGCTGTAACACCGAAACCGTGGTCCGGCCGCGTATCTCGCCGCGGCTGACGGTCACCCGGACGCTGTCGCGGTCGGGGACGGAGAGCCGGTATCGGCCCCGCTCGTCGGTCGTTCCGACCGTCTCCCCGTCGACGGCGACGCTGGCGTTCGCCATCGGCACGCCCCGGACCGTCGCGACGAGCGTGACGGTCGTCCCCGGGTACGGGTCGCCCTCGACACGGATACTGGCGTCGCTGGCCACCTCGAACTGCGTCGTGTTGTTCGCGCCGCCGCGCTGCTGGCGGACCGGCCCGGCGTCGAGTTTCGGGGACGCCGGTGTGACACCGATAGCGCTCGTCCCACTCGCGAGCGCCGTCGATACGCCCGAACCGACCGCGCCGGACTCCGAGGGCCCGACCGGCGCGGTCCGCGAGAACGCGCACGGCTCGTCGACGGGCGACTCGACCGTGACGTTCAGCTCGGTCTCGAAGGGGACCTCGCCGGTCACGACCCCTCGGCCGTCCGTGCGACCGACGTAGTCACCGTTGAACCACACCCGGACGCCGCTACTCGGTTCACCGTCGACGGTGACGAAGACCGTCGCCTGTGCTCCGGGTTTCGGAGTACTCTCCACGTAGACCTGGCACTTGCTCGGGGTCCCGCTGTCACCGCCCCCGGTATCGCCGCCGCCGAAGAGGTCCCGAAGCCACTCCGGAACGTCGAACCCGTCGCCGGCGCTGTCACCGCCTCCCCCGCCCTGGTTGTCAGGGACGCGTTCAGACGGGTCGCCGGCCCCGTCCCCGAACGGGGCGTTCTGGCCCGCGACCGGCGCGAGAAAGGCCGCCGCGACGAGGCCGAACAGGCAGACGACGACCAGCAGAAGCTGGCGACTGTCGACGCCGATATCCCCGCCGTCGCCGCCTGTAGTTCCCACGCGTGGACGCACCTGATTCAGTTACCGAAGTTATGTGTAGCTGTTGTCGGGACGGTAATCAATCCCTGGCATCCGCTGGACCGATGGGTTCATTCTGACCCGGACCCAACGCCGGTGTATGCGCGTTCGCGACTGGCAGGACATCATCGAGGACGTGATGGACAGCAACGCCGACCCCGGCGGGTGGCGCGCCGTCGGGGGCGACCGCGCGGGCGGTATCGGCGAGGACATGTACATCGGCCACCCCTCCGCGGGGGTGTACCAGCTGAAGACCTACGCGAAGAACCCGATGGCCGTCCAGGGCGTCGGCTCGCAGGTCGCCCGGAAGATAGACGACGACATCGACCCGCTCTTTCCCGAGCAGGGGACCGGCGTCTTCGGCGTCCAGCAGGGGCCCGAGGACGAGGACGACGCCAAGGAGAAGGCACAGAACTTAGAGACCGTCCTGGAGACTCACGCCGACGCGCCGACGACGCCGCGGGCGCTCGTCGAGGACATGCTCGACGCGATGGACTCGCCGGCCTACGGCCCGATGGAGTACGACCAGTACGACCGCCCCGACCGGATGGACGACCTGACCGAGACCTTCGAGGAGGCCGAACAGCTGCTTGAGGCGGAGTTCGAGGACGTCATCGACGAGGACGTCGAGCGGGGGTTCTACTGATGGGTGCCCGGTGATGGTCGGCCCCTCGGTGACCAAGGAAGACCGCGAGAAGTTCCTGGTCCGGCTGAAGGTCGGTTTCGCGCTGCTCGTCGGTCTCTCGATGTCGCTGGTGACGCTGTGGGGGTCTGGCGGGCTGGTCGCCGCGCTGGCCGTCGGCGTCGCCGCGGCACTCGTCGGCGGGCTCCTCGCGCAGTTCACCTTCCCCGACAGCATCGCCGAGACGCCCTACGAGGACGACCTGGACCGCGGACCGAAACCCGGGGAGCGGCTTCGGGAGCGCCGTGAGGAGTCCGAAGAGCCCGAGGAGCGGGCCACGAATCGAGACCGTCGAAAGTAGACGGCGGAAACGAGAACCGTGTCGAGCGGCGTCCGGCATCGCTCCGTTCCCCGAGGTACGATTGACTTGCTTGGGTGGTTTGAGTACGTAGTAATCGAATATTTCTTTACTGAATCGCCATGGATTCGTCATATGTCTGACCGGACAGATCGATTGCTTGCCCTCCACGTTATATTGCTGGCACTGCTGACCGTCTCACAGACGACTGTTGTTCCGCGAAATCAGCTTTTAGGTGCGATTGGTGTAGCATTCGGAGCTATTGCCGTTGTGTTTGCACTCGTGGAATTCAAACAGGCGTTATAGATCCAATCTTCTAAAGCGACATTTGAGCTCTCTGTACCGACCGAACTGAGACCGCCAATCGTTCGTCGGGTCCGTCGCCGGCCTGGCTGTTTCATAGCCAGTGGCTCCCCAACTCACGGCCACTGACACGTGTGGAGTATGTTGTTTCAACCAACACGTTTTTCAAATCGCTAATTTGTACCCTGATATGGACGGGGCCGCTGAATCCGACTACGACTTCACAACGTGCTCATGGATACGGCATCGACGCAGACAGCGGTGGTCGGGGAAGAGAACCTGGTGAGCAGATGGCCTTTCAGCGACGGTTTCGCCGATGTCGCCGGAGGTAACGACGCGACAGCAGCCAGAGACTCACCGTCGATAGAACGCCACAGCGGTCGCGACTGCGTGGCCTTCGATGGGACTGACGCGCTCCGGGCGAGCAGGGGCGGCCATGGGGAGCTGGACCTCTGTGGCGCGGACCAACCCCGGTTCTGTATCACCATGTGGGCGTATTTCGACTCCGAAACCGGGAACGACCCGTCCGGGGAGTCGGCGGCGAGCCACAGTCTCTACCGGAACGACACCGGAGTCCGCATCGTCGGGCGCGAAGCGGAATCCGGCTCCGGCGTCGGCGTTCGGCTCAGCATCAGCCCCTACAGCGATGGAGACGCCAACGGCTATAGCATGGCCGACGAAGACGAAGTCACCGTCCCGGTAGACGAGTGGCATCACCTCGCGTTTCTGGTCACGCCGGGCGAACGCCTGGAGATATACGTCGACGGGGAGGTGGCGTTCACCGACGACCAGATGGACGGGTACAACGAGTCCAGTTCCGACTTCTGGACCGACGTGACGATTGGCAGTTGGTACGGCGGCAATCCCGAGGAGTGGGGCCATCTGATGCGGGGCAAACTCGCCGACCTGCGGGTGTACCAACCGGGCATAGACGAGCCACAGATTCAGCAGGTCTACCGGGAGACCGCTCCGAAGGCCGATAGCGGTATCGTCAGAGCCGACGACCTCGTCGCCCGCTGGCCGTTTGCGAACGGGTTCGACGATACAGTCGGCGACGCCGATGCGTCCATCGGCCAGGGCGACCCCACGGTCGGGAGATATCACGGCCGGGCCGGGGTCGCGATGGACGGGGACGACGGGCTTCTCGTCGGCTCCGGAAGCGACAACCCCGAACTCAGCATCGTAGAACGGGAGCACGGACCTGTCACCGTCACCGGCTGGCTGTATTTCGATAGCACGGAAGGGGGGAGCCCGAACAACTCACCGGCGGACCATCACATCTTGCGAAACGACGCGGAGTACGTCCTCGAGGCCCTCCCGGCGGCTGACACCAGCGGGTCAGTCGAGATACGGTTCGGTATTAGTTCCCTGGGGGAGGGCGAGTCCTACACCACGGACGATGCCACTGACGCGGAGCTACACGTCACGACGGGAGAGTGGCACCACCTCGCGCTCGTCGTCAACGCGGCCGACTATCTGACCTGTTATATCGACGGCGCGGAGGCGTTTCACGACGACGACCTCTCCGGGTACAGCCCCCGGAACACGAACTACTGGTCTCACCAGACGATAGGAAGCTGGTACGGAACAAGCAGTCCCGACTGGTACGATCTGCTGGTCGGCAAGCTTTCGGACCTCCGCATCTACGACGGCCAGCTGTCGGGCGACGAGGTGAGAGAGATATACACGAACAGTGCCCAGGCGAGTGCGACCTTCGCCGTGGATATCGTCTCCACCAACGCGCCGGTTACGGCGGGAACCGAAGTCAGCGTCACGGCCGAGGTGGAGAATACGGGTGACGCCGACGGAACGCAGCTGGTCACCTTGGAGCGCTCGTCCGGTACCGAACTGGACGAGACGGAGGTCACCCTCGGGGCAGGCGCGACAGACACAGTTACCCTGACATGGAACCTCGAAAGCTCGGAGACGGGCGACCGGACTATCAGTGTCGTCACCGATGACCACGTCGCGACGCGGTCTATCACGCTCCAGTCCAGCGAGACGCCCACCAGTACGCCGGCGACAGCCACCGACAGTAGCGACCGGCTCCGGGACGCGAACCGCCTCGCCACAGTCACTCTGGAGGGCGAGGACCATTACGTCCTCGACCAGATACCCGAGGAGCCGGACGACCGATACGCCTTTACCACGACGTCGTACGAGCTATTGGAACCCGAGCGGGCTGCCAGCGTTGCAATCAGCTATCGGTACTGCGAAGAATACCCCTACGACTCGCAGGCGCGTCTCGAATCCGTGAGAAAAGAGTACGAGAAGTGGGAGGACGCGGAGCAGTTGGCGCGGACCGCGAACCTCTTTACGAAGCTAAGCGGCGTCCTGGCGTTGGGCGCTGTCGATACGAAGGCCTCGGCGGTACAGGTCCTCGACCTCGCGGTTACCACGTTTGATTGGGGCCAACAAGACTTCAACCGACCGTACCACGAAGTGTTCGCTAACATCGGCGGCGCGAGTGCCTCACTCGAATGGGCGGAGAATCAGGTCCCGGAGGCCACCGAATCGCTCGAAAACATCAGTAGCCCGGCGGTTGATATCGCCCAATCGACTTTGCAGGCGTACGAGCGTGTCGATGATGTGAAAACAATCGCCGAGAGCGCAGCGACGGTTGTGGAGGTGTTCCGGCAGGCGGACAGTATCCACACGAGCGTCGGTATGAATTCTATCAGCAGTTCGACCGACCTCAAAAGCACCGGCTTCACCGTCCTTGCGACCGCGGCTATCTCTATCGCGGTCGAAGGGGTCAGTAACGCGGCGGAAGCACAATCCGAGATCGCAGCTATTGGGAAAGCCGCGGCAGGCGCCCAACAACCGCTGCTCAACAAGCTGATCGGGCTGGAAACGCTCGTGAACAACTACAGTATCGGTCCGTCGGGAATCCTCAGAATGCTGGCGCTCAGGCAGGTCGACTACCAGATCGAGGCCAGTGCCAGCTACGGAATCAGCAAGACGTACGAGGACCTCTCTTCCGGAGCGCTGGGTGACGGCTACGATGCGGCGCTCGGGGCGGAGACGAACGCCCAGGAGTGGGAAGACAACGGGAGCACGTGGCTCAATCTGAGCCAGTACACCGCGGCGGCCGTCGGCGCAAGCTTTGGTCGCGGACTGGACAACTACCAGGACTCGCTGAACTACGAGGAGTACGGGCCACAATCAACGTTCGACTACTAATGACAGACCGACCCAATACAGCCGACGAGAGCCGAGACGAGCCTGCCGACCAGTCACAGCGTGACGCTGCCGGGGACCGTACCGGCACCGCGGACCAATCTGGCGCCGACGCCGGTGGCGCGACGGTCTCCCGGCGCACCCTCCTCAGCAGTTTGGCCGCGGTAGGTGCAGTCGCCGGGGTCGGCTACTCTCTCATCGATGACGGGGCGGTCGAGACTCCGGAGCAAACCGGCCAGAACCAACAGGGGACGACGCAGAACACCTCCGAGTCACCGTTCCAGTACGAACGGGAGGTCAGACAAAGCTATCAGTCCGAATCGATTTCGGTGACGCCGACGTTCCTGTCCTCACAGACGAGCGTCACGTCGGACAGCGGCGACCAGCCGACGACGGAGATTATCGGTTGGCCGACGGATACGGAGGACGGGGACCAGCTACTGTTCGTCGTCGAGGACGGATTCGGGGAGTCGCTGATAGATTCCATGGTAGAGTTCTTCGTCGATGTCGAGGAGCCGACCCGGCAGTCCCAGACCGAGGTGGGCGACAACGCGGTCACGTTCGATGTGTACGCTGGCGACGCATATGTGATAGGTGCGGGCTCACACACCGGGACCGATAGCGGCGACGCGACTGAAGAGGTCTATATCGTCCGCGGCGAGAGCACCGAGACCGTGCTGAGCCTCGTGGACGCATACGACGAGAAGTACGCAAGCGAAACCGCCTGATTGCATCTGTACCGCCAGCTGAGCGCCGACAGCGCATCTCGCGCCGCTGTCAGTCCAGCACGCGCTCGACCCACAGCCGCGGCGTCTCTATCTCCTCGTCCGTCGGCAGCGTCTCCGGCGACTCCCAGACCCGGCCCGCCGCGGCGACGCCGCGGGCGTCGGCCACCGTCTCGAAGAAGGCCTTGCCGCGCTCGTACTGCTGGCGTTTCATCCCGAGGCCGAGGAACCGCCGGACCAGCGTGGCGACGGGGCCCCGACCCTGTCGGCGCTCGTCGACCTTCCGGCGGAGGTCGTCGTACTCGTCGTCGAAGGCGCGGTCCATCAGCAGTTCGGCGTACCCCTCCACGGCGGTCATTGTCGTGTCCAGTTCGCCCAGCGAGGACCGGTCGAGTTCGCCGCTGGAGAGCTTCTCGATGGTCTCCTCCATCGTCTCCTCCATGTGGTCGGAGAGCCACGGCGCGGCCCCGAATTCGGCGGCATGGGTCACCTCGTGGAACGCTATCCAGCGGCGGAAGCGGTCGCCGTCGACGCCGAGCTGGCCGGCGACGCGCTGGATGTTCGGCCGGACGAAGTACAGCGCGTGGTCGTCGTTGTCGGCGAGCAGAAGGGGGTCGTACTGCCCGAGAACGTTGTTCCCCAGGAATGAGAGCGCGAAGGCCATCGAGCCGGTGTTGACGGCGCGGGCGACGCCCGGGATGTACTCGGCCTGCTGTTCGATGGGCGCCATCACCCGTTCGAAGGTCGCGACGTTGGCGTCGATCCAGTGGTGGCGGTTCTGAATCTCGACGGTCTCCGGGAGGTCGAAGTCGAGCCCGGAGACCGCCCGTACCCGGTCCCGGGCGTCGCGGACGTCCGTGGTGTACCCCTCCGTCTCCGCCGCGGAGAGCGCGAGGTCGCCGGGGTCCGTCGACTCCTTGGCGGCCTCGGCGACCGCCGTCCAGTCTATCGGCCCGTCACCGGTCGCGCCGGCGACGGCGCGGACGCTGTGATATATTCCCATACCCCAGCAACGGTTCGGGGCGCCATAGGCCTTCTCCCGGCGGTTACTCCATCTCGCCGAGCGGGGGTTCCTCGTCGCCCCCGGTTAGCTTCTTGGCGGCGACCGTCACGACCACGAGAGCGACCAGCGCCAGGACGGCGACAAGCCCCAGCGGGGCCCCGCCCGAGTCGCTTTCGTCCGCCGCTTCGTCGTCGTTCCCGCCGACCCCGGGCGCGTTGGCGGTGAACTCCGAGCCGTCGAGATGCAGTTCGAAAAGCGTGATGTCGACCATAGTAATACATCACGCTCTTGACTTTTAGTGGTTGTGCTACCCCGGCTATTCATGACCGACGACGGCAAAGGCCGGGTATGGACGAGCGACGACGACAGCTGCTCGAGGAACTGCTCTCGACGCCCGGGCCGTCGGGCTTCGAAGCCGACAGCCAGCGCGTGTGGGTCGACTACGTGAGTGAGTTCGCCGACGAGGTCCGCACCGACGACTACGGCAACGCCGTTGCGACGCTTTCCGGGGGCGACACCGAGGTCGCACTGGCCGGCCACGGCGACGAGATAGGGTTCATTGTCCGGGAGCTGACAGACGACGGGCACGTCCGGATGGGCCGCATCGGCGGCTCGGACAAGACCGTCTCGCGGGGCCAGCACGTCACGATTCACACCGCGGACGGCCCGGTCGACGGGGTGGTGGGCCAGACCGCGATTCACCTGCGCGAGGGCGACGACAACAGCGTCCCCGACGTGGCCGAACAGCACGTCGACGTGGGCGCGACCGACGGCGACGAACTCGGCGAGCTGGTCGACCGCGGCGACCCCATCACCTTCCAGCAGACCGTCACCGAACTGGCGAACGGGCGGCTCTCGGCCCGGGGGATGGACAACCGCATCGGCGTCTGGGCGGCGGCGGAGGGGCTGCGCCGAGCGGCCGAAAACGACGTCGAAGCTACGGTTCACGCCGTCTCTACCGTCCAGGAGGAGGTCGGGCTCCAGGGGGCGAAGATGGTTGGGTTCGACCTCGACCCGGACGTGGCCATCGCCGCGGACGTGACTCACGCGACGGACGCGCCTGACTCCCCGGGCAAACGCTCGACCGGCGTCGAACTCGGCGGTGGCCCAGTCGTCGCCCGGGGCAGCACCAACCACCCGGTCGTCGTCGACGCGCTGCGGGCGACCGGCGAGGACGAGGACATCGACGTGCAGCTGCAGGCGACCGGCATCCGGACCGGCACCGACGCCGACGCGTTCTACACCTCGGCCGGCGGCATCCCGTCGGTCAACGTGGGGCTCCCGAACCGGTACATGCACACACCGGTCGAGGTCATCGACCAGAGCGACCTCGACGCCATGGCCGACCTGCTCGCGGGCTTTGCGGTGCGGGCCGACGAGTACGCCCCGTTCGCCGTGGACGTATAGCACGACCTTACTGCGGCCGGCCGCCGATAGCCCCCGCCTAACCAACCGGTCGGGGCCGATAGGTAGCGTATGGCCCCGCACGGTCCGTCGATTGTGGGTGGGGACCCGTCCCAACGGGGGTATCGCTGACAGCATGGAGTGGCCCGAGTCCAGAAGCCGCGTCGCCTGGTGGGTCGTGGCCGCCGTACTCGGCGCCATCACCGCCTGGATTCTGTTCACGTACGTCGGGACGTTCGTGCTGGGGCTGTTCCTCTACTACGTGGCTCGGCCGGCCTACCGACGGTTCAGAGCGAAGCTCCGGCCGAGCATCGCGGCCGCGACGGCCCTGCTGGCGCTCGCCGTCCCGGTGGTGCTGCTCGTGGGGTACACCCTCGCCATCGCGGCCCAGGAGCTCGCGCGCCTCCAGCAGTCTGTCGACCTCGGCCCGCTGACCGACCAGTTGGAGCCCTATCTGGACGTCTCCGACATCGTTCAGGACCCGCAGATGCTGCTCCAGAACCCCGACATCGTCAACGCGGGCCAACTCGTCGCGGAGGGCGCGCTGGGGTACGTCCCCATCGTCGGCACCGCGCTCATCAACGTCTTCCTGGCCCTCGCCGTGGCGTTCTACCTGCTCCGCGACGGGCCGAGGCTGGGGCGCTGGGTCCGGGAGACGTTCAGCGACCAGGAGGAGTTCCTGAGCGTCTATCTGACGGAGGTCGACGAGGACCTCGGGAGCGTCTACTTCGGCAACATCCTGAACGCGTTCGCCATCGTCATCGTCGCCGCGTTCGTCTACATCGCCCTGAACGCCTTCGCGCCGGCCGACGGCATCCCCTACCCCGCGCTGATGGCCGTCCTGGCCGGCGCCGCGAGCCTCATCCCCGTCGTCGGGATGAAGCTCGTCTACGTCCCGCTGTCCATCGGGCTGTTCGCGCGAGCGATTCTGGGCGGGGACCCGCTGTGGTTCCCCGCCGCCTTCGTCGTCGCGACGGTCGTCTTCGTGGACTTCATCCCCGACCTCGTCCTCCGGCCGTACGTCTCCGGGCGGAACCTCCACGTCGGCCTCGTGATGATCGCCTACGTCATCGGTCCCCTGTTGTTCGGGTGGTACGGCCTCTTCCTGGGGCCGCTCTTGCTCGTCGTCGTCTATCACTTTGCGCGGCTGGTCCTCCCGGTGCTCATCGACGGCGACGGCGTCGAGGCGATACCGGCGGGGACCGAGCGCGACCTGGAGAAGCGCGCAGACTCCGGCGAGGACGATTCGGACGACGGCGTCGGCAGCGGGTCGGCGTGACCGGGTGCTGTTCGGCGAGTGACCAATACCGACCGCCAAGCGGTACGTTTAAGCGCCCGTCACGATGGGAACCCTACATGAGTGGACGACCGCTGGACGTGCTCGAAGCGTCGCTCGGCGAGGCCGTCACCGTACAGTTGAAAGGCGGCGAAATATTCGAGGGCGAGCTGACCGGCTACGACCAGCATATGAACCTGGTAATTGAGGACGAAGACACAACGATTATACGCGGCGATAACGTCGTATCTATCAACCCATGACTGGTGCAGGAACCCCGAGCCAGGGCAAGAAGAACACCACGACACACACGAAATGTCGACGGTGTGGGAACAAATCGTATCATACGAAAAAGAAGGTCTGCTCGTCGTGCGGCTTCGGCAAATCGGCGAAACGACGTGACTACGAGTGGCAGTCGAAAGCCGGCGAGTAACTTACCATCATGCACGAGAAGTGCGGCGTTGTTGGTATCGCTCTCGAAGACCGAGACGCCGCCCGCCCGCTCTACTACTCTCTGTACGCCCTCCAGCATCGCGGACAGGAGTCCGCGGGCATCGTCACCCATGACGGCTTCCAGCAGCACAGCCACGTCGAGATGGGGCTGGTCGGCGACGCCTTCGGCCCCGGCGACCTCGAATCGCTGACGGGGTCGAACGGCATCGGCCACGTCCGCTACCCCACCGCAGGCAGCGTCAACTCCTGCTGTGCCCAGCCGTTCTCGGTGTCGTTCAAGTCCGGGTCGCTGGGGCTGTCTCACAACGGAAACCTCGTCAACGCGGACGAGATTCGCGACGAGATAGCGGACCTGGGGCACGCTTTCACCTCCGACGGCGACACCGAGGTCATCGCTCACGACCTCGCCCGGAACCTGCTTGAGGAGGACCTCGTCCGCGCGGTCAAGCGGACCATGGAGCGCATCCACGGCTCGTACTCGCTTACCATCATGCACGACGAGACCGTCCTCGGCGTGCGGGACCCGCAGGGCAACCGCCCGCTGGTCATCGGCGAACTGGATGACGGCTACGTGCTCACCTCCGAGTCGGCGGCCATCGACACGCTCGACGGGGAACTGATTCGGGACGTCCGCCCCGGCGAACTCGTCGTCCTCCACGACGACGGCACCGGCTACGACACCTATCAGCTCATCGAGCAGGAGAACACGGCCCACTGCTTCTTCGAACACGTCTACTTCGCCCGGCCCGACTCGACTATCGACGAGAACCTCGTCTACGAGGTCCGGCGCGAACTGGGCCGCAAACTCTGGGACGAGTCGGGGGTCGACTCCGACGTGGTGTTACCGGTGCCCGACTCCGGACGCGCCTTCGCCTCGGGCTACGCCGAGGCCGCACAGGACGACGGGTCGGACATCGAGTTCGCGGAGGGGCTGATGAAAAACCGCTATGTCGGCCGGACGTTCATCATGCCGACCCAGGACGAGCGCGAACGCGCCGTCCGCCTGAAGCTCAATCCCATCAAGTCGACCATCGAGGGCAAGAAGGTCACCATCATCGACGACTCCATCGTCCGTGGGACCACCTCGAACCAGCTCGTGCAGCTGCTGAAAGACGCCGGCGCGGAGGAGGTCAACGTCCGCATCGGCGCCCCGCCGATTATCGCCCCCTGTTACATGGGCATCGACATGGCCTCCCGCGACGAACTCATCGCGGGCGACCAGTCCGTTGAGGAGATTCGCGAGGAGATAGGCGCCGATTCGCTCTCCTACCTCTCCATCGACGCCATCGCGGAGACGCTGGAGACCAGCCGGGCCGACCTCTGTCTGGGCTGTGTCACCGGCGAGTACCCCTACGACATAGAGGGCGAGGAGACCGACCGCGATGTCGTTCGGCCGGAGATAGACGGGCAACCGACGCCGGCAGACGACTAGGAGACGTCGAACGGAGTGAGACGTCTCCGAACTCACGAACGGGGAGCGGAGTGACCCGTGAGTTGGCGGTTTTGCACGGAGTGAGACGGTATTCGAGGTTTCGACCGGAGTGGGGCCAGCTGTGCGGACTCCGAAACCGGCATGTGTCACGACACATATCAATTATCTATGGTGTTACGACTGTCACGTAGGGCGGAGGTTGCCCGGCTATGACCGACGACGACCCGAGTGACTTCGACGCGACCGACCCGGAGGCCCGCGAGGTGGGCCAGACCGCGGCGACCGACTCCGAGGAGTTTCTCGCGTTGATGCCACACTACTACCGGGGCGAAGTCTCACAGAGCGGGAGCCTCCTCACGCGGCTCGACCTGACCATCGACTGGGCCATCGTCCTCGTGACGGCCGTCCTCGCTCTCGCGTTCCGTGGCGGCGACGTGGCCGCGTATCTCCTGCTCATCGGGATACTGGGCGTGTCGCTGTTCCTCTTCTTCGACGTGCGACGCTACCGGACCTTCGACGCGTGTCGGGCGCGTATCCGCGTACTGGAGGAGAACCTCTTCGCGAACTCGCTGGACCCCGAGGCGGCTCCCTTCGCCGAGTGGCGTAGCGAACTCGCCGACGACCTCCGCAGGCCCACGTTCAAGGTGAGCTACCGGGAGGCGCTGTCCCGCCGGCTCCGGAAGGTGTACTACCCGCTGTACGTCCTCCTCGGCGTCGCCTGGGGGTTCCGAATCAGTCTCTATACGCCCGAACAGTCGTGGGTCGAGACGGCCTCGATTCCGGGCCTCGCCGGCGAACTCGTCGTCGCCGCTGTCACGGTCTTTTTCGTCGTGGCCACGGCTGTCACGTTCTGGCCACTGGAGCGGGAGGCACGCGGCGAGTTCCACGGCGAAGCGTCGGGCGAGTGGAAGCGGTGAAGCGGGCGGTCTCCGTACCGCTCTCGGGCGCTCACCACAGCAGATACAGCATCGCGTAGACGACGACGCCCAGCGAGAACGATATCAGCCACAGCGTCGCGGCTACCTTCCCGGCGCGTGGGTGGTTCGTCCGGCGCAGCTCCGAGACCGGATAGCTCACCGCCAGCAGGAGCGTGTAGTAGACCGCGGGGATGGCGGCGATGGCGAGCAGGATGTGGACGGCGAGCAGCGGGAAGTAGACGTACGTCTCGACGGCGGCCGGGCCCGCGAACTCGGTCGGGCCCACGAGCGAGACGCGATAGAGGTAGAGCACGAGAAAGGCGACGAACAGGCCGAAGGTGGCGACCATCAGCTGTCGATGCCGTTCGATGTCCCCCCGTCGGACCGCCCGGAGGCCGGTGAGGATTGTCACGATAGCGGCGATGCTGACGAACGCGTTGACCGTCGGGATGGCTTCGAGGACAGCGTCGGGAGCGCGGGGAAGCAGCGCGGTCGGAATCGCACCGCCGACCGCGCCGAAGACGAGCGCCAGTGATACGACCGTCAACGCTGCAGTGAGTGCGGGGACCCGCTCGCGTACGTCCAACATGGGTGGCGGTTAGCGGCGCCGGATGAAGTGGGTTGTGAACTGGCTCTTTCAACTGTCTCACGGCGAGCCACGGCGGAGCCGACGTGGCGGTGACCGGCCGGCTTCAGGCCGTCTGTGTGGCGGACGCGGTGGTATTTCCGCCGTCGGTCGCGTTCACCCCGTCGGGCGCGGCCGTGGAGTTTCCGCTCCCGCGTTGCTCGTCGAGCCAGGCGTCGTAATCGGACTGGCTCAGGACGACGACGTCGGCCTGCATCCGCGCGTGGCCCGACCCACACAGCTCCGCGCAGTAGAGCTTATACGTGCCTGTCTCGGTCGGGCGGGTCATGGCAATCGTCTCCTGGTTCGGGAAGATGTCCTGTTTGACCCCCAGCTCCGGTATGAAAAACGAGTGGATGACGTCGCTCGATGTCATCGTGAACCGAACGTCGGTGTTGTTCGGCAGGTAGAGCGTTTCGCTCGTCGTCACGTTCGAGTCGGGGTAGCCGAACTCGTACCCCCACTGGTAGGTGAGGACGTCTATCTCGGCCTCGTCGGCGACGCCCTCGCCGGTCGCATCGGCCGCGACAGGCGAGATATAGGGGTTCGCCAGCACGAAGAAGCCGGAGACGCCGACGAACACGAGGATGGCACCGGTCGCCGCGGTCCAGGTGACCTCAAGCGCCGGGTCGTCGACGGTGGGTCGGGGGGTGTCGTTGTTGTGGAACCGGTAGATGGCGTAGACGAGCATCAGCTCCACGAACAGCGTCAGGGGCAGGGCGACGTACAGCAGCTGTTCGTTCAGCTCGTCGATAGTGGCCCTGTTGACCGACTGGGCCGCTGCCGGCGTACTGAGCGCTACTGCGCCGAGAGCGAGGACACAAAGCCAGGACAGTGCGCGACTGAGGCGCATTGGAAACAGCTACCGGTGGAAGTATAATATAGTTTGGCCAACCAGTTTTGGCGGTCTCGTCCCACCCCCGCGTAGTTTTATGTCGGTGGAACTATGAGAATCGAGTAATGCTTTCGGCGACCGGGCCAGTGACTACCGCGGCGCTCGCGACCCCGCGTCGATGCTGAACCGCGCCGTAATCGAAGGGGGCGCGCTCGCGTTGCTCGCCCTGAGCATCGTCGCTATCTGGCTCCGGGCCCGCCACGAGGCCCGGCCCGCCAGTGACGGCGGCTACCTCTCGCGCGAGGGGGTGCGGTTCGAACTCGGCCGCCTCCAGGACGAGGCGTTGCGCTGGCTGACGACGACGAACCACCGGGAGATCGGCCTCCTCTACATCGCTTTCGGGACGGTCGCCGCCCTCTGGGGCGGGACGGACGCGATGATGCTCCGCACCGAGCTGTTGACGCCGCCCGCCGACATCTGGACGCCGGAGACGTACAACGCACTCTTCACCACCCACGGGCTGACGATGCTCATCTTCTTCGTCCTGCCCGTCTTCTTCGGCATCGGGAACTACTTCCTCCCGCTGCTCATCGGGGCCGACGACATGGCGTTTCCCCGCGTCAACGCCATCGGCTTCTGGCTGCTCCCGCCCGCGCTGTTGATGGCCCGCTTTGGCCTCCTCGTCCAGATAGGCGGGCAGGTTCTCAGCGTCTTCCTCCCGGCGGAGCGGATTGCGTTTTTCCTGTCCCTCCGGGAGGTCAGCGTCGGCTGGACGCTGTACGCGCCCCTCTCCGTCGTCCAACCCAATCCGCAGATAGACCTCCTGTTGCTCGGGCTGCACCTGAGCGGTATCGCGACAACGGTCGGCGCCATCAACTTCATCGCGACGGTCGTCTACGAGCGCGCTGACGACGTGAACTGGAGCAACCTCGACATCTTCTCCTGGAACATGCTGGTGACGAGTTCCATCGCGCTGTTCGCGTTCCCGCTGCTGGGGAGCGCCCTGGTGATGCTCCTGCTGGACCGGAATCTCGGGACCACCTTCTTCACGACCGAAGGCGGCGGACCGATTCTCTGGCAGCACCTGTTCTGGTTCTGGGGCCACCCGGAGGTCTACATCCTCTTCCTGCCGGCGACGGGGCTGATGAGCCTCATCCTCCCGAAGTTCGTCGGCCGCAAACTGTTTGGCTACCAGTTCATCGTCTACTCGACGCTGGGGCTGGCCGTGATGTCATTCGGCGTCTGGGCCCACCACATGTTCACCACGAGCGTCGACCCGCGACTCAAGGCCTCGTTCATGGCCATCTCCATCGCTATCGCCGTCCCGAGCGCCATCAAGGTGTTCAACTGGCTGACCACGATGTGGGACGGGAATATCAGGCTCTCGGCGCCGTTTATCCTCTGTGCCGGTGGCATCGGGACGTTCATCATCGGCGGCGTCACCGGCGTCTTCCTCGCGGTCATCCCCGTCGACATCCTCTATCACGGGACCTACTACGTCGTGGGCCACTTCCACCTCATCGTCGTCGGCATCATCCCGATGCTGATGATAGCCTCGTCGTACTACTGGTACCCCATCCTCACGGGCCGGTGGTACGACAGGCGGCTGGCGAAGTTCCAGTCCGGACTGCTCATCGTCGGCGCGTTCGTCACGTTCATGGTTTTGCTGGTCATCGGCGGCCTGGGACTGCCCCGACGCCAGGCCATCTACCCGCCGGAGTACCAGCTCGCCCAGCAGATAGCCACCGTCGGAGGCTACGTCGTCGGCCTCTCGGCCGTGATGTGGCTCTACAACATGCTGGTGTCGTACTGGCGCGGCGAGGTGGTCCGGACGACCGACCCGTGGAACCTGAAGGCGACGAACCAGTTCACTCGGGAGTGGCAGTGGTTCGAGGCGCGGATGGTCGAGAAGTACGACATGGAACCGGCCCAGCCGGAGACTACCCGGCGGTCGTACGCGCCCGAGCTGCAGCCGATGGGGCTGCTCGGCGGGGTCGGTACCGTCGCCCAGAACGTCTACCGGAACGCCTCGATGGCGGCCGTGGCCGGGTTTACCGGCACGTTCCTGATGACCGGCGGCATCGGTACCGCCATCGTCATCGGCGTGCTCGACCCCGCCTCCTTCGCCGAGATATCGGAGCTGGTGGGGCTGGGGACGAGCCAGCTCATCGGTGCAGTGCTCTTCCTCGTCGCCGGCACCGTCGTCTGGCCGCTCCTCTTTCTCTCGTTCCAGGAGTTCCTGCCCGGCCGGCGGATGTTCGAGACGGGGTTGGTGTTCGCGACGCTGGTCGCGACAGGGTTCTCCGTCGCGTTCTACACCGACCAGGAGGGACTGGCCTTCCTGGGGTACCTGGCCTTCGTCTTCGTCGCCCACTGGGCGTACGGGCTCGGCCTGGCAGTGACCTTCCAGTTCCTCCGGTCCCGTCGGACCGACGTGGGGGCCTGAGATGAGCGACGAGTCCGTCCTCTTTACCTACGTCGCCCCGTTCGTCGGCGTCCTGCTCATCGCCGTCGGTATCGGCGGCGCGGTCCCGGGCGGTTACGCCATCATCCAGGAGGACATCACCACCTGTGACCAGCCCACGATAGCGGTCGAAAGCCCCGAGGAGACCGCCCAGCGGTTCGACGGACCGGCGCCGAACTTGCCGCGAATACAGTACGGCGACCTCTCGACGGCCGAACAGGCGGCGTTCGACGAAGCGCTGGCGTCCCCCCGCGGGGAAGCCCGCGTCTCCGGTGAGTTCCCGAACGGAGACACCTTCCGGGACGGCGTTATCGTCCGCAAGGACGGGGAACGCCACTACGTCACCGTGGTCGCGGAGAACCCCTGCTTCGTCGCGCCCGAACTCCAGTTCCCGCTGGGCGTGTTCGCCATCATCTTCGGCGTCGTCGGCGTTCTCAGCCCGCCGATCTACCGGAAGCTCGTCGAACTGGAGGACGGGGCGAACGTGACGTGACTGGGCGGACGCGTCTCGCCGTGGGCTCTGTCGAGCGCGTCTACACCGACGCGCCGACGTAGAGGGCGAGGACGAGGAAGAGCCACACCGCGTCGACGAAGTGCCAGTACAGCGAGGTCGTTCTGATGGCGGTGTCGTGGCCCGGGCCGTACTCGCCCCGGAGCGACCGGCCGAAGGCGATGGCGATGAGTACGACGCCCAGCGCGACGTGGAGCCCGTGGAGTCCGGTGAGCCCGTAGAACGCGCTCCCGAGGACGCCGCTGGTCAGCGAGAACCCCTCGACGACGAGCAGTTCGTAGTACTCGTAGCCCTGCCCGACGAGGAAGACGACCCCCAGCGCCAGCGTCGCCCCTAGCAGGCCCAGGAACTTCCTGCGGTCGCCCGCTTCGAGCGCGTGGTGGCCGTAGTGGATGGTGAAACTGCTGGCGACCAGCAGGGCGGTGTTGACGAAGACGAGCGGGGTCAGGAGTTCGTGGCTCGTCTCCCAGGCTCCGGCCCGGACGAACGCGTAGTAGATAAAGCCCGCCGAGAACGTGGACACGTCCGAGGCCAGAAAGAGTATCATCGTCGTCCTGTAGCGGTCCGCGTGGCCGCCGTGGCCGGCGGCCGGTCCGACGAACGCCTCGTAGGCCCAGCCGAACAGGCCGACGAGCAGTCCCAGGGCGCCGACGACGGCGAGCCCCGCGGGGATGACAACCGGGACGAGGTCGAGCCCGACGAAGAAGAAGCCGGCGCCGAGATACAGCAGCCCGGCGCCGACGGCCGCGATGAGGGGCCAGCGGCTCCGGTGTTCGTGGCCCTCTCCCTCCTCGGCGTGACCGCCAGCGGAGTCCAGCCACCCGGACATTACCGTAGTGTGCGGACGCTGACGTTAAATAAGTGGTCGAGTGAATGTCACGATTGAGAGAAGCGGTGCGGCAAATCGGCCGTTCCAGTGGGATTATTATCGCCGGAAGCGCCCACAGCGCAGCGAAGCGCCGCGAGAGCGCCCGAGCGGTCCTACTGGAACGTCCGGCTGACCTTGTCCTCTTCGAGGTCGGGCTCGGCCGTGTCGAACCGCTGTTCTATCTCGTCGTACTGCTCGCGGGTCTCCTCGGTGACGCTGGGGCCGACTTCCGTGAGCGCGTGCTCGAAGTGGTCCATCGTCACGCGGACGTTGGAGACCGAGTCGCCGATGTCCTCGGGGTCCACGCTGTTGATGAACTCCCGGGTCGCGGCCATCGACGCCTCGCGGCAGACGGCCTCGATGTCGGCGCCGACGTAGCCGTCGGTCCGGCGGGCCAGGCTGTCGAGGTCGATGCCGTCGGCCAGCGGTTTGTCGCGGGTGTGGACCACGAAGATGGCCCGTCGGGCCTCCTCGTCGGGCACCGGGACGTGGACGTGACGGTCCAGTCGGCCCGGGCGCAGCAGTGCGCTGTCGATGAGGTCGGGTCGGTTCGTCGTCGCGACGACGACCACGTCCTCCATCTCCTCGATGCCGTCGAGTTCGGTCAGCAGCTGTGAGACGACCCGTTCGCCGACGCCGGAGTCGGTCTGTCCGCCGCCGCGTTCGCCGGCGATGGAGTCGATCTCGTCGAAGAACACCACCGTCGGGGCGTTCTCGCGGGCCTTGGCGAACACTTCGCGAACGCCCTTCTCGGACTCTCCCACGAACTTGTTCAGCAGCTCGGGGCCCTTCACGGAGATGAAGTTCGACTGGGCCTCGTTTGCGACGGCCTTCGCCAGCAGGGTCTTCCCCGTGCCGGGCGGACCGTACAGCAACACGCCCTTCGCGGCGTTGAGGTCCATCGCTTCGAAGACGGAGCCGTACTCCAGGGGCCACTGGATGGTCTCGCGGAGCCGCTCCTTGGTGTCCTCCAGTCCGCCGACGGAGTCCCAGGTCACGTCCGGGACCTCGACGAAGACCTCGCGGAGCGCGGAGGGCTCGATGCCCTTCATCGCGTCCTTCACGTCGTCGTCGGTGATCTCCAGTCGCTCAAGGACCTCGGCGTCTATCTCCTCGGATTCGAGGTCGAGCTCCGGGCGGATGCGCCGGAGCGCGTTCATCGCGCTCTCCTTGGTCAGCGTGGCCAGGTCCGCGCCGACGAAGCCGTGGGTGTTCTCGGCGTAGCTGTCGATGTCGATCTTCTCGGAGAGGGGCATCCCGCGGGTGTGGACCTGCAGGATCTCCTTGCGCCCCTCCTTGTCCGGGACGCCGATCTCGATCTCGCGGTCGAAGCGGCCACCGCGCCGGAGCGCGGGGTCGATGGCGTCGATTCGGTTGGTCGCGCCGATGACGATGACCTGGCCGCGCTCTTCGAGCCCGTCCATCAGGGAGAGGAGCTGGGCGACGACGCGCCGTTCCACGTCCCCCTGGGTCTCACCCCGCTTGGGTGCGATGGAGTCTATCTCGTCGATGAAGACGATGGCCGGCGAGTTCTCCTCGGCCTCCTCGAAGACCTCACGGAGCTGCTCCTCGCTCTCGCCGTAGTACTTCGACATTATCTCCGGGCCGGAGATGGTCGTGAAGTACGCGTCTATCTCGTTGGCGACGGCTTTCGCCATCAGGGTCTTCCCGGTGCCGGGCGGGCCGTGGAGCAGGACGCCTTTCGGCGGCTCGATGCCGAGCTGCTGGAACAGCTCGGGGTGGCGCATCGGCAGCTCTATCATCTCGCGGACCTGCTCCAGCTCGTCGTCGAGGCCGCCGATGTCCTCGTAGGCCACGTCGGGCGAATCGGGGCTCGCTGCGCCCTCGCCTTCGCCCTCACGTATCTGTTCGGCGGGCTTCTCGCTGACCTGAATCTCCGTCGAGTCGGTGATGACGACTGTCCCGGAGGGGGCCGTCTCTGCGATGCGGAGCGGAATCTTCTGGCCCGACATCGACGAGAGCGGGCCGAGCCCGAAGCTCACGGGCACGGTCTGGCCCTGCGTGACGGCCTGCCCGCTGAGGTTGTTACGAATCATCGGGCCGACGTTGCCCCGAACGCGGAGGTTCTGGGGCAGGGCGACCGTGACGCTGGTCGCGGGCTTGACGTCGGCCTTCTCGACGGTGACGTTGTCGTCGATACCGACGCCGGCCTCCTGGCGGAGCTGACCGTCGATGCGGACGATGCCCTTGCTGTCGTCCTCGGGGTAGCCCGGCCACACACGCGCGACCGCTCGGCTCTGTCCCTCGAGGACGATGTAGTCGCCGTTCTCCAAGTCCATCTCGTCCATCGCGGCCCGGTCGATGGCCGCGAGGCCGCGTCCCGCGTCTTTCTGCTTGAGTGGTTTGACTGTTAGTTTCATCTAGTGTGCCTCCTCCGTTGACAGTTCGATAGTGAGGATCCCATTGTTGATAAACGCATGTGCGTCGCTGTCGTCCGGCAGGGGTTGTTCGTGTTGCTCGTCGCCGGTGACGAGAATCACCGTGTCGTCGACGACGTCCACGCTGGTGTCGTCGGAGACACCCACGTCCGCAGCGAGCACGACGGCGTCGTCGTACTCGAATCGGCGAACGGACATCTCGTCGAACAACTGTTGGTCTGTGTTCATGCTAACTATAGGTAAGTGCGATAAGTATATAAACCTTTCGTCGAAAACCGGCAGACTACGCCGAATCGGAGTTAGTTGCTTGAATGCGGTTCACACCGAGCCGTTACGCCGCGCGGCCTCTTATTCGCTTGGCTCGTGTGCGCGTGCGGATGGAAGATACCCGCCTCGTCCAAAGTCATACGACTGGCAAATCTGAGCGGCCGGGCCGTTCGACGATGCCGTCGGGCGGCGACCGGTCGATGGGGCGCTACTCGCCCGCCCAGTAGTAGCGCGGCCCGAGGGCGAGAAACAGCAGGGCGATGACGAGCATGAGCCGCGGAGCAGCGCGACCGACGGCGGTCGGGGCGACGACGGCCCCGAAGAGAACGACGCCCATCGGCCCCACCGTCCTGACCCCCGGCTTGGGGTAGTCGAACGGCGAGACCTGTGCGACCGCGAGGACGGCCGCACCGACCGCGATGACGGCGGGATGGGTGACGCCGGCGAGATAGGCCGTCGCCAGCAGTATCGCCCCGAGCGAGTTCGGCATCCCGGGCCGCTCCTCGGCCCCGTCGAAGTACGTGGTGTAGAAGGCGGTCCGGATGATGGAGAAGACGGCGTACAGCGAGGCGACCGCGACGACGGCGACGGTTACGAGGGGCGCGGACTCGCCGACGCCGCCGTAGCTCGACCGCACCACGACGTAGACGAACAGACTCGGCGTGACGCCGAACGAGACCACGTCCGTGATGGAGTCGAGCAGGGGACCGACGTCGGAACTCTCCCCGTTGCGCGCCGCGATTCCGTCGAGCGCGTCGATGATAACCGACAACAGCACGAGCCGCGCGGCCAGGTGGAGGTCGGCAAACGCCACCACGCCGGCGGCAAAGCCGACGACCGCGTTACACAGCGTCACGGCGTCGGCCCGGCTGAGTCGTCGCTGCACCCTGAAGCCCATGGTTGGCGGTGGACCACCGCCTACATGAAAGAGTCGAAACCCGCTCGGGACGAACTGTCCGCCGCTCTCACACAAGCTATTTATATGCCTCAGTAGACGATTCCGAACGAGAGCAGTACCAATGTGGGGGAGTATCGAGGGGGCCGAAGAGCGAGGTGTCACACAGTGAGTGCCAACGGGGCGTCGAACTCCCTCTCGCTGCCCCGAGGTGAACAGGCCCTCCTGTCGCTCCCGTCGATGGCGTCACCGTTTGGCTTCCTTCCGGACGGCGCCACCCGCAATCTTGTCGTCGTCTCCTCGGAGCCGCCGACGGCCGTCGCCGACCGGCTGGAGAGCGCGGGCGTCGAACTGGGCGCCGCCGCCCAGATTCCTATCTCGGGGGCCGAGACGGCCTACGACGGGCCGATGTGGACCTGTGACCCCCTGGTGCCGGACGACCTGACCGGGCTGAGCATGCGCCTCTCGCGGGCCTTCGAATCCCTCGGGAGCGGGTATCTCCTGATGGAGAACCTCAACGTCTTCCTCATGTACGCCACCGACAAGCGGGTCATCCGCTTTCTGGACCACCTGACGGGGCTGGCGGGGGACCACGACATCACCGGCATCTACGCGTTGGAGCGGTCCTCCGTCGACGCTGACACCTACGACCGGCTCCGGCCTCGCTTCGACACCGAGCTCGACCGGCGCTGAGCCTTTCTCCGCCCGGAGGCGATACCTCCCTACCGCAGTTCCCCGTCACGGAGCGCGACGGCCCGGCGGCGCAGGCCCACGTTCATCTGCTCGAACCCGCGGCGGATTCGCCGCTCGAACCGGCTGACGACCGGCCCGGCCATCGCCCCGCTGAACTGTTCACGCTGGACGAACCGCGTTTGCCCGTCTTCGAGCGGTTCGAGCAGGAACGCGTGCTCGGCCTCGATTCCGAACAACCGCGAGCGCCAGCGCAGCACCCGGCCGGGCTCGACGGCGACGATTTCCGGCGAGATGGGGACGGTCGGAAGCCCCGGAATCGAGAGCCGAGCGGTGACGGTTTCGCCGACCGCGTACTTGCCACTGACCGACAGCAGCGTGTTCCACTGCGGGTACGCCTCGGTGTCGGTCAACACCGCCCAGACGGTCTCGGGAGCGGCCGGGATATCGACGGCGACGCTGACCTCTGGCATCGGCCGGCTATTGGGCGGCGCAGTGAAAAACCCCCGGCTCCCGGATACTCAAGGTCACGACCGAAGACGTCCGTCTGACGCGCAATGAACATTTAATACCCGCCCGGTACTCTGGAGCGGTATGGAAACTGAGAAGATTCCTCAGGAGATTACGACGCTGGTGGGTCGGGAAGTCTATTCGAAAAACGGGGTCTTCGTCGGCGAAGTCGAAGATATCCGGCTCGACCTGGACCGACAGACGGTCACCGGGCTGGCGCTTCACCAGCTGAACACCGAACTGTTCGACGCCGAGACGGGGAGCGCTCGCGGGGCCATCATCCCGTATCGGTGGGTACAGGCCGTCGGCGACGTGGTCATCGTCAACGAAATCGTGGAACGGCTCCACCAGGCCGACGAGGAGACCGACGAAGAAGAGGTCCCGGCCTAGTTCCCGTTCGACCCTTCGCCGCTGTCGACGCCCATCGCCTCGAACAGTTTTCCTTTCACGGCTTCCTCGGTCAGCTCTAGCAGCGTGTCGCGGTTGTCGTCGGAGGTGTCGAGCCCGGTGAAGATGCCCAGCGGAATCTCGACGCTCGCGTCCGTCGAGTGGCCCGCGGTCTCGCCCATCTCGCCGAAGGCGTCCGCGAGCACCTTGCCGATGTTCATCCGGATGTCCTTCGACCGGGCGGCCAGATAGATGGTATCGTCGGCGATGGCGAACACCGCAGTCGTGGTGATGCCCTCCAAATTGAGGAGGTGCTGGGCCGCTTGCGACAGGGCGTCACGGTCGCGGATGAACCCCGCGTTCGAGACGAGGTGGCTCCCCTGGACCTCGCGGTTCCGGATGGCCTCGGCGAGGACGTCCAGCGTCTCCGGGCTCATCGACGGCGACTCGACCTGTTCCAGGGTGTCGTGGTCGGCGAAGGGATAGAGGTAGGCGGCGGCGGTCAGGTCCGCCGGGGTCGTGTCTCGTTTGAAGTCCAGCGTCTCGGCCCGAATCCCGTACAGCAGCGCCGTGGCGACCGTCTGGTCGAGCGTGAGGTCCAGCTCCTGGATGTACTTCGTGAGGATGGTCGAGGTGGCCGAGACGTTCGGTCGGATATCCGAGAAGGCGGCGTCGTACTCCTCGTCGTGCTCGTAGTGGTCGATGATGATGTCGATGTCGTCGACGCTCAGCTCGCCGCCTTTCGCCACGTCGACCAGCGCGAACGTGTCGAACTCGTCCAGGTCGACCTCCTCGCGGGAGGTCAGTTCGATGCCGAGCAGGTTCACGAACGCCCGGTTCTCCTGGTGGCCGATTTCGCCCTCGTAGACGATGTCGGCCTCGACGTCCCGGCTCTCCGCGATGGCCCGCAGGGCGGCCGCCGAGGCGATGGAGTCCGGGTCCGGCGAGCGGTGGACGAGAATCGCCATCCGCTCCTCGGTGGCGTCGATGACGTCGCCGAGCTGGGAGGCCTTGTACTCCAGTTCGCCGGTCTCCAGGGCTCGCAGCGCCGAGTCAGCGATGACCGCCGAGGGGTTGATGACGACGTCGGCGCCCAGTTCGGTCAGTTCGTCGGCCGAGACGGGGTCGTCCGCACGGGCGACGATGAACTGCTCGCCGTCGGCCGCACGGATATTACGCACCGCCTCCGCGTTTGCGGTCACGTCCGAGGACATGATGAGAATGACGTCCCGGTCCCCGACCGTCTCTGCCACGTGTTCGTCGGAGATGTCGCCGTGCTGGGCGTTGAGGTCCTGGTCACGGAGCGCCTCGACGCGCCCCTCGTCGGCGTCCAGAATAAGCACGTCCTTCCCCTCGTCTACGAGTTCCTCCGCCACAGCGTGTCCCACGCTCCCACAGCCCAGGATGGCGTAGGTCGACATCGACGCCATCGTAATGCCACTGGCAGCACTCATTGAGAAGGGGTGAGGTCGGGACACACTTATATTACACCGTCTCCTGTCCGATTTCGATGAGCGCCCTAACGTCGATTTGTCCGGACCGACCCGTAGTAATTCGCTCCTATCCGGTGTAATTAGGGAGAGTAGTAAACACTATAAGAATGTAACCGAACAAGAGTTGATAATGTCTGAAAAGATTACACGACGCAAGTTGCTGCGGGTGGGAGCAGGGACGGCCGCGCTCGGCGCCGTCGGGAGCCTCTCGGGATGTAGTGCGGTTCAGGACCTCATCCCGGGCGGAGGCGGCGGCCTCGGCAGCTACACGAACTGGGTGTATGCGCCTGACACGTTCAAGAGCGACCGCGAGGGCATCACCGGTTCGGCCAACAGCTACACGAACCTCTTCTCGAACAGCGATAACCTCAGCGAGATTGCCGTGCTGAGCGCGAAGGGCAATAGCTACCCCGACCTCGGCATCAACGTCGAAGACGTCTCGATGGAGCTGAATCTCCCGGACGGCCGCGTTATCACGGGCTCGTTCGACACCGAGGCGGTCAAGTCCGAGCTCACTGCCGAGGCGGTCGCTACGCCGACGCCGTCTGGCTTCGGTAGCAGTTCCGGAAACAGCGGCAGCACACAGTACGAGTCCGACTCCACGTACAACGACTACGAGATATACGTCCAGGCAGAGCCCGAAGAATCGCCGAACGCCATCGCTGTCGGCGACGGCACCATCATCGAGGCACAGCGAGCCCCGAACGCCACGAACGAGGCCTCCCCGGTCTCCGCCCCCGATGTCGTCGAGGGAATGATCGACGCCGGCACGGAGGGCACGGACCGATACGTGGACAGCAACGACACGTTCAGCACGCTCACCGACACGCTCAACAACGGCGTTCGGGTCACCTTCACCGTCCGAGCGAACGAAATCGGTTCCGACAACGGCGCCGACGAGAACATCTCCGCGGGTCGGTTCGATGGCGTCGTCGCCCAGGGCCAGGCCGACTCCATCAACGGCGACACGACCGAGTCGCAGTACGTCTTCGTCTACGACAGCGAGGGCGACGTGAACGAAGGCGACATCCAGGAGTGGATCGAGGCAAACGACACCGGTAACGGCTCGCTGTCCAACCTCGACGACCTCACCGTCAGCACCGACGGCAACACGGCCACGGTAACCGGGACCCGAGACACGCTCGAGTACGGCATCTGAACTGCCGACGCAAGTGGCCGGTCGCCGGTTCCCGGCCACCGTCGTCCCGCCGTCGGGCAACCGAAAGGAAACGTATATACAAACCCCTCCGTAACCAAGATACGCAGGGCCGGTAGCTCAGTCTGGCAGAGCGACGGCCTCTTAAGCCGTCGGTCGAGGGTTCAAATCCCTTCCGGCCCGTACAACGTCCTGTCGAACGCGGTGTGACGTGGACTGAACTGGGCGGAAAGGTTTGAATCAGGGAGGAGCCTCGCTCCGACCGTGGTTCAAATCCCTTCGGCCCCCTGCTTCGAAAACTGCGAGTGGCGATGCTGCTGTGGAGCGGTTTGCTTATGGGGAGCAGTCACTTCACGGTCGTTCGAATCCCGTCCGACCTGCTTCCGACTGGCGCCCAGCAGACCCGACACGCGCTCAGTCGAGTGACTTGACCATCTCGACGTGCGGGATGCCGGCCTCCTCGAACTGCTCGCCGTCCGTTTCGTAGCCGAGTCGCTCGTAGAACGCCGCGACCCGCAGCTGGCCGTGCAGGAACGCCGATGTTGCGCCCCGCTCGCGGGCCCTCGATTCGGCGATATCCATCACTTCCGTGCCCAACCCCTCACCGCGGTAGGCGTCGAGAACGGCGACGCGTTCGATTCGGACGGTCGTCGCTTCGACGAGGCGGAACCGCGCCGTCGCGACCGGCTCGCCGTCGTCGGTGATGACGACGTGGGTCGCGACCTCGTCCTTCTCGTCCATCTCGTCGGCTTCGTCGACGCCTTGCTCCTCGATGAAGACCGCTCGGCGGACCGCTCGGGCCATCTCACCGACGGACGCGTTCCCGCCCACGTGTGTTTCATACGAGGTCATCTCTCTGACTCTCCTGTGTCGTACCGTGTTTCGCACTCTCCGGCGTTCTCTGGACGCGCCCGCCCGCAGACGGAGCTCTACGTCTGGAGCCGGCCGCCCGTCAGTTAGCTGTCGGGGCTGTAGTTGGGCGCCTCGTCCGTGATCATCACGTCGTGGGGGTGGCTCTCCTGCTGGCCGGCCGCGGAGACGCGGACGAACTCCGAGCGCTCCTTGAACTCGGGGATGGTCTCGGCGCCGACGTAGCCCATGCCCGACTGCATCCCGCCGACGAGCTGGTGGAGTTCGGAGGCCAGCGACCCCTTGTACGGCGTCGCGGCTTCGACGCCCTCGGGGACGTAGTCCTCGTCCTCGTCGTCCTCCTTGAGGTAGCGCTCGCCGCCGCCCTCGTTCATCGCGCCGACGGAGCCCATGCCGCGGTACTGCTTGTACTTCTTGCCGTTCATCTGGATGACCCGGCCGGGAGCTTCGTCCGTGCCGGCGAAGTACGAGCCGAGCATCACCGCGTCCGCGCCGGCCGCGATGGCCTTGATGGCGTCGCCGGAGTACCGGATACCGCCGTCGGCGATGACGGGCACGTCGTGCTGGCTGGCCACGTCGGCGACCTGGGCGACGGCCGTTATCTGGGGCATGCCGGCGCCGGTGACGACGCGGGTGGTACAGATAGAGCCCGGCCCGATACCGACTTTCACGCCGTCGGCGAAGTCGACGACGGCCTCGGCGGCCTCGCTGGTGCCGACGTTACCGACGACGACGTCGGCCTCGACAGTCTCCTTGATTTCCCGGGCGCTGTCGATGACGTTCGCGTTGTGGGCGTGCGCACAGTCGATAAAGAGGACGTCCGCGCCCGCCTCGTCGGCGGTCTCGGCGCGGTCGACCTCGAACGGGCCGACGGCGGCGCCGACGCGGAGGTGACCGTCAGGGTCGCGGGCGGCGTCGTCGTACTCACGCCGCTTGAGGACGCCACGCATCGTGATGAGCCCGGCCAGTCGGTTCTCCTCGTCGACGATGGGGACGCGCTCTATCTTGTGGTCGTACATCAGTTCGAGCGCTTCCCGCGGGGTCACGTCTTCCGAGGCGGTGATGACCTCGTCGGTCATCGCCTCGGTGACCGCGTCGGACTCGCCGACTTCGAGGTACGGTCGGATGTCGGTCCCGGAGATGATACCCAGAACCTCCCCGGTCTCGTCGTCGACGACCGGAGCACCGGAGACGCCCTTGCGGTCCATCATCCGGTCGACCTCCCGGACGGTCTGTTCGGGGTGGGCCGTTACCACGTCGCGGATGATGAGCTCGTCGTAGCGCTTGACGCGCTCGATTTCGTTGGCCATCTCGTCGTCGTCCATGTTGCGGTGGAGGACGCCCAGCCCGCCCTGGCGGGCCATCGCGATGGCCATGTCACTCTCGGTGACGGTGTCCATCGCGGCTGTGAGCACGGGCACGTTCAAATCGACGTTCTTCGAGACACGCGTCGCGGTGTCGGCCTCGTCAGGTTCGACACGGGACTCTTTCGGTCGCAGCAGTACGTCGTCGAATGTCAGCGACTCCGGAACGCGGAGTTTCTCGGAGAAGGGCTCGGAATCGTTCGCCATGTAAGTCGTCCATGACCGTCGGCAAAAAACGTTGCGAGACTCGTATGCACTGTGGTAGACTCGCATGCCGTGACTCTGTACGCGGGCCCGGAAACCGCCGCTGATAGCATGCGATTCGTTCCCAAATTACGACAATCTGCTACGCTCGTCCAATTACCGAGCGGTAAATCAGACGTTTCCCGTCGTGTGGTCCCGATTCTCACACAACGCTTATACTCTCTAGAAAGTTAATTATAGACATGCGCTGCTCCCATTCCACCAGCGACCACACCGACCGGCAAACCGCGCGTGCCACGGCGTCGGCAAACACATTTTCGGTGGGCTTTGGGAAGCGGAACTGGCAGTCCGCCAGTACCGACGACGCAGCAGCCACTGCCGGGGAATCGGGGTATCCCCATCCCTAGTCGTCGATGAGTAGCTCCAGACACCCGGTCGCCCTCGACATAGAGCGGCAGGTCGGTCGCGGCGGCCGACTGCTCGCGACGGTCATGGGACTACCTCTCGTGGACGGTATCTTCCCCGTCCTCGTCCTCGCGGGTGCGCTCACGACGTGGTCCGGCATGCTCGAAGTGGGTCTGCTCGTGTTTGGCGGCTCCGCGATGGTCGCCGTCGTCCTCGCGGAGATGGACGGTTCGCCCCGTCAGCAGGCCAAGGTAGTGTTGCTCATCGGCGCCGTGTTGATTCCGGTGGCGATACTCGAAGCGGCCATCGCACCGACGATAGCCGGCGTCGTCCGCCTCGCCACGTTCGAGCGCTTTGCCGGTATCGTCATCATGGCTATCGCGGCCCAGACCGCAAGCGCCCGCATCGGTGAGTTGCTTCCCCGGCCCGCCGTCATCGTCGGTCTCGGTCTCCTGGCAAGCATAGACCCTGCCGGCGCAACGCTGGTCGTCGATGCCGACCCCGAAATGCTCGCTCGGGCCGCCGGGACCGCCGGCATCGGCGTCGGGTTCGCGCTCGTCGTCGCGCTCGCCAGCCCGTGGCTGCGCAACGCCGTGGACATCGACCGCTTTCGGTTCGGCAGCGCCGTCGCACTGGGCGTGCTCGCGCTCTCCGTGCTCGGCCTCCTCCCGACCGAGGCCCCGGTCGCGCTGGCCGTCCTCGGCGTTACCGCACTGCTCTCGTTCGACCCGGAGAACGCCCGCGAGCGACACCAGGAGTACCACCCCGACAGCGTCGACCTGACCGCCGCCTTCTCCGACGGCGGCGCATCGCAGGGTGTCGCGGCCGACGAGCGCACCGACGACGGCGCCGCCGTGGAGTACGACCCCGACCAGGAACGCGCCCCGTGGCTCTAGGACGGCTCGTCGTGGCTACGGGCGACTCACGGCTATCGTTGCCCCCACCGGCGTAGCCGTTGGAAAGGGATGCCCGCCTGATTATACGAACACGGTGTAGTCGAGGATGTACGCGTCGACTACACCGAGACTGATCACAGCGGGAACCTCACAACCACGCCGTCCAGCCAACGCCACAGGTGAAGTTACGGACTCTCTCATCCCGGCCCGGAGGGGAAGCTTTAGGCGGCCGACGCTCCGCTGTCCGGTATGGCTGACAACCGCGTAGTCCAGGGGCGCATGCAGACCCCCGAGAGCCTCGCCGAACTCATCGAAGGCGAGAGCGTGATGGACGCAGAGCCGATCGAAGACGCCGACCGAGACTGCCCGGACTGTGGCGAGAACGTCCTCGCCGTCGGGTACATGCCGTCGGCGCTAGAGTTCGTCACGGGCTACAAGTGCCAGGAGTGTGACTGGTCCGAGACCGACCGGGACTAGCGTCCTACAATCGAAATCCCTTTACAACTAATCGGCATACGACGGAGTGCGGGGTCGTGGCCTAGTCCGGGAAGGCGGCTGACTCCAGAGGCCACGCGCCAGGGACGACATCCGAGGGCTGATATACTGAGCGACCGGCTGATCACCGACTCGCGACGATGACCCTCTGGAGTTCCGAGGCGCTGGTTGGAGATATCAGCCGATCGGGGGTTCAAATCCCTCCGACCCCATTCCGTTCTTTAACTTTTCTAAAGATAGCAGACATGTAGGCGCTGTTTTCGGCAATTTCAGAAACGCCGCATTTCATACTAGTAATTCTGATAGGTCGGGGTGGTCGGCGTGACTCACATCGTCGAGCGCGACGATTGGCAGCGTGAGGAATACAACCGTGTAGAGCGTGCACTCGCAGAAGGCCGCTTCTGGGAACGTGTCCAGCCCGAAGATATCGGATTCTGGGATGCGTTCGACTCTATACTCCTTGCGAACTACCCGGAATCTCGCTTCGAGGAAGAGGAGCCACAAACCCGGCTTGCAGATTTTGGAGGAGGTGCGTCGGCATGACTCAGTGGACCGAATACGTCCACTATCGCTGTGAGAACTGCAGCGAAATCTGTATCAACCACAGCTCCACCGACCGCGCAGAACTCTCGGTCTGTGTAGACTGCTACCGCGATCTCCCCGACTCTCTCCTTGCGTCTGCACTCGAGGGCACGCAATCACCAGCTGCTCCAGCCGCCACAAGGGCGCGACTGAGTGGAGCGCCCACACGGGACGACCGGAGGGAGGACCCACCCCAACGCGACAACCCGGAACCTACTGGAAGCCCGGAACGTGGGCGCGGTGCTGCGCGGCCCCGCGGCAACAGTGATGACTCCTCTTCTGAGTCCTTCTGATGAGTGCCGTCGAACCACCGGGACATCTGAGCGGTCTCGACCCCGCGGATAGATGTAATACTCCTGCCTTAGCAGACCTCCTCGAAAAGCGTGACCTCCTCAGTCACGGTCAGCTCCTTGATGGGACACTCACAGAACGGGCTGAAGCACGTGTACGCGTAGCGAAGTTCATAGCGGCAACCAGAGGTATACTACTAACGCATTTCGTCTCCTACGCGTCAAAGGAGTCTCTTCAGAGAGCTGCGAGCGTGTCGATGGGTCAGACTCGGACATCAGTTTGCTTACCACCTCGTCAAAGGCTTTGTCGCACCTGAACATCCCTATGTGCAGATATCGTACTCTTTAGTGGCCCTTTCCGTAACTCCGACAGCTTACCTTATTCACTAGGTTACAGAAGGTATTACTCAATGAATCGGGCAAAATTAGACAACTACAACAGGAAATTTCGGGTAACAATCTAACAAGGTCGGATTCAATACACAATGACCTTTGGGGCTGCTAAAGAACAGTATTTTTCCTTATTTTAACTATTATAAATTTAATTTTCAGCATACTATTACAAAGATGTCAGATTTATTCTTATGATTTGAATTTATTGAAGGGGGAATTGTGACTTTTAAATAGAAGAAATGTGGCGCATCAAATCGTACCTGATGGAAAAATTACATTCCAATACACCGTTCAAGCCCCTTTTTGACCTCTTCAACACGGTTTGCCAGGCCAGTTAATAGTAAAGTAACTAGCTTTATACCAGATACTCTCCATTAAGTGACTAGATGAAACTCAAGAAGTTACTCTCTGATGACAATGCTGTGTCACCAGTCATTGGTGTCATCCTCATGGTCGCAATCACGGTTATACTAGCAGCGGTAATTGCATCGTTCGTGCTCGGAATTGGGGATTCTACCTCAACTGCGGCACCGCAGGTAAGTGTTGATTGTAACTTCCCAAGTGCCGCAGGTAATGTAGCTGCCACGAATACTATGGTCCACGCTGGTGGAGACAACCTTAATCCGGACCAACTCAGCGTGAACAGCGGTAGTTTGAAAGGCTCTCCTTCGGGAGGGACATTTTCGTCAGGAGAAACAATCGCTGAAGGTATCAATCGGGGCGCGAAGCTTGTCTGGTCGAATCCGAATGGGGGTAGCTCAAACGTCATCGGTCAGTGCTAACCCGGAATCTACTTTTTTCGCGGAGTAAACCTCTCTCCCTTCCTTCGCTTAGATTTGGCATACCTATACCGTCCATTAGGGGAGAAGTTAGCCCATGTACGCCCACTCAGTTTGTATAGATTGGCCAGAGGTCGGTGGTATGGTCAGGGGGACCATGCTTGGTCGGAATTTTAATCAGGGCGAGTAGACACTAAAGTTCTCGAATGACGACGTAGCTCATGTTTCGTCCCGCTCCGGCCGAACGGTGTTCCTCTGAGACAGCCCGGTCAGAACTCAGACGTAAGCTCGCTTTCCTTGCAGATACTGACGAACGAATTCAGCGACAGCATCGTCTCGGGCTCGATAGAGATGAACACGCCCTGCATCGGGCCACGGACGAAGTGAAAGCACATCGCCTCCTCGAAGCTGTGCATCGTGCAGTTGAGCTGACCGACCTGAAAGACGCTTTCGAGATACTCGGTGCCCATCCCCTCCAGAATAAGTTCCTCGTGAATCTTCTCGAAAATCCGCGGTTTGGCTTTGATGTCTTCCCGCTCGTAGCGGAGGGCCCACTCGGATTCCTCGTAGGAGGCAACGGCCCTGAGATTGTCGCCAATCTGTTCCTGGAGGTCCGCGACGAGGGACATGTCGGTATAGTTGACTGGTAATGCAAATAAATATACTGACTGGGCCGGTCAGCCGGCGATAGCTGTGTTCCCGTCCGTCAGGCCCGCGGCGTTACACGGTTAGTCGATGTTCGATTCGATGATTGTAGAAATACACTCGGAAAAATATGAGTTATGAGTCTGGAGCGCACGGGTAGGCATAGCGAGAGTCAAACAATGTCAGGGAAATACGATCTGGTTATCGTCGGCGGGGGAATCAGCGGGGCATCGCTCTTGTACACGACCGCGAAGTTCACCGATATCGACTCTATCGCACTCGTCGAGAAGGAAGACGAAGTCGCGGCTATCAACTCGCATCACACGAACAACTCCCAGACGCTGCATTTCGGCGACATCGAGACGAACTACACCCTCGAGAAGGCGGAGGAGGTCAAGGAGGGCGCGGAGCTTCTGGCGGGGTATCTGGAGAACCACGACCCGGACCGCGAGATGCACGCCAAGCGGTCGAAGATGGTGCTTGCGGTGGGCGAAGACGAGGTCCCACAGCTCGAGGAGCGCTACCACGAGGAGGGCTTTGGCGACCTGTTCCCGAAGCTCCGACCCATCGGGCGCGACGAGATAGCGGACATCGAACCGAAGGTCCTGGAGGGGCGCGACCCCGACGTCGACATGCTCGCCCTGCAGACGCCGGACGGCTACGTCGTCGACTACGGCATGACGACGAAGTCCTTCGTCGAGCAGGCCGAAGAGGAGGCGAACGTCGACGTCTTCACCGGGACGGAGGTAACGGACATCACGCCGACCCTCGACGGGTACACCATCGAAACCACGGAGGGCCGCTTCGACTGTGACGCGACCGTCGTCGCCGCCGGCTCCCACAGCCTCCAGATGGCCAAGGAACTCGGCTACGGGCAGGACAAGGTCCTGCTCCCCGTCGCGGGTAGTTTCTTCCTGGCCGACGACCTGCTGAACGGGAAAGTGTACACCCTACAGATGAAGAAGCTCCCGTTCGCGGCGGTCCACGGCGACGCCGACGTTCACGACGCCTCCATCACTCGCTTCGGCCCGACCGCGAAGCTCGTCCCCGCCCTGGAGCGGGGGAACATCTCGACTGTCTCCGATTTCCTCGACGTGTTCGGGCTGAACGCGGCGGCGTTCCTCAGCTACGCCAACATCCTCTCGGACAAGGTGTTGCTCCCCTACGTCCTCCGGAACCTGCTCTATGACCTCCCCGAGGTCGGACCGCGGCAGTTCCTCCCCCACGTCCAGAAGGTCGTCCCGAGCGTCGAACTGGACGACATCGAGCGCGCCAAGGGGTACGGCGGCGTGCGGCCGCAGATTGTGGACACGAAGGCCAAGTCCCTGGACATGGGCGAAGCGAAAATCGTCGGCGACGACGTCATCTTCAACATCACGCCGTCGCCGGGGGCGTCGACGTGTCTCAAGAACGCGATGCGGGACACCCACACGCTGCTCGAGTTCCTCGACGGCGAGTACGAGTTCGACGAGGCGGCGTTCCGCGAGGCGACCATCGGGAACTTCCCCTACGGCGAGGGCGCCGAGGCGCCGAGCGCCGGTTCCGAGGGCGCCGAGGAAGTGCACGCGACGGACGACTGACGGGCCCGTTCCCCTGCCTACGTGTTCCCGGGCCGCCGCCGTAGCGGCCCATCACCGACCGCTCGATTCGAGCGGGCGACGACAGCGCGGTCGTACAGGCCAGACGCGCAACCGTCGGGTACCAACGGGGTGACGGCAACGAACGTCGGAACGGAAAAGTTCATGCTACGACCACGTCACCCCACCGGTGGGGACCTGGTTGTGGCATAGTGCACCCACCAGTTCCCCCGATACACCGACCGACCAGCGCTGTGGCCGCCCGGCGGACGGAGGGGTTTTTACCGACCACGTGTATCCACCCGGCATGGACGCCACGCGACTGCCCGGGACCGCCCGCCCCGACCAGGTGGTCGCCCACGTCGACATCGACTGTTTCTACGCGGCCTGCGAACGGCGTCGGGACCCGTCGCTTTCCGGCGAGCCGCTGGTCGTCGGGATGGGGTACGAGGGCGGCGAGACACACGGCGCCGTCGCCACGGCGAGCTACGAGGCCCGCGAGTACGGCGTCGAATCCGCGATGGCCATCTCCGAGGCGCTCGAACGGCTCCCCCGGCGAGCGGACGCCGACGACGAGGTCGACACCGGCATCTACCGACCGGTCGACATGGACTACTACGAGTCGGTCGCCGCGGAGATAAAAGAAATTCTCCACGCCGAGAGCGACACCGTTCGGGAGGTCAGTATCGATGAGGCGTACCTCGATATCACGGAGGCCGTTGGCTGGGACGGCGCCGCGTCCTGGGCCAGCGACCTGCGAGCGACCATCGAGTCCGAGGTCGGCGTCGTCGCGAGCGTCGGCGTCGCCCCGACGATGAGCGCCGCGAAGGTCGCAAGCGACCGCGAGAAACCCGACGGGCTCGTCGTGGTCGAACCGGGCGAGGTGCGGGACTTCTTCGCCGACCTCCCCGTAGACGAGGTCCACGGCGTCGGCCCCGTGACCGCCCGACAGCTCGGCGAAATCGGCGTCGAGACCGCCGGCGACCTCGCCGACGCCGACCCCGAGGCCCTCGAAGGCCGCTTCGGCGAGCGCGGCCGGGAGATACGGCGCTACGCCCGGGGGGAGGACACGCGGGAAGTCACCCCTCGGGGCGACCCCAAGAGCCTCTCCCGCGAGTCCGCGTTCACCGAGGCCGTCGAGGAGGCCGAGGCGAAACAACAGAAGGTCACAACGCTTGCGCGGGCAGTCGCGGACCGCGCCGGCCGGAAGGGCGCCCGCTACCAGACCGTCGGCATCAAGGTGGTCGAACCGCCCTTCGACGTGAACACCCGCGCTCGGTCGCTGCCCGGCCCCGTCGCCGACGCCGACCTGGTGGAGTCCATCGCCCTCGACCTGCTCGGCGAGTTCACAGAGCGGCCGGTCCGGAAGCTCGGCGTGCGCGTCTCCAACCTGGACTTCTCGGCCGGCGAACAGGTCAGTCTCGGCGGATTCGAGTCGGGGGCCGGGGCGGACGCCGCGGCCGAGACGGACGCCGGCGAAGCGACCACCGATGCTGGGGAGTCGACGGCCGACGGGCAGGCGAGCCTGACTGCCTTCGACGGCGAGAGCTCCGCCGGGGACACGGACAGCGCGGCACCGGATGACGATGCGGACGACATCGAGGGACAGGCCTCGCTCGGCGACTTCCTCGGGTAGTGCCGGTTACGTACGCTCAGGAGACCCCGTTCTCCAGATTCTCAAGGAGCTTGCCCACGAACAGCCCCGCACGCGGCGAGATGGTGTCCGCTTCGGGAACGGTCGTGGGATGGGCCGCGAGCGTCTCGACGAACTGCTCGCTGTGAGTCATCGCCGAGAGCATGTCCACCACGTCGACGACGAGCCCCTCGTCATCGGTGTCCATCTCGGGGTAGCGGTCTTTCTGGCTCTCGGCATAGGTGATAGTCCAGGCCGGGCCGCCGACCGCCGAGACGATGTCGTCTATCGGGCCGACGGCCAGCCGGCCCTCGGGCGTTCCGACGTAGACGGTCTCGCCTTCGACGAACGTCTCGTAGCGTGTCATCTAGTCCCATCCCCGCGTTCGCGTACAACGACAGGGGCCACCATCATAGCCCTTGCTCACGGACACATCAGCCCGCTGACGCCCGTCTGACGGAGAGTTATGGGGCCAGCGGTGCTTTCACCGGACAAGAACGCATGGCCGAGACTGAACACATCACCGTGGCCGACACGAGCGCCGGGCCCGGCGGGATGGAAGACCCCGGGCTGTCCGTCGATATCCCGGTGGTGGAGCTGCTGACCGGGCGCGGCTTTATCACCGGCAAGTCCGGCTCCGGCAAGTCAAACACCGCCAGCGTCGTCGCGGAGAAGCTCCTGGACAACGGCTTCGGCCTGCTCATCGTCGACATCGACGGGGAGTACTACGGGCTCAAGGAGGAGTACGAGATACTCCACGTCGGCGGCGACGAGGAGTGTGACATCCAGGTCACCGAGGAACACGCCGGCAAGATTGCCTCGCTCGCGCTGGAACAGAACGTCCCCATCATCCTCGACGTCTCCTCGTTTCTCGACGAGGACGAAGCCGAGAGCCTGCTGACCGAGGTGGCAAAGCAGCTGTTCGCCAAGGCGAAAAAGCAGAAACAGCCGTTCCTCATGCTCGTCGAGGAGTGCCACGAGTGGATTCCCGAACAGGGGTCGATGGGCGAGGTCGGCAAGATGCTCATCAAGATCGGGAAGCGCGGCCGGAAACACGGGCTGGGCATCGTCGGCATCAGCCAGCGGCCGGCCGACGTGAAGAAGGACTACATCACCCAGTGTGACTGGCTCGTCTGGCACCGGCTCACCTGGAACAACGACACGAAGGTGGTCGGGCGCATCCTCGACAGCCAGTACGCCGACGCCGTCGAGGACTTAGACGACGGCGAAGCGTTCATGATGACCGACTGGGCCGAGCAGGTCCGCCGGGTGCAGTTCCACCGCAAGCAGACCTTCGACGCCGGCGCGACGCCGGGGCTGGACGACTTCGAGCGGCCCGAACTCAAGTCCGTCAGCGAGGACCTGGTCTCGGAGCTCGAAACCATCAGCGAGGAGAAGCAGGCCACGGAGAACCGCATCAAGGAGCTGCGCGAGGAACTGGACAAGAAGAACTCCCGCATCGCGGAGCTGGAGACCGAACTCCAGGACGCCAGGGACCTCCAGCGGATGGCAGAGCAGTTCACCGACGCGCTGCTGGGCCACGTCGAGGGGGCCAACCCCGGTCGGACCGCGAAAGACGAGATGCGACGGACGCGCGAGTGGCAGCAGGGCGAAGCCGAACCGGCCGCCGACTCGACCGGACCGGCCGCCGATGCCGACGCCGAAGCCGCGTCGTCTGAGGCGGCCGACGACACCGAGCCCGACACGACCTCCGGGGGCGGCTTCGGGGACGCGTTCAGCGCCTTCGCCGACGACGGTGTGGCGATGAACGGCGGCAGCGAGAGCACAAACGGCTCGGCCGCCTCTGCGGGCGAAGGGCCGGACGATGCCGCGACGAACGGTGAAAACCCGTCCGGGGAGCCGACACAGGGCAGCTCCGATGCGGCCCTGGAGGCGGCACTCGCGGCGGTCGCCGAGGACGACTCGGCGGCTGACACGGAGGCCGACGGGGAGTCGAACGAATCAGACGCCGACAGGCCCGCCGTCGTCCGCGACATCGAGGGCGACATCGCGGACCTGGAGGACAAGACCCGGCGGATGCTCGCGTACTACCGGGAGCACGGACCGGGGACGCCGCTGAACGCGCACTTCTCCGCCGGCGGCTCGGGCGACCGCACCGCGGCCTACGCCCGGAACCGGACCCTCCGGCTCCGCGGACTCGTCGAACACGTGGGCCGCGGGAAGTACGACTACCGGCTGGCGGCGCTGGTCCGCGAGGAACACGACGGGGACATCGACGACGCGACGGCCGCGAACTACGCCGCACAGATCGAGCGTGCGGTCCTCCAGCCGGCCGACTGAGGACGGTTCAGCCCGTCGGCGTCTCGGGCGGCAGGTAGAAGCTGACCACGTTCCCGCGGTCGTCGGCCCGCTCGAAGGTTATCTCGCCGCCGAGCGACTCGACGGACCACTTCATCACGAAGAGGCCGACCCCCGTGCCGTGGGCGGTGCTGGCGTTCTCGCCCGGGGCGTCGAGCGCCTCTATCTCGACGGCCGGAATCGGCGGGCAGTCGTCCGTCACGCGAATTTCCACCCGGCCGGTGTTTGGCGATTCGTCCACCGTGACAGTGACTGACGGCTCCGGCTCGGTCGCGTGAACGATGCCGTTCTCGACGGCGTGGGACAGCGCCTGTCGGAAGGTCCCGTCTACGTCGAACCACATCGGCGTCGCTTCCTCGACGGTGATATCGGCGTCGGGATACCGCTCTCGGAGCGCGTCGACGGCCTCGCTGGCGGCGGTCGCGGCGCGCTGGCGTTTCCGGTGTGTCCTGTCCGGCGTCGCCGCGCGCTCTATCTGTCGCACCGACTCTGTCATCCGCTCGATGTTGTCGGCGGTCCGGCGTATTGCCTCGGCGTGCTCGCGGAGGCGGTCCGTCCTGTCGACGGCCGCTATCCGCTCGGCCCGGCCCGAGATGACGGTGAGGTCGTTCCGGAGGTTGTGGCGCATGATGCGGGAGAGGAGCCCGATGCGCTGGCTGGCTGCGGTGGAGTCCTCGATGTCGCGGACCTCCGCCAGTACCCGCCGTTCGCCCCCGACCGTGGTGGGCGAGAGGTGGACCTGTACCCACACGAGCGTCCCGTCGGCCCGCTTGACCCGCCAGCGAAATGACTGCGACTCGCCGTCTGCCGCCGCCCGGAACCGCCGGCGGAACCACGCGGGCGAGTGGTCGTACGTGTTGGCGGAGTACTCGTCGACCGAGAGCCGTTTCAGCGCCGATGTCGGGTAGCCGTACAGCGACTCCAGCCGCTCGTTCGCGTCGAGTATCGTCGCGGTCTTCGGGTCGTACAGCGCGACGCCGATGTGCAACTGCTCGTACTGCTCCGGGAGCTCATCGCTGATCTGTACCGACATGTGCTAAGGAGGGCCGTTCCCGGATATGGTGGTTCCTATGAGGGCTATATAGCCCTCCGCATGGGACCGTCTGAAAGAAAACTGCTCGTAGGTGGACCGTCAGTTGAGCGGTGCGACGAGGTCTTCAAGCGCCGCGCGGGGGTCGTCGGCCTTCGCGACGCCGCTGGCCAGCAGGACGCCGGTCGCGCCGAGGTCGCTGGCGGAGACGAGGTCCTCGCCGGTGGAGATGCCGGCGCCACAGAGCACGTCCACGTCGCCGTCCACGCGGGCCGCGGCGTCGACGGCCCCGGTGACGATGTCGGGGTCGGCCTTGCTGACGGGTGTGCCGGTGCCGATGAGCTCCGGCGGCTCGACGGCGACGGCGTCCGGGCCGAGGGCGGCCGCGGCGCCGATCTGCTCAGGGTTGTTCGCACAGACGATGGTCTCCAGGTCGACGCGGTCGGCGGCGTCGAGCGAGGCGTCGATGTCGGCCAGCTTGAGGCGGTTCTCGGAGTGGTTCAGCATCGTTCCGACCGCGCCGGCGTCGGCGACGGCCTCGGCCAGCGTCGAGCCGGTGTGGCTGCCCTGCTCGTTCGGGCTGACGTGCTGGGCCCAGGTCTCGACGCCGGTCTCGGCGACGGACTCGATGTTGGCCGCCTGGGGGGCGACGGCGACGCGGACGCCGGAGTCGTCGGCGACGTCGGCCGCGGCGGTGGCTACCTCTATCGGGTCACACGGGTACGCCTTGAGGTTTACAAGGACGAACATGGCCGTAGACGCGAACGCCGCGGGGAAATAGATTGCGTGTTTCGGGCCGAGCGCCGAGGAGTGGGCATTAAGACACTGCGAGCAGTATCCCCCGAGAGAGAAGCTGTGAGCACAGGCGACGCGACTCCCACCGTACTCATCGTCGAAGACGAACAGCACCTCGCGGACCTCTACACCGACTACCTCACCGACAGCTTCGACGTCCGGACGGCCTACAGCGGCGAAGAGGGCCTCGAACGCCTCTCCGAGGACATCGACGTCGTCCTGCTGGACCGCCGAATGCCCGTCGTCTCGGGCAACGAGGTCCTGGCCGAGATAGAGGAACAGTCCCTGTCGTGCCGGGTTGCGATGGTGACGGCCGTCAACCCCGACTTCGACATCATCGAGATGGGCGTCGACGACTATCTCGTCAAGCCCGTCACGCAGCGAGAACTCACCGACGTGGTCGAGCGTCTCCAGAAGATAACCGCCTACAACGAACAGCTCCAGGCGCTGACGACCCGCAAGTTAAAGCGCAACGTCCTGCAGGTCGAGAAGACACGGACCGAACTCGAACGGAGCCAGCGATACCAGCGACTCCAGAGCGAAATCGCGGAGATATCCGACCGGGTGGACGAACTGGCCGCCGACCTGAACGTCGAAGAGGAAGACCTGCGCCTCTAGTCCTTCCGCTGGACGACGTCACCGAGCGTGTAGCTCCCGTCGCTTTCCCCGCCCGACCACTCCTCCTCGTCCGAGCTCCCGCCGGCGCTGAGGTCGATACCGAGTGACTTCTCGATTTTCGCCCGGACGTCGTCGCTGGGCAGTGAGTTGCCCTGTTCCAGCTTCCGGATGAGGCTCGCCTTCTCGTTGAGTCGCTGGGCCAGCTCCTTCTGGCTCAGCCCCTCGGACTCGCGGGCCGACCGAATCCGGTCGTCGAAGTCCTGTGCGATTTCGTCCATCTCGTCGAACATGTCCCGCCGGCGGCCGCCGCCGGAGGAACTGGACGTACTGGACGACGACGAGGACGACGAACCCGACCCGGAAGACGAAGTGGAGTACTTCGTCGACGTGGACGAGGAGGAATCCTCTGTCTTGAGTTCGGTACCGAATTCGGTACACTCGTCACAGACGTCGAGTTCGGCCCCCTCGATTTTGACGCGGCTCGGAGACGAAACCTCCTTGCCACACATCTCGCACTGAACCATACGGCGGAGTTGGAGAGGGTCCCGTATAAATGGTGCGCTGGGACCGAACGGGTGTCAGCCGTCGGAGCCGTCGCCGACCGCCGAAACCACCGCAACGGTCGGCTCGCATCCGATGCCCTGCGGGCCGTTGCCGGCGGTCACCAGTTCCAGCCGGGGGCATCGATGGGGTGGGGTTGTCGGCAACTCAGAGGCCGAAGTGTGTATCGCGCTCGGTGACCTCGTACCCCTGCGCGGTGAGCGTCGCATCGCGGTAGCGTTTCGCGAGTAGCTGCTGTGGGACGCGCCGGAGACCGAATCGGCGGTTAGAGGTGTACTCGACGTCGACGACCGTCTGTCCGTCGGCAGCACTGACCACCGCGGCGTACGTCGCCCAGGGGTCGTCGTTCATCCTGAGCTCCAACTCGACTCGGTGGTTCCCGTCCGAGGTGGGTTCCGTCTGCGTATGGAGCGTCGGTTTGACCGAGCGCAGACCGAACAGATACGAGGTCGTGTACGTCGGGACGCCGTCCTCGATGGTGACCGCATCGGCGGCCCCCCACTGCAGGGCGAGCACCGGCGGCGTCGGGCCCGTGAGCGCATCGAGGACAGTCTCTATGTCGTCGTCTGTTCGCAACCGCACTGTGCCCGTAGACTGCAGTATCGGCGCGCGTGCCACGACGAGCAACACGACGGCGACGATAAACGCCGGACCGAGTGAAGTCACGACGTACGCCTGGAGGAACAGCGATACCACGAGTATGACGACGAGTCCGCTGACGAGGCGCTCGCGTCTGAGATAGCGCTTGGCGACGCCCAGTGCGTCCTGGGGTCGCTCGACAGTCTCTGTGGAGGGCATCAGTCCCATCCGCGCTCCCCGGCTCATTAGCTCTGGTGAAACGCGCCGTACCGCTCACGCGGCCGCTCCCCGAGACGTTTCCAAACGGGGACCGAACGAAAAATCCCGTGTAGCCTTTATTTGCATCCGCCCGAGAGTGACGACTGATGCCCTCCATCATCGAGAAGCTCGTCCTCAGCGAGCCTGCAGGTCGACCGAGTTCGTGGGTCCAGTTCATCGCGTCCCTCGCGTTCCTGGGGATATACGCATGGAGCGTCAGTAACGGTGGTTCGGGCAGTTGGTTACTCGTAATGGCCGGGGCGGCTGCGCTGTCCGGTATTGCCGAGTCCCTCCCGAAAGAGCGACGGCGTGTGGCCGGTGTGTTCCGTCTCACGGCGATAGCGGCGTTGCTCTATCTCATCGCCGCTATCAGTTTCGTCCCCGAGTCCGTCTTCGGATGACCGTCGTCGGAAACACACTTTCAGCCCTGAAAGCCCGGCCCTGTACGTAAATACGGGCTGTATTCGCAAATAGCAGTTTGATACCTGTCGCTCGGATACAGTAGTACGGTTGTGCAACTCGAACAGTGTCTCGACCAGCCGCTCCGTCGCCGACTACAGTGATACTATGACAGAAACACATAACGACGAAATCGTTCGCCGGGAACTGGATACCGACATCGAGGAGCCGGCAATCGGGATAGCGGAAGTGGTTGCTGAACTCGAAGGAATTTCCGTGACCGAACTGCCGGCGACCTACAACTGCATCGACGGGATGCTCTCGGAGTTGTATTCGAATCCGCCGGAGCCGGAGGCCCAGATGACGGTCGAATTCACGTACGGGGGCTACCGCATCACGGTCGAACAGAGCGGTACCGCGGAGTTCATCCGCGTCTCGTGACCGCTGTCGGTACTGGTAGGTTTCCACACTCGACTGCACGAAACTCCATGGCGTCCCTCCAACCCACTGTCCGGGCCACTCACGCCGGTTCGTGTCCGTAGCAGGTGATTTACCGCTTCCACTACGGAATCAGTGAAACGTCACTCCAGCGCCGCCATCGCGTGGTAGAACCGCTGGAGCGCGGTGACGTGGCCGACGACGGCGAAGACGACGAGCAGCCAGCCGACGGGGTCGAGTCCGAAACCGGTCGGCCGGACGAACGCCGCGATACCGGTGACGATACCCACGAGAGCGAGGCGGTCCGCGCGCCCCAGCGCGCCCCCGTAGACGCGGTCCAGGCCGACGGCCTGGGCCTGGGTCCCCAGGTACGAGGTCATCAGGACCCCGGTGACGGCGGCGATGCCGAGCGCCCACTGCCCGATGCCCGCCGCCAGCCCGACGATGATGACGATGTCGGCGTAGCGGTCCAGCACGTGGTCGAGCAGGTCGCCCGCGGAGGAAGCGACGTTCAGTTCCCGGGCCAGGGCGCCGTCGACGAGGTCCAGCCAGCCGTTCAGGAAGACGAGGACGGCGCCGACGAGATACAGTATCGGCCGGCCCGCCGCCACGGCGTAGACGCCGCCGGCGGCGACCGCCAGCAGGAACGCGATGACGCTGACGCCGTTGGGGGAGAGCCCGGCCGTTCGGGCCAGCCCGACGAACGGGTCGAGCGCTCGGTCGGCCACGTGGCGGAATCTGTCGAGCGTCATAGCCAGTCCACGTAGGAGACGGTGCCGGCGCTCGGTTCGCGCTCCCCGCCGACGACGGCCGCTATCTCGGCGGCCACGTCGGCGGGGTCGCGGTCGGTCGTGTCTATCTCGTAGACGCTGTCGGTCCCGTGATGGTGGACGGCCTCAGAGAGGACGACGTCGAGCGCCTCCGACTCCGCGTTTTCGTAGGCCTTCGAGTCCGAGTCCCCCCGCTCGCGAAGGCGCTCGACGACGGTGTCGGGGTGGGCGCGCAGCACGACCACGCGGTCGGCCGCGAAGTTGTGGGCGAGGTGGGACTCGACGAGGACGTCGTCGCGGCCGTCGAGCCACGCCTCCAGGGCGTCCATGTCGGCGACGAGGCTCCCGCGTTCCTCGTCGGTCCCCGTCGAGAAGCCCTCGGACTTGATGACCTCGTTGAGATGCACCACGTCGAGGTCCGTCTCCAGCAGGTCCGTCGCCGTGGTCTTCCCGGTTCCGGGGGTCCCGGTGACGGCGACTCTCACGCCCCGACCTCCGCGATGGCGTCGTTGAGGACCGAGACCGCCCGTCTGGTGTCCGCTTTCGTCCCGCACGTGATACGGATGCACTCGGGGAGCCCGAAGGACGAGCAGTCGCGGACGATGACGCCCTCGGCCTGGGCGGCGTCGGCCACCGCCGCGGCGTCGCCGACCTCGGCCAGCACGAAGTTGCCCGCGCTCTCCCAGGTGGGCGCGTCGAGTTCCTCGTAGATGTACTCGCGGGCCCAGGCGGCCGTCTCGGCGCTGCGCTCGACGTGGTCGTCGTCTTCGAGCGCGGCCAGACCGGCCCGACAGGCCAGCTCGCTCGCGGAGAAGGGCGTGTTGATGCGGGCGTAGGCGTCGGCCCACTCCTCGGGGACCAGCGCGTAGCCCAGGCGGACGCCGGCCAGCCCGTAGGCCTTCGAGAAGGTCCGCAACAACGCCACGTCGTCGCGCTCGGAGAGGAGCGGCCGAGCGCTCTGGCTGTCGGTGAACTCGCCGTAGGCCTCGTCGACGAGGGTGAGCGTCTCCCCGTCGGTCCGCTCGGCTATCTCCCGGACGGCGTCGGCGGTGAACTCCTTGCCCGTGGGGTTGTGCGGGCTGGTGAGGTAGACGATTCGCTCGCCGTCGTAGTCTTCGAGTACTGCGTCGGCGGTCTGTGCGAAGTCGTCGGCCTTCGACAGCGTGTACTCAGCGACCTCGCCGTGGTGGTACCGGGCGCTCATCTCGTAGTAGGCGAAGCCGGGCGTGGGGACCAGCACCTCGTCGCCGGGCGAGAGCATCGCCCGGGCGAGACAGTCCAGGGCCCCGTCGCCGCCGTTGCCCAGCCAGACCTGTTCGGGGGTGACGTTCCATCGGTCGGCCAGCGCTTCGACGAGGTCGGCGTGGGACGACTTCGGGTAGTGGTGCATCCGCTCGGCCGACTCGCGGATGGCTTCGACCGCGAGCGGACTGGGACCGAACATGTTCTCGTTCGACGATAGCTTCACCATCGCGTCGGGGTCCAGACCGAGCTCGCGGGCGACTTCCTCGATACCGCGGCCCGCACGGTAGGCGGTGTGCGCGGAGAGGTCCCGTGGGTTCATGTACGGGCCAAACGGGCCGGGCGGCTTAAGCGTGCCCAACTGCAGGCAGCGGGCGGTCCGCCCCCGGCGTCGAAACGACCGCCGGCCCAGCGGGCGGACCGAGTACATGACGTTCAAGGGGTTCGGGCCCAACCACCGCACATGACGCTCGTCGACGCCGCAATCTACGCCACGCACCTCGTCTTCGCGGGCCTGTGGTCCGGCACCGTGTTGTTCACCAGTTACGCCGTCGTTCCGACCGCGATGAACGGCGACATGCAAGGCAGCGCCCTCGAAGCGATTACCGGCAAGCTCAGGACCGTCTCGCGGCTCAGCTCCGTCCTCCTGTTGCTGACCGGCGGCCACCTCGCCGCGACGCGCTACACCGGCGAGACCCTCTTCGGGACGGGTCGGGGCCACCTCGTTCTCGGGATGGTCGTGCTGTGGTTCGCCCTGGCCGCCCTCGTGGAAATCGGGGCCTCGAAGCTCGCGGACGGGCTCGCCCAGCAGAAGGTCCGCCAGCCGGCGGCCGACGCCCGCCCGCTCCTGCTCGCCGCCTCGGTGGTGGCCGTCCTCCTGCTCGTCAACGCCGGCGCCCTCCTCGGGCTCTACTACTGAACCGTCGCCGTTCGGTCTTCGCCACCCGCTCGTGACGGCCGAGAACGGATAGCTGTCCGATGAGCATACATAACGGTTTTGGCTATTATCGGAAGGGCGCAACGCGAGCAGCGTTTAGGTGAGAACGCGACAAGCGACGTGTAATGGGTCGTTATAGCTCGGGACAGTATGGAGAGACTGCCGGCCGTATCAAACGTTCGCCCCGCGCCGTGCCGGCGGTCGTCCTCACTGTCGGTCTCGACGCTGCCGTCTGCGAGGCGGTCGAAGCGGAACTGGACGGCGTCGACGTGATCACGACCCAGTCGGTCGAGGGGGCGATGGACGCGCTCGACTCGGAGCCGGTCGACTGCGTGGCGGGGGCGAGCGACCTGGCCGCCGGCGGAATCGAACTGGCGGAAGCGGTCCGGGAGAGCCACCCCGAACTCCCGTTCGTCCTCGTCGCCGTCGACGACACCGGACAGGTCAGCGGCGAGGCGATAAACGCCGGCGTGGACGGCTACGCCTCGCTGTGTGCCGACGGCGCCGAGGGGGTCGCGGCCCGAATCGAAGCGACGGTCACCAGCGACCGGAGCCGCGTGACCCGGGGACAGCTCGACGGTATCAAACAGGCGGTCGAATACGCGGCGGACGCCATCGTCGTCACCGACCCCGACGGGACCATCGAGTACGTCAACCCGGCCTTCGAGAAGCTGACCGGGTACGACCGGACGGAAGCGGTCGGTCGGACGCCGCGCATCCTCAAGTCCGGCGAACAGAGCCAGGCGTACTACGAGCGGATGTGGGACGCGCTCCTCGGCGGCGAAGTGTGGGAAGAGGAGATCGTCAACCGCACTAAATCGGGGGACCTCTACGTCGCCCACCAGACTATCGCGCCGGTGACCGGCGTGGACGGCACCGTCGAGAAGTTCGTCGCGATTCAGCGCGACGTGACCGAACACCGGCAGTTCGAATCTCAGATCGAGGCCTCGGAGGCGACGCTCTCACAGCTGTACGACACGACGTTCGACGCCGATACCCCGATAGAGACCAAGCTCCAGCGCGTCCTGGAGATCGGCGCGACCCACATGGACCACCCGGTCGGCTACGTCACCCGTATCGAGGACGGGACCCAGGAGATTCTCGCGTCGGTCGGCTCCAACGACCGTATCGAAGCGGGAGCGGAAGACCCCCTGGAGCGGACCTACTGCCGGAAGACGATAGCGAACGAGGGGCCGCTCGTGGTGGGGGACGCGAGCGAGGAGGGGTGGGAGGGCGACCCCGCGTTCGAGCGGTTCGAGCTGCGCTGTTACCTGGGCGCGGAGATACGCATCGACGGCGAGACCTACGGGACGCTGTGTTTCGGCGGCGAGGAGCCCCGGGACCGCGCAGTGCTGGAAATCCAGCAGTCGACCGTGAAGACGCTCGCCAGGTGGATCGGGTACGAGATAGACCGCCACCGGTACGAGCGGACCCTGGAGCGCAAGAACGAGCGCTTAGAGAAGTTCGCCAGCGTCATCTCACACGACCTCCGGAACCCGCTCCACGTCGCCCGGGCCAGGCTGGAACTGGCCCGTGAGACCGGCGACGACGACCACTTCGACCCCATCGAGCGGGCGCACGAGCGGATGGAATCCATCATCGAAGACACGCTCACGCTGGCCCGCGAGGGCGAGCTGGTCACCGAGGTGTCGTCGGTGTCGCTCGACACCATCGCGAGAGATTGCTGGGAGAGCATCGAGAGCGGCGCCGCGACACTGGAGACGAGCGGCGACGACGAGCTGCGAGCGGACCCCGGCAAGCTCCGGCACATCTTCGAGAACCTGTTCCGGAACAGCCTGGAGCACGGGGCCGGCGAGTCCGGAACCGTGACGGTGACCGTCGGGCCGACGGACGACGGCTTCTACGTCGCCGACGACGGGGACGGCATCCCTGAGGAACAACGCGAGCAGGTGTTCGAGCAGGGGTACTCGGACGGCGACGGGACGGGGTTCGGGCTCGCTATCGTCGAGACCATCGCGCGGGCACACGGCTGGTCGGTCGGCGTGACCGAGAGCGAGGCCGGCGGCGCGCGGTTCGAGTTCGATGTCGACGACCAGGGGACGACGGGACGCCCCCCGCTCCAGTGACGGTCCTCAGCGCAGGGGAATCCGTACGGTCACTGTCGTCCCGCTCGCGTCGGTCCGAATGTCGATGTCGCCGCCGACGTGGCTGATGAGCCAGTAGGCGAACCACAGCCCCAGGCCGGAGCCGTGTTCGAGCGGTTTCTCCGTCCCCTCCTCGATGACGCGCCGTTCCCGCTCGGGGATACCCGGCCCGTTGTCGACGACTGTGACCGTCGCGGTCGTCCCGTCCGACGCGACGCCCACCGAGACGCGCGGGGTGGCCGCGTCGGAGTGTCTGATGGCGTTCTCGACGAACTCGTTGAGGGCGGGCACCACCTTCGAATCGACGACCAGCGGCTCCGACGGGCCGTCCTCGACGCGTATCGCCGCGTCCGGGTTTGACTTCGCGTGGTCGTCGGCGATATCCGAGAGGGCCGCCATCAGGTCCCGTTCGGCGTCGGACTCCGCAAGCGAGGTGGCGAGCAGCTGCTGGATGCGGCTCGCCTTCTCGCTGATGTTGAGCAGCGAGACCATGTTGTCACGAATCACGTCGAGGTGGTCTGAGGATAGCTCGTCGCCGCCGACTGACTCCTGTAACACGTCGACGCGCCCGACTATGGTCGTCCCGTTGTTGCGGAGGTTGTGGCGGAGTATCCGGTGAAACACCGCGAGCTGTTGCTCCCGCAGTCGACGGTCGGTTATCTCCTCCTGGATGCCGACGAAGCCGCGTATCTCGCCGTCGTCCCGAATCGGCGAGATGGTCTGTGCGGCGATGAACCGCTCGCCGGACTTGCGCTCGTTGACGATTTCGGCGGTCCAGATGTCGCCGCCCTGGATGGTCTCCCAGAGGTCGTCGTAGAACGCCTCGTCCTGCTCCCCGGAGTTGAGGATGCGCGGGTTCCGGCCGACCGCCTCCTCGGACGCGTAGCCGGTCATCTCCTCGAAGGCCGGGTTGACGTACTCGATGGTCCCGTCGGGGTCCGTGACGAAGATGGCGAGCCCGGCGTTCTCGACCGCGTTCTCGAACCGGCGCAGCTCCGCGCTTCGGGCCCGGAGGTCCCCGGCGAGCTCCTCCGTCTGGGACCGGCGAACGAGGAGATTCGACAGCGTCCGGAAGAAGGCCTGCCGGTCCACCGGCGCCTGCACGACCTCGTTCACGATGAGGGGCCGGTCGGCGTCGTCGATGTCGGGCAGCGTGACACTGGCGGCGCTCCGGTCTCGCCGGACCAGCACCACCGGGCAGAACACCGGGTCGAGGTCGCGTTTGCGGGCCGCCAGGCGCTCGCGGTACCGGGCGAACGACGCGTCGTCGACGACGTACACGTCGGCATCCCGAACCGTCTCGTCGGTTATCGTCCCGTGGCGCTCACCGACGAGCGCGGCCAGGGCGTCCCGGTTGGCCTCGTCCGCGAGCAGCAGTTGCACCGTCGCCATCGCTCACTGGGCTCCGGACCGGTCGGGAATACCCTTGAACACCCCGTGCATCCCGGACACGGGGTCGCCGACTTCGAGGCCGTCGGCCGTGATTCTGAACCGCCGCGGGACGGTCTCGAAGCCGCCGACGCGCTTTTTCAACACGCCGACGACCCGCTGGAGCTCCCCTTCGACTTCGATGTAGTTCTCGAAGACAATGTTGTCGGCCAGATAGCTGACGCTCTCGCTCGTCGGCTGTGGGAAGCCGGTCACTTCCCGTCGCTGGTCTATCAGCACCACGGAGGTGTTCGCTCCCACGAGGCGCTGGATGAGCGCCCGGAGCCTGCGCCGCAGTTCCACGTCGTTTTCCCCGCCCTTGATGGCGCTTTTGTACCCCGATATCCCGTCGATGACGACGAGTTCGATGCCGTGGTCCCGGACTTTGGCCCTGACCTGGTGTGCGAACTCCTCGGGGGACAGCGACAGCGCGCCGACCTCCTCGATGAACAGCGACCCCTCCTCGCGCAGCCGCGATATCGGGAGCCCGAACGTCTCCGAGCGGTGGACGAACGTCTCGATGGACTCCTCGAAGAGACACGCCAGCCCCGGCTGCCCGTTCGCCGCCGCGTTCGCAAGGAACTGCGTGGCCGTCGTCGACTTGCCGATTCCGGCGGGGCCGCTGAGAATCGTTACCGTCCCGCGTTCGATGCCGCCGCCGAGCAGCGCGTCGAGTTCCGTGATTCCGGAGGCGAACTGTGTCGGCTCGAACTCCCGTTCGGAGGGGTCGTCGACGCCGGTCGGGTACACCTCGACGCCGTGTTCGCGTATCTCCATCCCGTGAGAGCCGTCCTGTTGGCCGACACCCCGGTGTTTCGGGACCCGGATGCGCCGGCCCGCTTTCTCCCCGTCGTGGCTGAGAACGACGACCCCGTCGCTGAGCGATTTCAGCTGCGTGTCCGTGTCCTCGCTGGGGGTCTTCGTCGCCAGGACGGTCGTCCCGCGGTCTTTCAGGAACCGCGCGAAGGAGATGAGCCGTTTGCGAAACTGGTACTCGGTCGGTTCGAGATACTGGAAGTGGGTAATCGGGTCTATCAGAATGCGGTCCGGGTCGACGGCCTCTATCTCCCGTCTGATGTCCGATATCAGGTAGCCGTCCTCGATGTCTCCCGGGCTGACGACGTCGTAGGAACCGCTCTCGGTGAAAAAGTCCGATTCGGGGCCGACGTCGAGGAACTCGGCGTCGTCGATGTCGATGCCGAGGTTCGCCGCGTTGGCGCGGAGGTCGGGGGCCGACTCCTCGCTGTGGATGAACAGGACCGTCTCGTCGGCGTCGAGCCCCGCCCTGAGGAACTGCGTCCCCAGCAGGGTCTTGCCGGACCCCGGCGGCCCGATGACGAGGTAGAGCCGGCCGTCGACGAACCCGCCGTTGAGGAGTGAATCGAGACCGGGAACGCCGCTCGGACGCTGCCCGAAACGGCGGTCGGACGGATACATACCAGCCACTTACGGACTCCCGAATATAAAACTCTGAATGGGTTCCCGGGTGTTGAAAAACGGCGGCGACGAGCGGTATCTACAGCCGCTCGCCGAGGTGGGCTGCGCATTTCAGCGCCAGCGCGGCGATGGTGAGCGTGGGGTTCATCGACCCCGCCGTCACGAACACTGACGAGGAGGCAATCGAGAGGTTCGAGTGGTCGTGACTCCGGAGCTGTGGGTTCACGACGCTCTCGTCGGGGTCGGTGCCCATCCGCGTCGTCCCCATGTGGTGGTAGGCGGGCCCGGAGCCGCCGTCGACGTTCGCGGTCCAGGCGATGTCGGCGCCCAGTTCGTCCAGCACCGCGTGCTGGATGGCGTTGGCCCGCGAGATGGAGCGGCGCACCCGGTCGCCCCACGACCACCGGATGTCCGGGACGGGGTTGCCGTGGTCGTCGGTGACTCTGGGGTCGAGCGTGACGCGGTTCTCCCACCGGGGCGGCTGGCCGACCAGCCCGCCCATCGCGATGCTGTTGCCGTAGGCGTCCCGAACCTCGTCGAGCATCGGGTCGCCCCAGTCGTCGCCGTTGAGCGCGATTTCGACCGGCGACGGTCCGGCGTAGTTCAGGAACTCCAGTTTGATGGGCGAGTAAGCGTCGTCGCTCTCGGCGACGACCGTCTCCCCGGTGCCGGCGTGCTGTATGGCGCCGCCCGGGTCGTCGTAGAACTGGTGGCTCTCGCTGGTGATGAAGCCGACGTGGTTCTGGCGCGTCTCGCGGTCGAGGGTTCCGCCCGAACCGGCGAAGAGGTGGTCCATGAAGTACCGGCCGACGGCACCCGAGGAGTTAGCCAGCCCGTCGGGGTGGTCCTCGTCGGCCGACAGCAGGAGGAGGCGCGGTATCTCGACGCCGCCCGCCGCGAGGACGAACTCCCGGGCCTCCTGCCGGTGTTCCGTCCCGTCCGGGGTGACGTAGACGGCGGCGCTAATCCGGTCGTCGGCGTCGGTTTCGAGTCGCTGGACCGGGACGCGGTCGATGACGGTCGCGCCCGCAGCCTCGGCGTCCTCGATGTGGACCGTCGCGTCGTATTTCGCCCCCGAGGGACAGACCGGCTGGCAGGTACCATAGCCCACACACTGGCCCCGGCCGTCGTAGGATTCGGAGTTACGGGCGTTGGGTACCGAGTGCAGCGTGATGCCGAGGTTCGCGCAGGCCTCGGCGAACAGCGAGTCGCTGTAGGAGGGCGGGAAGCCGGGCATGGGGTAGGGGCCGTCCCGGGCCGGCGCGAAGGGGTTGTCCTCGGCGACGCCGGCCACGCCCAGCGCCCGTTCGGCCTCCGCGTAGTAGGGCCGCAGGTCGTCGTAGCTGATGGGCCAGGCCGGGTCGTCGTTGTCGTGGTCGCCGGCGAAGTCGGCGGGGTGCATCCGCATCACCATCCCCTGCCAGTGGAGCGTCGACCCTCCGACACCCTTCACGCGGGAGACGTTCAGCGGATAGGTCCGGTTGCCGTTGTTGGAGTAGTCGTCGCGCTCGCCACCCATCTCCCAAATGTCCCCGCGCTCGCCGGGCCGAATCGACTGTTCCATCTGGTCCTGGCGGTCCTCGAAGTCGAAGCGCCTGCCGGCCTCCAGCACCGTCACGTCGTGCCCGTCGCTCGCCAGTCGGCTCGCGACGAGGGCGCCCGCCGGGCCCGCGCCGACGACACAGACGTCCGCCCGGTCGGTGGGGGCTCGCTGCATGCTGATTCCGATTAGGTTAGCCTAAACTTAGTGGTTGTCATCGCCGGCCGGTCCCGGGCGACGGTTACGGAATCTTGACGCCGTGTTCGAGGGTTCCGATACCTTCGATTTCGACCTCGACGCGGTCGCCGTCCGCGAGCGGGCCGACACCGGACGGCGTGCCGGTGGCGATGACATCGCCCGGTTCGAGGGTCATGTACTCGGTAATCTCGGCGATGGTCTCCTCGACGGAGAACACGAGGTGCTCGCGGGACGAGGACTGTCTCGTCTCGCCGTTGACGCGACACTCTATCGTGGCGTCCTCGGGAACGTGTTCCGGTGTGGCGACCAGCGGGCCGATGGGGCAGGCGTTGTCGAAGGCCTTGCCGCGGACCCAGTTCGTCTCCCGCCTCTGGTCGTCGCGGTTCGAGATGTCGTTGACGCAGGTGTAGCCGGCGACGACGTCCATCGCGCCCGCCTCGGTGACGTTCTTGCACTGCTCCCCGATGACGACGCCCAGCTCCGCCTCGTGGTCGATTCGCTCCTTCCCGGCGGGCATGGTCAGCGTGTTCCCGTGGGAGGCGACGGCGTTGGGGCCTTTGAGAAACAGCAGCGGTCTGTCCGGTACCTCCGAGTCCATCTCGTCGGCGTGGTCGGCGTAGTTGCGTCCCAGACAGACGATTTTCGTCGGTTCACACGGCGGGAGGATATCCACCTCCGCGGGGTCGTAGCTCTCGTCCCCGAAGGCGATACGACCGTAGGGGCCGGCGGCCGCGGTGACCACGGGCTCGCCGTCTTCGATGGCCCAGCGGCCGCCACGGACGTTCCCGCCGGAGTCGCGGAATCGGACGCGTTTCATGTCTCTGGCGACTCGGCGGCGACGGATAAGCGTTTAGGAGGTTCAGGCGCCGGACTGCGGGCAGATTCGACAGCAGTCGAGGGGCAACTCGGCGACTGTATCAACGAGAGGGGGCGCTCGGCCGACCGAACCGCTTTTGAGAGGGCGCGGGCTACGCTCGCCGCATGAACGTCCTCGTCGTCGGCGCCGGGTCGATGGGACAGTGGTTCGCCCGGACGCTCTCCGAGCGGGCCGGAGCGTCCGTCGCCGTCACTGACACCGACAGCGCCACCGCCCGGCAGGCGGCCGACGCCGTCGGCGGCCGGGCTGTCCCGACCGACACCGACGAGCGCTTCGACGTGGTCTCGATTGCCGTGCCGATGCCGGTCGCCCGGGTCGCAATCGAGGAGTACGCGCCGCTCGCGACCGAGGCCGTCGTCGACGTGACCGGGAGTATGACCGACCCCCTCGCCGCGATGGCCGAGACGGTGCCAGACCGACAGCGGGCGAGTCTCCACCCGCTCTTTGCCCCGGCGAACGCCCCGGGGAACGTCGCCGTCGTCACTGCGGCGGGCGGCACCACCGTCGACGCCGTGGTGGACGCGCTGGCCGCCGCCGGCAACGACCCCTTTGAGACGACCTCGGCCGAACACGACGCGGCCATGGAGTCCGTCCAGGCCGCGGCTCACGCCGCCGTCCTCGCCTACGCCATGGCGAGCGAGGACGTACCCGAGCGGTTCCACACGCCGGTCTCGTCCGGGCTCCAGTCGCTCGTCGAGCAAGTGGTTGGCGGCGAGGCGGGCGTCTACGCCGACATCCAGGCGACCTTCGACGGCGCCGACGCCGTCGCCGACGCGGCCCGGGAGCTGGCCGACGCCGACCACGACGACTTCGTCGACCTGTACGACGAGCTATCATGAACCCCGAAACACGAAAGCAGATACGCGAGAACGCCCAGTACCTCCGTTCGGTCCGGCCGCTCGACCCCGAGGAGCTGTACGAGTACGTCGAGGGCCAGCCCCACCCCGCCGTCGTCCGGCAGGTGCTCCGCGAGGAGGCCGTCGACCTCGCCATCGTCGAGCGCGAGGACGGCACCTTCGTCCCCGCGCCGGAGGGGTCGCTGGAGGCCCAAGTTCGGAGCGTCGAGCGGTTCCCGCCGGAACACGAGCGGCGCGTCGAGGAGCTACTCGCCGAGATCTACGGCGACGAGTGGGCAGAAGGCGACAGCGGCGACCGGCTCCGCAAGCGGGTTCGCGACATCAAGGAGCGGTATCTCCGTCGCGAGGCCGTCGACTACGACGCGCTCTCGGCCCACGGCTACGCCGTCTACCACCTCCCCGACTACTACGCCGCCGCGACCCGCGTCCTGAGCGAGCTCGCCGCCGACGGGTTGCTCCCCGCGCAGTTGCGCGTCCTCGACGTGGGTGCGGGCGTGGGCGGCCCCGCGCTGGCGCTCGCCGACCTCGTGGCCGACGCCGGCGGCCTGCTCGACTACCACGCCGTCGAACCGAGCGCGGCCGCCGACGTGCTCGAAACCGTGCTCGAACCGGAAGCCGGGACCCGTTCGGTCACGGTCCACCGCGAGACGGCGGAGGCGTTCGACCTCGACGGCGCCGTCGAATCCGGCGGCCCGTTCGACCTGATTCTGTTTGGCAACGTCCTGAACGAGCTCGACGACCCCGCGGCGGTCCTCGAACGGTATCTCGGCGGGCTGGCCGACGGCGGCACCGTCCTCGCGCTGGAACCGGCGGACAAGAACACGGCCACCGGCCTGCGGGAGATAGAGCGGGCCGTCGCCGACGACGGCCCGGCGACGGTGTACGCGCCCACCGTCCGGCTCTGGCCCCACCAGACCCCCGAAAGCGAGTCGTGGTCCTTCGAGAAGCGACCCGACATCGAGGTCCCGCCGATGCAAAAGCGCCTCGACGACCCGGACGGGGGGACCCGCGAGTTCGTCAACGCCGACGTGCAGTACGCCTACAGCGTCCTCCGCACGGACGACCGACGGGGCATCGACATCACGCCCGACCGCTCGGCCCACGCCCCGATGGCCGACGCCGAGAGCTTCGTCACCGACCGGGTGAACCTGCTCGCTATCAAACTCAGCCACGACCTCTCGGAGGGGGAGTCGAACCCGCTGTATCTGCTGGGCGACGGGAGCCAGGCGGTCGACCACTTCGCCGTCCTCACCGACCCCTCGATGCTGAACGACGACCTCCGAACGGCGGGCTACGGCGACCTCCTCTCGATTCGGAACGCGCTGGTGCTGTGGAACGACGACGAGGAAGCGTACAACGTCGTGGTCGACGGCGAGACGACCGTCGATAGGGCGCGATAGCGGGGCAGACTCTCTGTCGGGAGGAGATGGGATTGACGGGCTGTCGACCCGGCACGAAGCTCCCAGTACACATAAGCCGGTTTAGTACACACATGAGTACGTGAGCTTTTCTGCGCCGACACAGTTTCTGGCTCTCTTCGAGTCAGTTGCCGGCGATATCGGCGACCGGCTCCCGGAGACCCCGGCCGGCGGACCGGCGCTGGCCGGCGGTATCGGTCTCGGTCACGTCCTGGTGGCGGTCTGGAACCTGACGCGCGAAGTCGACACGTTCGGTTTTGAGTTCGGTCCCTTCGTCGCGTTCTCTCTCATCGCCACCCCCGGACTCGTCGTCTGCTTTCTCGCCGTTCGCATGTCCTACAGCGATTTCGACAGCAGGAAGCGATGGCTAATCGGCTGGAGCGCTGTCGGGGGCTCGACCCTCTTCGGCGCGATTATCTACCTCTCGATACTCGTGCGGCTGGCCGAGGGACGGGCGCTATCCGAGCCGATTTTCGTCCTGAGCCTCGCGAGCGGGACGGGGTCGGCCGCCGGCATGGTCATCGGGGAACTGTACGCGAGAGCGTTGCAGTCGGCGGCAGCCGCCGACCGACAGCGTAACCAACTGGAGTTCATGCAGAGCCTCTTCCGCCACGACGTGATGAACAGCATGACGATCATACAGAGCCGCGCCGAGTTCCTCACCGATGAGACCGATGGACAGAACCAGGAGTTCGCGGAGACGATTCTTGAGTACGCGGACAACATCGTCAGCCTCGCCGACCGGGTCAAGGAGATGTCCAACGTCATCACCGGCCAGGGCGAGATATCGCCCTCGCCGACGCCGCTCAAACCGATTGTCGAGCGACAGGTCACGCCGATACGGAAGAGCCACGAGGAGATAGCGTTCGACGTCGACGTCGGCAACGTGACCGTCATGGCGGACCCCTTGCTGGAGGAAGTCGTCGGGAACCTGGTGAAAAACGCCGTCAAGCACGGCTACGACGGGAGCGACGACTTCACCGTCTCCGTCTGGACGACATCGAGCGACGGCCGGACCCGGCTACACATCGCCGACACCGGGACGGGCATTCCAGAGGAGCACAGGGAGGACATCTTCGACCGCGGCACGTCCGAGACCGGCAGCGGGTTCGGCCTGTTCTTCGTCGAGACGATGGTCGACCACTACGGGGGGTCTGTCCGGGTCGAGCCAAACGAACCGAGCGGGACGGTGTTCGTCGTCGAACTCGATACCGCCTGAGCCGTCCCGTGGTCACGGCGACAGTCGCCGTCCCGAATCGCCGGGGCGCGCTATCGTACCAGTCAGTGGCTTTTTCTCCCGCAGGGCCACAGACGGCGTATGGACGAGCCGACCATCCTGCTGACGAACGACGACGGTATCGAGGCCGACGGGCTGCAGGCGGTGTACGACGGGCTCTCGGCGGTCGGCGACGTGGTGACGGTCGCGCCGGCGACGGACCAGAGCGCCGTCGGGCGGAAGCTCTCCCACGAGGTCGACGTGTGGGGCCACGAGATGGGGTTCGTGGTCGACGGGACGCCGGCCGACTGCGTCGTGGCGGGCCTGGAGTCGCTCGCGCCGGAGACGGACCTGGTGGTGGCCGGCTGTAACCGCGGGGCCAACCTCGGGGCGTACACGCTGGGGCGGTCGGGGACGGTGAGCGCCGCCGTCGAGGCCACCTTCTTCGACGTGCCGGCGATAGCCGTCTCGATGTACATCCCCGTCCGCGAGGACACTGACTTCACCGGGATAGACGACGGCGACCTGGGCTACGACGAGGCGGTTCGGGCGACGACGTACCTGGCAGAGCACGCCCTGGAGGCCGGCGTCTTCGACGGGTGTGACTACCTCAACGTCAACGCGCCCGTCGCCGACTGGGGGCCGGCGCCGCTGGTCGTGACCCGCCCCTCCCTGGAGTACGAGATGACGGCGGAGCGCAACGGCGACGCTGTCACGCTCCACGACCGCATCTGGGAGCGGATGGCCGAGGGCGATATCCCGGACCCCGAGGGGACCGACCGCCGGGCCGTCGTCGACGGGGCCGTCAGCGTCTCGCCCCTGACGGCGCCCCACACGACCGAGCACCACGACGCGCTCGACGCGCTGGCCGAGGCGTACGACCCCGAGGCCTGAGGCGGCCGCCGAGCGCCGACAGCGACCCGGGGGATTGATAGCCTTCGATACAGCAGACACACAGGATGGCCACGGTTTCGAAAGAACGCGCCGGCTATGGCCGACTGGTTCTCGGACTCGGGCTCGCAGTCGTCCTCCTGGGGGGCCTGTTCCTCTCGCTCGACGTGGCCGCGGTACTGGGCGCCCTGGCGGCCGCGGACCCGCTCCTCGTCGCCCTGGCGGCCGCGCTCTCGCTGCTGGCCCAGCTGTGCTGGAGCCTGACGACGACGACGATTCTGGAGGGGGTCGACGGGTCGCTCCCGCGCCGCCGCATCCAGCTTGGCTACCTCTCCGGGACCTTCGGTAAGCAGGTGCTCCCGTTCGGCAACGCCGGCGGCTCCGCGATTCTGGCCTACGTCATCGCGGAGGACCTCGACCGGCGGTTCCGCGACGTCTTCGCCGCCGTCACGGCCAGTGAGCTACTGGTGTTTGCGGGCTCGGTCGGGGTCGCGATAGCCGGCCTGACCTCGGTGCTTTTGAGCCCCTACGCGGCGCTCCCGACCACGCTGGTCCTGGCGCTGCTGAGCGTCGTCGTCCTCGGGTTCGTCGGTAGCGGCGCCGTCATCGCCTACCGGATACACCTTCTCGGGACCGCCGTCGAGCGGGTCGCGTGGCTCCTCAGAACCACCGTCGGTCGCGTCTCCGTCCGGGTCCACCGAACGCTCGCACCCGAGCGCGTCCGCGCGGGAACCGACTCCTTCATAGAGGCGTTCGGGACGGCGACGGGGGAGACGCGGCGCCTCGTCGTCGCGACGACGGTCGCCGTGCTGGGGTGGCTCGCCTTCTCGATGGCGCTGTACGTCGGGCTGTTGGCGGTCGAGACGCCGATTCCGCTCGGGCTGGCCCTGTTTCTGACCCCCGCCGCCGGGGTGGTGACACTGATTCCTACCCCGGGCGGACTGGGAAGTACGGAAATCGGGCTGACGGCGGCGATAACGGTGTTCGTCACTTCGCCGCCCGCGGTGGTCGCGGCCGGCGTCATCGTCTTCCGGCTGGTGACCTACTGGCTGGTCGTCGTCGCCGGCGGGCTGGCCTCGCTGTATCTCTCGGCGACCGTCTGGCACGCGCTGGACTGAAACTGTTAAGCGAGCGCCGACGGAGAGGGTGATATGAACGAGCGACGGGACGTCGTCCTCTTCGTGATTCTCGCCGTCGTCTGGGGCACCGCGTTCGTGGCAATCAAGGCCGGGCTCGAAGCGCTGCCGCCGGTGCTGTTCGCCGCGCTCAGGTACGACATCGCGGCCGTGCTGATGCTCGGCTACGCGGCGGTCACCAGCGACTACTGGCTCCCCCGGACCAGGGCGGACTGGCTCACGCTCCTCGTCGAGGGGACGCTCCTCATCGCGCTGTACAACGCCCTCCTCTTCGTCGGCGAGCAAGGGGTGACCAGCGGCGTCGCGGCGATTCTCATCGGCGCGAGCCCCATCCTCTCGACGGGCTTTGCGCGGCTCGTCCTCCCCTCGGAGCGGCTGGCGCCGATTGGACTGGTCGGGCTGGCCGTCGGCTTCCTCGGCGTGGCGCTCGTGGCGCAACCGACCCCGTCAGCCCTGCTCGGCGGGTCGGCGCTCCCCTCGGTCCTCGTTTTCCTCGCCGCGGCCACCGTCGCGCTGGGCAGCGTGCTGGTCCAGCGGCTCGACGGCGGTATCTCCTCGGAGGGGATGGTCGCGTGGTCGACCGCTATCGGCGCCCTCCTCCTCCACGGCATCAGCGCCGGAGTGGTCGGCGAGTCGCTCGCGAGCGCCGACTTCACCCGCCGAAGTCTGTTCGCCATACTGTATCTCTCGGTGTTCGCGAGCGCGCTCGGCTACGTGGTCTACTTCGACCTGCTGGCCCGCGTCGGGGCCATCGAGCTCAACCTCGTCTCGTATGCGGCCCCGGTGGTCGCCGCGCTGGCCGGCTGGCTCGTCCTCGGCGAGCGGCTCGGCTGGCTGGAGGTCGTCGGCTTCTGCTGTATCTTCGCCGGGTTCCTCCTGCTGAAACGCCGGGCCGCGACCGAGAAGCTGAGGCCGCTCGTGGCCCGGTTCCGCGCCGGGTAGCGCTCGGCGGCAGGTCTCGCGAAAGAATATAATCCGTGGCGCGTCTCAGTTATCGCATGCACCAGACCGTCGTCGAAATGCTGGCGCGCAACGCCGAGCACGCGGAGCGGCCCGACGCGCGCTTCGACGACATCCAGAACACCCAGTTTCCGGACGCGGTCACCGTCTGTTGCTCGGACTCCCGCGTCCTGCAGGACGACATGTGGGACAACGACGTTCCGGGGGAGATATTCACCGTCGGCAACATCGGGAACCGGGTGACACAGCCGACGAGCATGGGGCATCTGGTCTCCGGAGACGTGATGTTCCCGCTCTGGAACACCGACACGAAAGTCGCCATCGTCGTCGGCCACACCGGCTGTGGCGCCGTCACGACGGCGTTCCAGTATCTCACAGAGGACGTCATCCAGCCCCGCGGGGTGAAATACTGCCTGGAACAGCTGAAACCCCATCTCAAGGAGGCCCTGGAGGTCCTCCCGCAGGACGAGCTCTCGGACGTGGCCGCCATCAACCACCTCGTCGAGTACAACGTCGACCACCAGGTCCAGCGGCTGGTGGACAGCGACGACGTCCCCGAGGACGTGACCGTCGTCGGGGCGGTGTACGACTTCCAGGACGTGTATTCGGACCAGCGCGGCAAGGTCCACGTCATCAACGTCGGCGGGGAGACCGACGTGGCGACGCTGCACGAGGACAACCCGGAGATAGCCGACCGAATCGCGCGCCTCTGGGAGTACGGTCGGACGCTGACCACGGAAGGAACTTGAGGCCGGCGACCCGAGACGGGGTATGAACATCCGTGGGGACCGCGAGTGCAAGTCCTGTGGGACCCGGTGGTCCTACTACGACACCGGGAGCGTCGAGTGCCCGGAGTGTGGGAGCCTCCGCAGCGTCGGCGTCGACGACCGGACCGAACACACCGACGCGCCGGTCGAGCTCGACCTGACGCCGTTGCGAAACCGGGTCGACGAGACGACGACCGAGGAACTGGCCGCGGAGGTCGCAACGACCTGCCGGGAGTACACCCGAAAGCGCGGGTTCATCGACGCCGGACAGTTGCAACCGCTCGACGAGACCTACGTCGCCGCCGTCGAACTCGGCGCCGTCGCCGCGGCGCTGGCCAGGCGGGCCCGCCCGAGCGATGAAGCGGAGCTGTACTTCCTGGACCTGCTCGGCGGCGCTGACCGGGGCGAACGCCCGGGTCACGAGGCGGTACCCGAGGCGTTTCGCACCGCGTTCGGCCTGGCGATGGCCGACGCCGTCGACAGCTACCAGCGCGACGTTCGGAGCTACCTCGACGACCACTTCGACGACCACGCCCGCCGGCTCTCGGGCCGGCTCCGCGACCACCGCAAGCGCATCGAGGCGCTGGACGGCGACGTGGACCCGGCCGACGCGAACCGGCTCATGCACGCCGCCCGCGACCTCGGCCGGTACGTCGCCGGCGACGAGAACGCCGCCGTCACCGCCGAAAACTGGCTCTCGGGGCTGGAGCGCGACCGGACGTAGCGCCTACTGCTCCGTTCGGTCGTGGTTGGTTGCCTCTCCCTCCTCCAGGTCAGTCGCGGTCTGTTCTGCGGCCTCCTCGGCCGCCTCCGTCTCGACGGGGTGGGAGCCGCCCCGGTCCGAGTAGTTCGCCCGGCCCTCGCTGTCACGTGGCATCTGTGAGAGGAGCATCTGTCGGACGGCGTCCGGGGAGTCGAAGGTGGTCTCGCCCATCGGCTCGAACAGCGCCGCGACGGATATCGGGTCCGTGTTGGTCCGTTCGAGTTCCCGGTCGCCGTATCGGTCGACCAGCTCGTCGGCGGTGATGGGGTACGAGAAGTCGTCGAGAACGGGGTTGATACGCGTGAAATCGACGCCTTCGACGTGGTCAGGTTCGCTCATAGCCGGGATACGAGGAGCGGACTCCCCAGTGTCCCGCCTGCGGCTGCAGGCCCGGTATCAGGGGAGGTCGACGGCCACGTCGTGCTGGAGTCCCGCCGCCTTGACCGTGTTGTACAGCAACATCGCGCGTGTCATCGGTCCGACGCCCCCGGGGACGGGGGTGATGGCGCCGGCTTTCGACTTCGCGCTCTCGAAGTCCACGTCGCCGACCAGTTCGTACCCCTTCTCGGTGTCGGCGTCGACGCGGTTGATGCCAACGTCGATGACCGTCGCGCCGTCTTTGACCATCTCGCCGTCTATCATCTCCGGCACGCCGGCGGCGGCGACGAGGATGTCCGCCTCGCGCGTCTTCGCCGCGAGGTCCTCGGTCCGGGAGTGACACACCGTGGTCGTCGCGTTGCCGCCCGGGGCCTTCTGGATGAGCAGGTTCGCCATCGGCTTGCCGACGATGTCCGAGCGGCCGACCACGACGGCCTCTTTGCCCTCGGTGTCGACGCCGGCGGCGTCGATGAGCTTCTGGATGCCGTGGGGCGTGCAGGGCTTGTAGCGGGCGTCCCCGGCCACGAGGCGGCCGACGTTCTCCGGGTGGAAGCCGTCGACGTCCTTCCGGGGGTCGATGGCCCGCAGCACCTGCCGGTCGGAGACGTGGTCCGGCACCGGCATCTGGACGAGGATACCGTTGACGTTCTCGTCGGCGTTGAGCTCGTCGACAGTGTCGTACAGCTCCTCGGCGTCGGCTTCGGGGTCGATTTCGATGTCCAGCGCCTCGATGCCGACCTCCTCGCAGTCGGACTGTTTCATCGAGACGTACGTCTCGCTGGCGGGGTCGTCGCTCATCAGCACGGTGGCGAGTGTCGGGGTGTGGCCCGCGTCGGCCAGCTGGTCGATGGCCGTCGCGAGGTCGTCCCGTATGGACTGGGCGACGGCGTCGCCGTCGATTATCTCCGTCATACCTCTACGGGGAGTCCCGCGGGCCAAAAGTATCACTATCCCGAATAGACGCGTTAGCGCCTCCCACGGGGAGCCCGTCGCTACCGCTCCCGATGTCCGCCAGTGACCCACCTGCGAGCGGGTGGCAACTATAACAGCCACGAGCGACCGTCCGACCGGCGGCTCGCTCCTCGAACCGTATGCACACGCCGCACCTGCAAGCCGCAGCATCATATAGCGTGGCTGATACAACCCGGATGTGTCGAAATATATGAGTTCGCTGTCACGAACGGGTGGCCGCGTATGACGGGGACACCGCCGGAGAACGCCCCCAACGTCGTCCTGTTCGTCATGGACACGATGCGGGGCGCCGAGACGGTGCCCGCCGACCCCGACCTGACGCCGAACCTCGCCGCCCTCGCCGACGCTGGCACCGAGTACACGAGCGCGTTCGCCACGGCACCGTGGACGCTCCCCTCCCACGTCTCGCTTTTCACCGGGACCTACCCGTCGAAACACGGCGCCCACGCGGACCACACCCGGTTCGACGGGGCGCTTCCGACAATCCCCGAGGCCTTCGCCGACGCCGGCTACGACACGGCCGGCGTCTCGAACAACGTCTGGGTCACCGACGAGTTCGGCCTCACCGCGGGGTTCGACCGGTTCCGCGACGACTCCGAGCGGACCGACGCCTGGAGCGGTGCCGGTGGGTGGGGCCACCGGGCGACCAACGCCGTCCGCCGGAGTCGCCTCGGCGGGCCCACCTTCGAGCGGCTCCGACGGCTGGTGACCGGCGATAGCGACCGCGACGACGGCGCCGCGGCGACGGTCGACTGGATAGCCGAGTGGCTGGACGGGCGCGACTCGGACGCGCCGTTTTTCCTGTTCGCCAACTGCATCGAGCCACACCTGGAGTACCGCCCCCCGCCGGCCTACGCCCGCGCGTTCCTCCCCGAAGGGTGGAGCTACGACCGCGCGATGGCACTGCGACAGGACCCCCGCGAGTTCGACGTGGGGGAGTTCGACTACACCGGCGAGGAGTGGGCGGTCGTCCGGTCGCTCTACCGGGCCGAGATATCGTATCTCGACGCCCAGCTCGGGCGGCTCCGGTCCGCCCTGGAAGCGACCGGCGAGTGGGACGACACGGTCTTCGTCGCCGTGAGCGACCACGGCGAGAACGTCGGCGAACACGGGTTCCTGGGCCATCAGTACAGCCTCTTCGATACGGTGTTGCACGTCCCGCTCGTGGTCCACGGCGGGGCGTTCTCGTCGGGGCCGCGCTCCGACCGACTGGTCCAGACCGCCGACCTGGCGCCGACGCTGCTGGACGCTGCGGGCATCGAGGCCCCCGAGCTACGCGAGGCGTCCCAGGCCCTCTCCTTCCACCCGACCGAGGGTGTCGACCCCCGGTCCCAGGTCATCGCCGAGTACATGCGCCCCCGTCCCCCCATCGACGTGCTGGAGGAGAAGTTCGACCACGTCCCACAGACCATCTACGAGTACCAGCGCAGCCTCCGGGCCGTCCGGACGGACGCCTACAAGTACGTCCGCGGCTCCGACGGCTCCGAGTGGCTGTACGACATCCGCGGTGACCCCGAGGAGGCACACGACATCTCCGCGGCGAACCCCCGTCGGACCGCCGAACTGGCCGCCACGCTCGACGAGTGGCTGGGGAGCTTCGACGAGGCCGACGCCGACGGCAGCGTCCACGTCTCCGACGCCACCGAAGACCGTCTCGCCGACCTCGGCTACCTCTGATGGGCCGACCGAACGTGCTCCTGCTGTTGACCGACCAGGAGCGCCACGACCTCGTCGACCCCGACGGCGTCCCCGTCGAGACCGACGCTATCGACGGGCTGGCCGCCGATGGGGTCCGCTTCACGCACGCCTTCACCCCCATCAGCATCTGCAGCAGCGCACGTGCGTCGCTGCTGACCGGGCTCTACCCCCACAACCACGGGATACTCAACAACGTCCACGAGCCCGACGCCGTCCGGGCGGACCTCCCGGCGGACGTGCCCACGTTCGGGACGGCGTTGCGGGACGCGGGCTACCGGAACGCCTACGTCGGCAAGTGGCACGTCGGCCGGACCGCCACGCCCGAGGACTTCGGCTTCGACTACGTCGGCGGAAGCGACGACCACCACGACGCCCATCTGTCCGCTGGGCTGGACAGCTACCAGCGCGACCACGGCATCGACCCCGACGAAATCGAGCCCCGGGACCCGGTGTACGCCGAGTTCGACGGCTCGCGGGACCTCCTCGGCGGCACCCTGCCGATACCGCCCGAAGCGACCCGCTCGGCGTTCAACGCCGAACTGACCCTCGGACGGCTGGAACAGCTCGCGCACGAGGAGCCCTTCTTCCACCGCGTCGACTTCCAGGGCCCACACCACCCCTATCTCGTCCCGGAGCCGTACGCCTCGATGTACGACCCCGACGCCCTCCCGCCCTGGCCGTCCGACGCCGAGACCTTCGACGGGAAACCGAGAGTGCAGGAGCGGTACCGTCAGTATCGCGGCGTCGAGGGGCTCTCCCGGGACGAGTGGGACCGGTTGCGGGCGCTGTATCTGGGATTCATGCACCACATCGACGACCAGATAGCCCGCGTGCTGGCGAAACTCGACGCGCTGGGCGTCGCCCAGAACACGCTCGTCGTCCACGCGTCGGACCACGGCGACTTCACCGGCGGCCACCGCCAGTGGAACAAGGGGCCCATGATGTACGACGACACCTACCGCATCCCGCTGGTCGTTCGCGGGCCCGGCGTGGCCGGCGACGGCCGGGTCTGTGACGAGCTCGTCTCGCTGATGGACCTGATGCCGACGTTTCTCGACGCGGCCGACGCGTCGGTGCCCGACGACATCGACGCCCGGAGCCTCTGGCCGCTGTTGCGCGGCGAGGACGGTGGTCGCGACGCCGTCTTCGGCGAGTACCACGGCGACGAGATGGGGCTGTACTCCCAGCGGATGGTCCGGACGAAGCGGTACAAGTACGTCTTCAACGCCCCCGACACCGACGAACTGTACGACCTCGACGCCGACCCGCACGAGCTACAGAACCTCGTCGACCACCCGGACTACGGGGACGTGCGTTCGCGGTTGCGCGACCGTCTCGCCGGCTGGATGGACGCGACCGACGACCCCATCGCGGAGTTCACGACGCGCCATCTCGCCGGGGAGTGAGCGCGGTCAGTGGCGGCTTGGTCGGGCCGATTCGGCGGTGAGCCGTCGCTGTGTGGGGAGGTGACGGGTAAAACGACCGCGGCGACGGGCGAGGGCCGGTCCCCCATTGACAGGTCAATGCATCCCCGGTTACCTGAACGGCCTGATTGCCGAAACGCCCGGGCGGCGCGTTTCCGGTCGGCTACTCGTACAGCGGGTACGCGTCGGTGAGTTCCTCGACGCGCTCGGCGACCTCGGCGACGACGTCGTCGTCGTGGGGCGCCTCGACGACCTCGTAGATGAGGTCGGCGACCTCGCGGCAGTCGTCCTCGTCGAAGCCACGCGTCGTCAGTGCGGGCGTGCCGGCGCGGATGCCCGAGGGGTTGAAGGCCGAGCGGGTCTCGCCGGGCACGGTGTTGGCGTTGAGGACGATGCCGGCCTCCTCCAGCGCTTCCTCGACCTCCTTACCCGTGGTGTCGGGATGGGAGGGCCGGAGGTCGATGAGGACGAGGTGGTTGTCGGTGCCGTCCGAGACGAGGTCGAGCCCGTGTTCCTTGAGCCGGTCGCCGAGGGCGACGGCGTTGTCGACTGTCTGTGCGGCGTACTCCTCGAACTCCGGTTCCAGCGCCTCCTTGAAGCCGACGGCCTTGCCGGCGACGTTGTGCATCAGCGGGCCGCCCTGAGAGCCGGGGAAGACGGCGTTGTCGACGTCGTCGGCGTACTCCTCGTCGCACATGATGATGCCGCCACGGCCGGCGCGGATGGTCTTGTGCGTCGAACCGGTGACGAAGTCGGCGACGCCGACGGGCGACTCGTGGACGCCGGCGGCGACGAGCCCGGTGATGTGGGCGATGTCGGCGAGGTGGTAGGCGTCGACGGCGTCGGCCGCCTCCTGAATGCGCCCGAAGTCGACTTCCCGCGGGTACGCCGAGTAGCCCGAGACGATGATGTCGGGTTCGAACTCCTCGGCGTGCTCGCGGAGCCCGTCGTAGTCGACGTAGCCCGTCTCCTCGTCGATTTTGTACTGCTCGACCTCGTACACCTGGCCGGCGAAGTTCGCGGGGTGGCCGTGGGAGAGGTGCCCGCCGTGGGTCAGGTCCAGGGAGAGTATCTTGTCGCCGGGTTCGAGGACGCCGAGATAGACGCCCATGTTGGCCTGCGAGCCCGAGTGGGGCTGGACGTTGACGTGGTCGGCGCCCCACAGCTCCTTTGCGCGGTCGATAGCCAGCTGCTCGATGTCGTCGGCGAAGTCACAGCCGCCGTAATAGCGTTCGCCGGGGTACCCCTCGGCGTACTTGTTGGTGAGTTCGGAGGACTGGGCCTCCATGACTGCCTCGGAGACGTGGTTCTCGCTGGCAATCATCGCCAGCGTGTCGTTCTGTCGTGCCCGCTCGCCCTCTAGGGCGTCTGCGACAGCAGGGTCCGTCTCGCGGACGGTGTCGTAGCTCATGTGAGTGCGTCGGGACGCGCCCGTCAATAATCTACCCTTTGGCCCCGAGCGTGTGAGCGACTGGCAGATTCCGGGCACCGACGGGCGGCGTTCGTGTCAGTATGAAATGCTTACTTGAGCATCATTATGTATATAGTGTATAAGCCCACAGTACCCTGTACATGGTCTCTTGGGGGGTCACAGAGACAGCTACCGAGCGAGGGACTGGCATCGGCCCTGCTCGGCAGCGCGACTCGGGGGTATCAACGGTGCTGGCACAGCTGGACGACCGACGGAAGTGCTCGGGTGAGGCGATACCGCGGGCGACGACCGATTGCGTCCGCGGGCGGACCGCCCGCCTCCGCGTCCCCGGGACCGACCCCACCGTGACGTCGCTGGACTGTGACGCCCAGTACGCGCTGACTAGCGCCTCGGAACTGCCCGAGGGGGCCTTCCTCCTCTCGGTCACCGTCCGGACCGCCGACGGGGCCACCGAGGACGGCCCCTTCGGGACACGGCGAGAGCGCATCCACGTCCGCTTCGACGGGGCCGCCTCGCTGCGCTCCACCGGGGGCGGTACGGTGCTGTCGCTGTGGGACGCACAGCGGGTCGCCGTCGGCATCGGCGAATCGGCGTCCGTCGGGCCGGCCCACATCCAGGTCCCCAGGACGCCCGAGGGGCTCGCGACCGGACTCTCCCATATGAGCGCGGCCCATCACACGCTCGGCCCGTCCCGCTCACATCCGGGACAGCGCGGCCACCCGCCGCTGTTGACGACCGGCGAGACCACGTCTGTCCCGACGGACCTGGCAAACACCAAACCCGAGACGGGCATCGAACTGCTGGTCCCGCCGTGTATCGAGTCGCTGTTCGTCGTCGCGCCGCTCGCGTACTATCTGGGCGCCGACGTGACCGTCGACGACCGGATGCGAGTGGCACTCACCGCCGAGGGCACCGACGTCTACCACGAGTTCAGTTCGTTTCCCGAGGTCCAGGACGAAATCGCGGACACGGTCCAGCGGCTCTTTTACCTGGACTGTCTGGTCCGCCGGATGAACCCCGAATCGGACCCCGAACTACTGGACCGGTGTTCGCTTGACCCGGCGGCTGTGCGGTCGCTCTCGCCGGCCGGTCGGCTGGAACGGTATCTGGCGACGCCCGACGAGGCGGTCGACGCGGCGGTACCGGAGTGGCACCTCTCGACGCACACGCAGCCGTCGTTCGAGCGCGCCCGCTGTCTCCCCTTCCTGCTCGATAGCCTCTCGCTAGTCTATCTCTCCGACGGGGCCGAGCTGGAGCGGTGTGACCTCCTGGAGAAGACGCTTTCGGACTCCTACACCCGCGGGGCGGCCGACCCGACGGCCATGGTCGAACCGACGGGCGGGGTCGGTCGCGTCCACGGCTGGCTGGCGCCCGGTACTCCCATCGACGCGTTCAAGACGACGCCGTCGGCCTATGAGAACCGGTATCGCTACCGGACGAAAGAGACCGAGAAGCTCCAGCTGTCCGTGGTGTTGAACGACATGGAGATGTCGGACGAGCGCCGCGCCGTCTCGGAGATATACCGGGCCGCCGACCTCCCGATGGACGTCACCGTCCGCGACCAGCTGACCACGGACGCCCTCGCGGACGTGTTCGAGTCCGAGAACGACTTCGTCCACTTCATCGGCCACTGCGAGGACGACGGGCTGTGCTGTCCCGACGGGACCCTCGCGACGTCCTCGCTGGCGGAATCGCGCACCCGCACCTTCTTCCTGAACGCCTGTGGCTCCTACCAGCAGGGGCTCGACCTCATCGAGCAGGGGTCGGTGGCCGGCGCGGTCACGTTCGCGGACGTCCTCGACAGCCACGCCGCGATGGTCGGGACCGCCTTCGCCAGGCTGCTCTCCAACGGCTTTAGCATCCAGCGGGCGCTCCAGTTGGCCCGCCGCCGCATCATGATGAGCAAGGACTACGCCGTCGTCGGCGACGGCACCTACGCCCTGTTACCGGGGCCGGCGGACCCGGTGGTGGCGATGGTCAGCGAGACTGACGGGGGCTACGAGCTCGTCTGTGAAGTGATGACGCCACAGGGGGCCGGCGAGAGTTACGACCTCCCCGTCGACGGCGAGCGAGCGCTCAACGGCACGTCGACCGAGCACACCGTCTCCGCGGCGAGGCTCGTCGACATCCTGGAGTCGAACTCGCTGCCGGTCATCTTCGACGGCGACTTCCACTGGTCCGAGGACCTCGCTGCGAGACTGGACCCCGGGTTCTAGCCGGTTACGTACCAGATACGGACGGCGTACACCGTATCGAACTGCCGCGTTGTGCCGTCGTTGTTGTCAGGAATGCGGTCATAATATTGGTAACTAATAGATATATTTGTACTGATTTGATGGTCGATATGACAGTATTGGCGCCGAAATCAATGATAATCGGCCGATGAAATTAAATGTTCTTCGCGATAATAGACCCAATAGCACAATGAGTACTACTCTGCTGCAGGACGATATCGGCTCGATGCTGTCGTCGGTGTTCGAGGAGACAGACACACCGATTTACGTCGTGAACCCGTCACAGGAGACCATCTCGGCGCTGATGACGACGCTGGAGCGCCAGGACGACGGCGTCGAGGTCCGCATGCTCGCCGACGAGCGGACGCTGAAAGACGTGATGGGCGACTTCCTGGTCGCGAGTACGGCGGCCGACCTCGTCGAGGCGGGCAGCCTCTCGATGCGCCTGCTCGAAACGGTCCCGAACCACTCCGTCGCCGTCACGGCAGAGGGCGTCTACGCCCTGGTCACCATCGGCGACGTCGTCGGCGGCCTCGGCACCGACGACGGCGCGTTCGTCGACGACGCCGCGGAGTACTACGAGAACACGTGGGAGAGCGCCGAGGCGTACTCGCTGCGCACGCCCGCTATCTCGCGTGTCCGGACCACGCTGGAGTCCGAAATCGGCCCGGAGACCGCGGCGGACTTCGACAGCGTGCTCGGGTCGCTGTCGACCGCTCGCGGCGACGGCGACGGGCTCGACGAGGTGACCATCAGCCTGCTCGTCGCCGCGCGCAACAACGAGTTGCTCTACGATATCAGCAAGTGGGGCGAGGACGTCGGCCTCGCGAGCAAGGCGACCTTCTCCCGCACGAAGACGAAGCTAGAGGACATGGGCCTCATCGACACGGAGAAGGTCCCCATCGACGTGGGTCGTCCGCGCCTGCGCCTGATGCTCGGCGACGAGCGCCTGGAAGCCGCCGACAGCGACGAGCTGGCGACGGTCGCCCAGAGCCTGCTTGCGGCCTAGGTTTTTCTCCCCCTGTCGTCTCTGTGCGGTCATGACCACTGTCGAAGTCGTCGGGAACGGCCCGGCGGTCGAGTCTCTCGTCGCGGCGCTCGGTGACAGCCCCGCCAGCGTGCGGCGGGCCGACGAACCGCTGGTGACCCCGGCCGACCTCTCGGTCGTCGTCGACCAGGTGACCTCGGAGCTGTTCGGGACCGCAAGCGACCGCGCCCGCGAACTCGGCACGACCTGGGTCGCCGTCGAACTCGGCGGCGTCGGCGGCGTCCCCGTCGCGGACGCGTCCGTCGCCGGCTTCGGCCCGGAGACGGGGTGTTACGACTGTCTCACCGAGCGCGTCCGGGCGAACTTAGACGAGGAACAGGCGCCCGCCGGGGCGCCGGGCAGCGGTACCCAGCGCTTTGCCGGCGCGGTCGCCGGTCGCCGCATCGAGCAGGCCCTCTCGGGGAACGGCCCCCTCGCCGGCACCGTCGTCGAACTGCCCCACACCGAACGGCAGTTCCGCCCGATACCTGGGTGTGACTGCGGCGGCGCCCGGACGTGGACGCTCCGAGGGACCGACCCCGAGTACGACCGGGACGCACTGGCCCGGGCCGAAGGCGGGCTGGACGAGCGGATGGGCATCGTCAGCGAGGTGGGCGAGGCCGAGTCGTTCCCGGCGCCTTACTACCTCGCCACGGTGGGGAACACCGAGCGGTTCAGCGACGCGACCGCGCCACAGCAGGCCGCCGGCGTCGCGACCGACTGGGACACGGCCTTCATGAAGGCGCTCGGCGAGAGCTACGAGCGCTACGCCGCCGGCGTCTATCGGACCGAGACGTTACCCCGCGGGACGCCGGCGTCGGTCGCCGACGCCATCGAGCCCACGGCCTTCGTCCGCCCCGAGGAAGGGCCCGTCGAGGAGGCGCTCCGGTGGCTGCCGGCGACACATCTCGACACCGACGCCGAGGTCGACGTGCCCGCCGAGACGGTGCTGTACCCGCCGCCGTCGCGGACGGTGCGACCGCCGGTGACGACCGGGCTGGGACTCGGCAGCACCGAGACCGGGGCGCTGCTGTCCGGGCTGTACGAGGTAATCGAGCGCGACGCCGCCATGTTGGCGTGGTACTCGACGTACGACCCGCTGGAAATCGCCGTCGAGAGCGGCGAGTTCGACACGCTCCGGCGCCGCGCACAGTCGGAGGGGCTGTCCGTGACGGCGCTGTTGCTCACCCAGGACGTCGACGTGCCCGTCGTGGCCGTTGCCCTCCGTGGCGAGGAGTGGCCGGAGTTCGCGCTGGGGTCGGCGGCCGGGCTGGACCCCGAGGCCACGGCCACCGGGGCGCTCGAAGAGGCCCTCCAGAACTGGCTGGAACTCCGCGGGATGGGGCGAGAGGGCGCGGCCGACGCCACCGGCGCAATCGGCCACTACGCCGGCCGACCGTCCGAGGCCGCCTCGCTGACCGACACCGAGACGGCGGTGCCGCTGACGAGCATCGGCCCGGAGCGCGTCCCGGACGACGAGGCGGCGGAGCTCTCGATGCTCGTCGACCGCGTCACCGAGGCCGGGCTCGACCCCTACGCGACGCGACTCACGACGCGGGACCTCGAAGGACTGGGTTTCGAGGCGGTACGTGTCCTCTGTCCGAGCGCGCAGCCGCTCTTCTTCGACGACGCGTACTTCGGCGAGCGGGCCGAGCGGGTCCCCGACGAGCTGGGATTCGAACCCCGGCTCGACCGGGCGCACCACCCGTTCCCGTAGCGCTTCGAGCGTGGCACCCGAGCCAGTCAGATACCGAACGTGGCCCGCAGCATGTCCCGCGTGCCGGGACCGAGCCCGACGGCGGTGACAGCGATGAGCAGGAGCAGGGCGTAGCGCGGGCTCTCCGCCAGGAACTCGTCGTTGAACAGCCAGACGACGAGGGAAGCGACGGCGAGTTTCACGAAGAGGAACGGCCAGGAGGTGCCGATAGCGGCGGTGAGCCCGGCGGGCTGGAGCGCCTCCGTAGTCGAGATGATGAAGGCGTTGGCGGGGTGTTTCGGGTAGTAGGTGAGCGGGACCGAGAGGGCGTCGAGCCAGTCGGCCAGCAGGACGTTGGCGACGCCGTCGATGGCGTGGCCCCAGATGACCAGCAGGCCGATGTAGCCGGTGCCGCTGTTGACCTCCGGGGCGTAGTGGTCGAACAGCCAGTAGAGTCCGTACGAGAGCACCGACGCGATACCGACCGTCGCGATGAGTACGACGGGGTACAGCGTGGAGTAGTCGGTCGTCAGCGCCCCCATGGTGAGGTAGGCCATCGTCGCCACGACCAGCGTGACGCCGACGCCGGCCGTCGCACGGTAGTAGCTCCCGACGACGCCGCGCCGGTCGAGTTCGAGACAGGCAAGCAGGGCGACCAGCGTCATGGCGAAGACGACACCGTAGATGACGGGGCTGATGATGAGCGAGCTCAGCGGGTACTCGACGAGCGGCGTCACGCCGGCATCGACGGCGCGGTCAGTCCCGTCCTCGACGACGCGCAACGCGCCGCCGAGCAGCATGAACGGGACGAACGCGAAGTAGAGGTTCGGGTCCTCGGCGATGTCCAACCGCTCCAACAGGAGGTAGACGCCGACGAGCATGTACACAAGGATGAGCATGTAACCGATTTCGGAGACGAGGGTGTAGCCGGGTTCGGCGACGACGGCCCCGCTCTGTACGGCGTCCGCACAGCCCGAGTACAGCGGCTCCGGTCCCCCGTCGGTCATCACCGCGCAGCTCGCGGCCTTCGCGTCGGCGTACACCGGGCCCCAGAAGTAGTGCCAGAGAAAGCGGTCCCAGACGCGTGTCGGCATCGCGACCGCCGCCCCGGCGACGGCGACCACGACGGCGACGAATGAGGCGACCCAGAGCCGGGCGACCCCGTACTTCTCGCTGAGCCGCTCGAAGGTGTTCATGGCCATGTGACCGGCGGGCGTCGATTTCAGGCTTCCGGTCGCGCGTGTGGCTCGTCGGACCGTGACAGGTCCCCCGCAGCTACTCCAGCGCGGCGTTCGCGGCGGCGAGTAGTTCATCGTGGGCTTCGCCGTTTGAGGCGACGAGGCCCGGGCTGTCCGCGGTCCAGCGCGCTCCCTCCAGGTCGGTGACCGTCCCGCCGGCCTGCCGGACCAGGTGGACGCCGGCTAGCGTGTCCCACGGGTGGGTCGGCGTCGGACAGACGACCCCTTCGATGGCCCCGTCGGCGACGAACGCGAGCGTCGCCTGAAAGCTCCCGATGCGGCGCATGTCGCCGAACCGCTCGCCGACGGCGGTACAGAGCCGGCCGAACTCCGCGCGGTCATCGAGGTCCCACCAGCCGACGGGAGTCACCACGAACGTCTCGGGGTCGGTCCGCTCGCTCACCGACAGCGTCGTCCCGTCCCGCGTCGCGGTCTCCGGGCCACTCGCGTAGAGGTCCCCCATCGACGGCATGTACGTCGCCGCGCCGACGGTCTCGCCGTCGACCGTCGCGGCGACGCTGGTCGTCCAGATTCGCAGCCCGCGGACGAAGTTCGCCGTCCCGTCGATGGGGTCGACGACCCACGCCGGGCCCGCCTCCGGGACCGACGACACGGCCGTGGGCTCGCTTTCGGCCGTCTCGGGGCCCGAGCGCGCGACCAGTTCCTCCTCACAGAGGAACGGGTCGTCGGGGAACTCCTCCCTGACGGTGGCGACAACCTGCGCCTGGGCGTCCCGGTCGGTCGCCGTGACGACGTCGTTCTTGTTCGCTTTCGTCTCGACGGCGAGGTCCCCGCGGAAGGTCTCGCGTGCGACGGCACCGCCGGCCCTCGCGGCCCGCTCGGCGATTGCGACACGATGTGCTGAATCCGGCATGGGTGGCTCTGGCGGCGCGACGGATTTAGCATCTCGGTCTGGGGCAACCCGGCCGTGGCGCGGGACCGGCAACTGCTACGTGATGGGGTCCCGTTAGAAGTTTTGCGAGGGAAGAGCGCTCCGAGAGCGTCTTCCGCACCGTGCGCGACCGTGTTGGCCACGCGGCGATGCGAGGGAAGGGATTTGAACCCTTGGACCACCGGAAGACTCGCGCGCTCACGGCTACGCCGTTCGCCGCTTCGTCTTCCGAGCAGTCGCTCGCGGTTGCACCGCTCGCGACGACTCTACAGGAGCGGAAGTTGAGTCCGCCGCCGTCTCTGTTCGGTCTATCACACCAGAATTTTTGCGAGGGAAGAGCGCTCCGAGAGCGTCTTCCGCACCGTGCGCGACCGTGTTGGCCACGCGGCGATGCGAGGGAAGGGATTTGAACCCTTGGACCTCTACAGGAGCGGATCTTGAGTCCGCCGCCGTTTCCGGGCTTGGCTACCCTCGCACGCGCCGTATGCAGTTCCCACAAATGCACAGCGGTATAAATGTCGTACGGAACCGTCGCCGGGACCGCTAGATTGACCCCTCGGGCGGCCGACACTGTGGTATGGACGACCACACGCGCGACGACAGCGTCGGACCGCCGGCGGGGAACCCGACCGGGTGGCGCGCCGACGGGCAGTGGGAACACGCCACGCTGCGTCGGGCCGTCGTCCACGGGGTCCGGCTGTACAACGACGGCGGGTTCCACGAGTCACACGACTGTTTCGAGGCCGAGTGGTACAACTACGGCCGCGGGAGCACCGAGAGCAAGTTCCTCCACGGGATGGTCCAGGTCGCCGCCGGCGCGTACAAGCAGTTCGACTTCGAGGACAGTGACGGGATGCGGTCGCTGTTTCGCACGTCGCTCCAGTACTTCCGGGGCGTCCCGAACGATTACTACGGCGTGGACCTCCTCGACGTGCGGACCACCCTCACGAACGCGCTGTCGGACCCGTCGACGCTCGATGGCTGGCGGATACGCCTCGACGACGGCCACCCCGTCGCTGACGAGGCCGACTACGACTTCGCCGCGGAGTTCGACTGACCGGAGTCAGTTGCCGGGGCCCTGGTAGGACGCGAGCGTCTGACTCGTGCTTTCGGTGGCCCAGACGACGCGGATGTCACAGTCGGACGTCACGCCCACCGTTATCTCCGTCCCCGCAGTGACTTCGGTGGTGCCAGTCGCACTGCCCCAGTCGGTGTCCTGTTTCGTGACGTCCGGAGTCGCCCCCGAAGTTTCGACGATGCCCGTGCCGCGGATGTAGAGCCTGGCGGCGTCGATGTTGTCGCCGCCGCTGTGGGTAATCCGCAGGACGCCCTCGTCGCTCGCGCCGGCCGCGGACTCGTCGAATTCGAACTCGAACACGGCCTGCGGTGTCGCCGGCTCCGACGAGCCGTCCCCCGCCTCTTCGTACGACCATACCTTCCACTCGCCGTCGTGGCGTCGCAACTCGAATAGTTGCGTCTGGGACTCGTTGAGTTCCCCGGAGATGGTGGCTTCGACCTCGACGGTCGCCGAATCCTCGGACCGGGCGAGGACTGTCGTGCTCTCGATGGTCACCGTTCCCTGGAAAGGGATGGAGGACTCCGTGGGCGCGTCGGGCGCCTCGGGGTGGTACGTGTCGACGAGTCGGCCCGCGTCCTCGTCGTTGTACGCGCCCCAGAGTTCGTATATCGGTTCCGTCACCGCGGACGCCGAACTGGGGGCGTCGGTCGCCGACCCAGCATCTGTCTCGGTCGGCGTCCCGGCGCCGGAATCTGCGGTGTCACTGGGGGTCGCACTATGCTCGTCGGCGGCCCCAGAGCCCCCTTCGGGGTTCGTCAGACAGCCGGCGGCCCCCGTTGTGAGTGCGATTCCGGTCAGCCCGAGCATTCTACGACGTCGCATACGCTCCGGACGGTGGGATGTATAATAAAAGCCTGACAACCAAGGCGCTCTCGTCGGACTCGTGAGTGTCTCCCAGCTCGACACCAAACCCACACATATACTAGGATCCGGTAACTGAGCTACGAACAGATGCGAGTGGAGCAACTGGGTGAGGGTGAGCCGTCGATAGCTGTCGTCGGCAGCATCCACGGCGACGAGCCCTGTGGCCGCGACGGTATCGAGGCGGTGCTCGCGGACCCGCCCGAGGTGTCCGAGCCCGTGAAGTTCATCGTTGTCAACGAGCGGGCGCTGGCCGCCGGCGAGCGCTACCTCGAACTCGACCTCAATCGGGTGTTCCCCGGGGACCCGGACAGCGACGTCTACGAGATGCGCCTGGCGGCGGAACTGGCGGCGGAACTCCGTGGCTGTACCGTCCTCTCCCTGCACTCCACGCAGTCCTACGAGGGGATGTTCGCGCTGGTCGACGAGCTCTCGGACCTGGCGCGGGAGGTCTGTCCGAAGCTCTCGGTCGATGCCGTGGTTCGGACCAAGGGCAACAACGAGGGGCGGCTGTTCTCGGTCGTCCCGTCGACCATCGAGGTCGAGTGTGGCTACCAGGGCTCGCCCGAGGCCGCCGAGAACGCCGAGCAGGTCATCCGGGAGTTCCTGGCCGCGCTGGGCGTCACGGACGAGCCGGCGCCGGTCCGGAACGCATCGCTGCCGGTGTTCCAGCTGGGCGGTCCGATTCCGAAAGACGCCGCCGAGAAGTACGAGGTGTTCGTGCGGAACTTCGAGCCGGTGGCCGCGGGCGACCCCGTCGCCGCGGCCGACGGGGAGACGCTGTACGCCGACGAGGCCTTCCACCCCGTGTTGCTGTCGGCCGAGGGGTACGAGGACGTCTTCGGCTACATGGGGAGCCACGTCGGAACGCTGGAGTAGCCGCCCGCTGGCTCAGGCGTCCTCGGGCGCCTCGAACTCGACCATCGTGAGGTCCCGGTCCAGCATGCAGTAGTCGTGGGGCGGGTCGCCGACGACCTCCGTGATGCGGTACTCGGCGTCGAAGTCCACCCCCTGGGGTTCGCAGTAGGGGTGGCTCGGACACTCGGTGTGGGGGCACGGGCCGGCGAGTTCGGCCTTGCTTCCGGCGAACGCGCCCTTGGTCGGGACGTTCACGCGGACGGGCGCGGGCTCTACCTCGACGGCGCGGACGCCCCCGTCGTGGACCGCGCAGTCGAGCGTCTGGCCGCTCTCGCGGACCGTCGTGATGCGGTATCGCCGCCCCGGCGTGAGGTTGAGACACTGGTCGCGATACGGACAGCCCGAACAGCCGGCGGCTTCGCCGTGGTAGACGAACTCCTCGCCGGCCTCGGCGAGGCGCGTGCCGACGAGCGTGACAGTTGTCATACCCGGTCTAGACGGGCACGGAAGGTAAGTGTCAGGCTCTCCCGGTCAACGTGTCCAGTTCCGCGAGATACGACTCGCGGGGGACCTGATACAGCGACCGGAAGTCGAACTCGCCGGCGGCGAACTCCTCGGCGAGGTCGACAGCGGCCGCGACGGCGGCGTCCCGGTCCGGCACGACCGCTTCCTGGTGGTCCACCTCCGGCTCCAGATACAGCGTCACGTACCACTCCTCGCCGGCCCGGTCGACGCCGGGACGGCGGGTCCGTTTACCCCGCGTCAGGTAAATCGTCGGGAGACAGGGCGCGGGGAAGCTCTCGGTGTCGAAGACGTCGGGCCGGTACGCGAGGATGAGCTCCGTCTCGGTCCGGTTCCACACCGTCCAGTCCTCGGCCAGGGCCGCAAGGTCCATACCGGTCGCTGTGGCTCGGGGGGCAATACGCTGTCGGCTGACCGCGGTTACGATTGCTTATAAACTACGTTCCGAAATACTGCCGTGTCATACCATACCGACGCGACGCAGTCCCCCGGTTCACCCGTAGATATCCGGGTGCAGCTTCCGGTGTTTTATGTACTCTGGCAAAAGGCTCTTAATGTTGAAGCACTCATACAATAAATAGTATCGGAAACACAGTCGAAGGCTGTCACCCGTTACCGAGAGGGTGGAGCGGTCCCCGTCCTCGCCCCGCCACAACTATCATGGCATCAGTTACCAATCGACCCGGTCGGGCGGGTCATGCCGCGGCTCCAGGTGATTCACTGTCGGAGCGGCGGCTGTCACAGTCGGACTGTTCCCGAAGCGGTAGCGTCGCGTCGGCAGCGTCGCGTGCGGACCCATTCGAACTAGCATGAGCCAGAACAAAGAGACACTCGAAGCACTGAGCCAGGAGTACCAGGACACGATACCGGCGGACCTCCGGACCACCCGGACGTTCGACTGGTATCTCGACCAGCTGTACGAGGACCCGAAGGTCGCCCGCAACGCCCACCAGCGCGTGGCGGACATGTTCGACTACTACGGGACGGAGTACGACGAAGACGCCGGTGTCGTCGAGTACAAGATAGCCAGCGAGGACCCCATCCACGAGGGGGAGAACACCTTCTACGGGCGGGAGGTCCACGAGGCCATCCACGAGTTCGTCAACAAGGTCAAGTCCGGCGCACGCGGGCTCGGCCCCGAAAAGCGTATCAAGCTCCTCCTGGGCCCGGTCGGCTCGGGGAAGTCCGACTTCGACCGGCAGGTGCGACACTACTACGAGGACTACACCCGCGGCGACGACGGACGGATGTACACCTTCCGCTGGACGAACCTCTGTGACGTGATTTCGGACCAGGACCCGGGCGACGACGTGGTCCGCTCGCCGATGAACCAGGACCCGCTCGTGTTGCTGCCACAGGACCAGCGCGAGAAAGTCATCGAGGACATCAACGAGGCCCTGGACGCGCCCTACACCATCCGAAACGAGCAGAGCCTCGACCCGGCCTCGGAGTTCTACATGGACCGGCTGCTGGCGTACTACGACGACGACCTCCAGCAGGTCCTGGAGAACCACATCGAAATCGTCCGCTTCGTCGCCGACGAGAACCGCCGCCAGGGTATCGAGACGTTCGAGCCCAAGGACAAGAAAAACCAGGACGAGACCGAGCTCACCGGCGACGTCAACTACTCCAAAATCGCCATCTACGGCGAGAGCGACCCGCGGGCGTTCGACTACTCGGGGGCGTTCTGTAACGCCAACCGCGGTATCTTCTCCGGCGAGGAGCTGCTGAAGCTCCAGCGGGAGTTCCTCTATGACTTCCTCCATGCCAGTCAAGAACAGACAATCAAGCCCAAGAACAACCCCCGTATCGACATCGACCAGGTAATCGTCGGCCGGACGAACATGCCCGAGTACCGGGACAAGAAGGGCGACGAGAAGATGGAGGCGTTCAACGACCGGACCAAGCGCATCGACTTCCCCTACGTGCTCCAGTACGAGGAGGAAGCCAAGATATACCGGAAGATGCTCCGGAACGCCGACCTGCCGGACATCCAGGTCGAGCCCCACACCCTGGAGATGGCGGGCCTGTTCGGCGTCCTTACCCGCATCGAGGAGCCCGATACGGAGTCCGTCGAACTCGTTCAGAAGGCCAAGGCGTACAACGGCGAGATAGACGAGGCCGACGACATCGACGTCAAGAAACTCCGGGAGGAGGCCGAGCAGGCCGCCGACATCCGCGAGGGGATGGACGGCGTCTCGCCCCGGTTCATCGGCGACGAGATAGCCGAGGCCATCATGGACTCGATGCACCGCAGCCGGGACTTCCTCTCGCCGCTGACGACGTTCAACCACCTGGAGGGGAACCTCGAAAATCACGGCTCCATCGATTCGGAGTCCTTCGACGAGTACTACCGGTTCCTGGAACTGGTCCGCGAGGAGTACAAGGAGCGGGCCATCGAGGACGTACGCCACGCGCTGGCCTACGACATGGACGAGATACAGCGCCAGGGCGAGAAGTACATGGACCACGTGATGGCCTACATCGACGACGACACCGTCGAGGACGAGCTGACCGGCCGCGAGCAGGAGCCGGACGAGCAGTTCCTCCGCTCGGTCGAGGAGAAGCTCAATCTCCCCGAGGACCGCAAGGACGACTTCCGCCAGGAAGTCAGCAACTGGGTCTCGCGGAGAGCGCGAGAGGGCGATACGTTCAACCCGCAGGACAACGACCGCCTGCGCCGCGCGCTGGAACGGAAGCTCTGGGAGGACAAGAAACACAACATCAACTTCTCCGCGCTGGTCTCCTCGGGGGAGATGGAGGACGACGAGCGCAACCAGTGGATAGACGCCCTCATCGAACAGGGGTACTCCGAGGAGGGCGCGAAGGAAGTGCTCGAATTCGCCGGCGCGGAGGTCGCCAAAAGCGAGATGGAGGAGTAGATGAGCGGCGAGGAGTACATCGACCGCGCCGACGACTCGCTCGATGCCACCTACGAGGAGCCGATGAGCCTCGGGGAGTACGTCGACACCGTCCTGGAGACGCCCGGAATCGCCGCCCACGCCTCGAAGTACCTGCTGGCGGCCATCGAGGCCGCCGGCACCCGGACCGTCATCGAGGAGGGCGAGGAGAAGGAGCGCTACCGCTTCTTCGACGACCCCCACAACGACGGCGAGCACGCCATCCTGGGCAACACGGAGGTCCTGAACGCCTTCGTCGACGACCTGCGCTCCATCGCGGCGGGCAGGGGGAAAGACGAGAAGATAGTCTGGCTCGAAGGACCGACGGCGACGGGCAAATCGGAGCTCAAGCGCTGTCTCATCAACGGCCTGCGGGAGTACTCCCGGACGCCCGAGGGTCGGCGCTACACCGTGGAGTGGAACGTCGCCGGCGCCGGCGGCAGCGACAGCGCGCTGACCTACGGCGACACGCCCGTCGAGGACGAGGACGACTGGTACGAGAGTCCGGTACAGGCCCACCCGCTGACGGTGTTCCCGAAAGACGTCCGCGAGGAGCTGCTGGCCGAGATAAACGACCGGCTCGACGACCACATCGAGATTCGCGTCGACGGCGAACTGGACCCGTTCTCCAGGGAGGCGTACGACTTCCTGGAGGAGCAGTACCGCCGAGCGGGCGAGGAGAACCTCTTTTCGGCGGTCACCGACCCCTCGCATCTCCGGGTGAAGAACTTCGTCGTGGACGTGGGGCGGGGCATCGGCGTCCTCCACTCCGAGGACGAGGGGACGCCCAAGGAACGACTCGTCGGGTCGTGGATGCACGGGATGCTCCGCGAACTCGACTCCCGGGGGCGGAAGAACCCGCAGGCGTTCTCCTACGACGGCGTGCTCTCACAGGGCAACGGCCTGCTGACGGTCGTCGAGGACGCCGCCCAGCACGCCGACCTGCTCCAGAAGCTGCTGAACGTCCCCGACGAGAGCCGCGTCAAGCTGGACAAGGGCATCGGGATGGACGTGGACACCCAGCTCGTCATCATCTCGAACCCCGACCTGGAGGCCCAGCTGAACCAACACGCCGACCGGGAGGGCCAGGACCCGCTGAAGGCGCTCAAGCGCCGGCTGGACAAACACGAGTTCACCTACCTGACGAACCTCTCGCTCGAGACGCAGCTGCTCCGCCGGGAACTGACGAACGAGACCAGCGTCTGGGACCCCGAGTCCTGGGAGGAGCTGGAGACGTGGATTCAAGAGCCCGTCTCGGTGTCGGTCAGGGACGACCTGGAGACGCCGACGGAGAAGGACATCGCCCCCCACACTATCGAGGCGGCGGCGCTGTACGCCGTCGTCTCCCGGCTGGACAACTCGAACGTCCCGGCCGGGCTCGACCTGGTCGAGAAGGCGCTGCTCTTCGACCGGGGCTACCTGATGGAGGGCGACGAGCGGGTGGACATCGACGACTACGACATCGAGACGACGGCCGCCGACGGCGACCACGGCATCCCCGTGACCTACGTCCGGGACGTCGTCGCCGACCTGCTCCACGAGACACAGGACCGCCACCACCCCGACCTGCCGGTCGAACACGTCATCATGCCGCGGGACGTGCTCAACGCCATCGCCGAGGGGCTGGACGGCGCGCCGGTGTTCTCGTCCGGCGAGGCGACCGAGTACGAGGAGCGCGTCGTCCCGGTGAAAAACTACGTCTTCGGCGAACAGGAGCGGGACGTGCTGGCCGCCATGATGCGGGACAAGCGCGTCGACGAGGCCACCGTCGAGGAGTACATCGAGCAGGTGTACGCCTGGGCCTCCGACGACCAGATAGAGAACGAACGCGGGGAGTACGTCGACCCGGACCCGCTGAAGATGAAGGTGTTCGAGATAGAGCACCTCGGGCGGTTCGACGAGAGGAACTACGAGGGCAACGAGCCCGACCACGCGGTCACGAAGTTCCGCACCGACAAGATAATCACGGCGCTGAACCGCCACGCGTGGCAGCGCCGCGACGAGGAGTTCCGCGTCGGCGACGTCTCGCCGAAGGAGATTCCGGTCATCAAGACCGTGCTGGGCAGCCACGACTGGGACGACGTCAAGCGGGCCTACGAGGACTTCGAGCCGGCACAGTGGGATAACCCGCCCTCCGGCACCGAGACGGCCGCACTCAAGGAGACGACGATACGGAACATGATGGAGATGCACGGCTACAGCGAGGCCGCGGCCGAACTGACCAGCCGCCACGTCATGAGCCAGGTGAGCTACAGATGGGACTGAAAGACGACCTCGAACGGTACCGCGAAGTGGGCGAGGAGCGCCGCCAGGACCTGGCGGATTTCATCCAGTACGGCGACCTGGGCCAGTCACGGAACGACGAGGTCAAGATACCCATCAAGATAGTCGACCTGCCGGAGTTCGCCTACGACCAGCGCGACAAGGGCGGTGTCGGCCAGGGCGAGGGCGCCGAGGAGGGCGACCCCGTCGGTCAGCCACAGCCCCAGCCCGGCGACGGGGACGAGGAGGGGGAAGACGGCGAGCCCGGCGAGGAGGGCGGCGAACACGAGTACTACGAGATGGACCCCGAGGAGTTCGCCCAGGAGCTGGACGAACAGCTCGGGCTCGACCTCGACCCGAAGGGCAAGACGGTGGTCGAGGAGACGGAGGGCGACTTCACCGACATCACCCGGAGCGGTCCCTCCTCGACGCTCGACTTCGAGCGGCTGTTCAAGCAGGGGCTCAAGCGCAAGCTCGCGATGGACTTCGACGAGTCCTACGTCCACGAGGCGCTGAAAGTCGAGGGGTGGGGCCCCGCGGCGGTCTTCGAGTGGGCCCGCGAGGGCAACATCCCCGTCTCGAAGGCGTGGTTGGACGACGCCTACGGCGACCTCACGGCCGACGAGAAGTCCACGTACGACTCCATCGAGGAGATGGAGGCGAGCGTCGAGCGGGAGAACACCTCCACCCGCATCCGCCGGGAGGGCGTCGACCAGATTCCGTTCCGGCGCGAGGACGAGCGCTACCGCTACCCCGAAATCGTCGAGGAGCGCGAGAAGAACGTCGTCGTGGTCAACATCCGCGACGTCTCCGGGAGCATGCGCCAGCAGAAGCGCGAGCTGGTCGAACGCACGTTCACGCCGCTGGACTGGTATCTCCAAGGCAAGTACGACAACGCCGAGTTCGTCTACATCGCCCACGACGCCGACGCCTGGGAGGTCGACCGCGACGAGTTCTTCGGCATCCGCTCGGGCGGGGGGACCCGCATCTCCAGCGCGTACGAACTGGCCGCCGCGGTGCTGGAGGAGGAGTACCCCTGGAGCGAGTGGAACCGCTACGTCTTCGCGGCGGGCGACAGCGAGAACTCCTCGAACGACACCGAGGAGCGGGTCATCCCGCTGATGGAGGAGATTCCCGCGAACCTCCACGCCTACGTCGAGACCCAGCCGTCGGGCAACGCCATCAACGCGACCCACGCCGAGGAGGTCGAACGCAGCTTCCAGGGCTCGGACAACGTCGCCGTGGCCTACGTCACCTCGCCCGAGGACGTGGTCGACGCCATCTACGAAATCCTCAGCACGGAGGAGTCAGAATGAACGACGACAGATTCCGGAAACAGCGCATCGCCGACGAACTCGGAGAGCCGGTCCGCGAGGCGAGCAACCTCGCCGAGAAACTGGGGCTGACGCCCTACCCGGTGAACTACTGGGTCGTCGACTACGACGAGATGAACGAGCTCATCGCCTACGGCGGCTTCCAGCAGCGCTACCCCCACTGGCGGTGGGGGATGCAGTACGACCGCCAGCAGAAACAGGGGCAGTTCCTCGGCGGGAAGGCCTTCGAAATCGTCAACAACGACGACCCCTCCCACGCGTTCCTCCAGGAGTCCAACACCCTGGCCGACCAGAAGGCGGTCATCACCCACGTCGAGGCCCACGCCGACTTCTTCGCGAACAACGAGTGGTTCGGCCTGTTCAGCGGCGGCGCCCCGCCGCGGGCGGCGGGGGACGACGGCGACGGCCGCGGCCCCGACGCCGCGGGGATGCTCGCCCGCCACGCCGACACCATCCGGGAGCACATGCAGGACCCGGACATCGACCGCAGCGACGTCGAGCGGTTTATCGACCACGTCCTCTGTCTGGAGGACAACATCGACCAGCACCGGCCTTACAGCCCGGTCGAGACGGCCCGCGACCGGCTCGAAGAGATAGAGGGCGTCGACGTCAGCGAGCAACTGGACGAGCTGGACCTCTCAGAGGAGGTCAAGCGGCAGGTGTTCGACGAGGAGTGGCTGGACGCCCAGTCCGACGAGGACTCCGGCGTCACCTTCCCCAGCGAACCGCAGAAAGACGTCGTCGGCTTCCTGCGAAAGCACGGGATGGCCTACGACGAGAACGCCGGGAAAGCCGTGGAGATGGCCGACTGGCAGAAGGAGGTCCTGGAGATTCTGCGGCGGGAGGCGTATTATTTCGCCCCCCAGAAGATGACGAAGGTGATGAACGAGGGGTGGGCCGCCTACTGGGAGTCGCTGATGATGACCGGCGAGCGCTTCGCCGGCGACGACGAGTTCGTCCTCTACTCGGACCACATGGCCCAGGTCCTGGGGTCGCCCGGGCTCAACCCCTACAGCCTCGGGCTGGAGCTGTGGGAGTACGTCGAGAACACCGAGAACCGCCGCGAGATAGTCGAGCGTCTCCTCCGGGTCGACGGCATCACCTGGCGGACGTTCCACGACGTGGTCGATTTCGCCGCGGTACAGGACCACCTGGAACCGCCCGCGTGGCTACAGGACGTGCCCGGCCACGTGGACGAGCTCGACCCCGAGGACCCGCGAGTCGACGCCGACGCGCTGGCCAGAGCCCGCGAGGGGGCGTTCGACGTGGCGAAATACCCCTGGAAGGTGCTGACCTACGAGGGGCTGGCCCAGCGCCACTACTCGCTGGTCAAGCCACAGTACCGCGGTTTCGTCTCGCGGGTCGGCCAGGCCGAACTGGAGCGGGTCTCGCGGTACATGTTCGACGACACGCGCTACGACAGCGTCGCCGACGCCCTCGCGGACGTGGAGTACACCCGCGGCTGGGACCGGATGCGCGAGATACGGGAGAGCCACAACGACGTGACCTTCCTCGACGAGTTTCTCACCCAGGAGTTCGTCGACGACAACGACTACTTCACCTACGAGTACACCCACGCCTCCGGCGACTACCGGGTCACCTCGACGGACCACGAGGACGTGAAAAAGAAGCTGATGTTGCAGTTCACGAACTTCGGCAAGCCGACCATCGTGGTCCAGGACGGCAACTACCGGAATCGCAACGAGCTCCTGCTGGCCCACCGGTACAACGGCATCACGCTGGACCGCGAGCAGGCCATCGAGGTCCTCAAACGGGTGTTCGAGCTGTGGGGCCGCCCCGTGAACCTGCTGACTATCGTCAAGGAGTTCGACGACCACGACATCGAGGTCGCAAAGCGGCGGGACCGCGAGCCGGAGCCCGAAGAGGTCGGGAAGCGGCTCCGCTACGACGGCGAGGAGGTGTCGGTCGACGACGTCCAGTGGAGCGACGTGGAGCACCTCGCTGCGACGGACATCGACTACAACACGAAGCCCGAGGAGTGGCTGGCGTAGGTCCCCGCACGCTCAGCCCCTGTCCGACAGGTGGTCGAACCGGCTGTGGGGCCGATGTGCGGGCCAGCCAGCCGTTCTGCCGTTCGAACCACGGCGCGTATCGGCGTTCGTAACCGTCGATAGTTTCATGTAGGTATTCGGCCAATAGATTTAACAACCCCTCCAAAATCATGCCCACGCTCTACGCCGCCCTCGGCGTCGACCCCGACGCGGACGAACGGTCCATCGTCCGCGCGTACCGCGAGCAGGTGAAGACCGCCCACCCGGACGTCACCGACGACCCTGATGCCCAGGCCCGGTTCAAGCGACTGACCACGGCCAGGGACGTACTCACCGACGAAACGGAGCGGGCACGCTACGACCGGCTGGGTCACGAGGCGTACGTCCAAAAGCACCTCGACGGCTGGAACGGTTCCGAAGCGAGCGATAGCGGCGACAGTCCTGGCGGGGAGACCGTTGCAGAGGCCGCGGAGCGGATGGCAAAGGGGACCGAAAGCGAGAGCGCCGACCCGCGGTCCCCACAGCAAGTCAGCGCGAGCGACGGCTACGCGACGGCCGCGGAGTACTACCGCCCGGGCCAGCGCGTCGGCGTCGAGACCCGCAGCGGGTTCGGACGGACGCTCGGTGCGCTGCGGGACGTTCTCCCGTGGCTGCTCGCTCACCTGGTCCTGCTCTGTGTCGCCGTCGCCGTGGCCGCGGTCCTGCTCGTCGGCACGGGCGGCGGGGGGCTGCCGTCGCTGACGAGCGTCGTCGTCGCCACCGCGCTGGTCGGGACGACCGGCGGCGTCTCCGTGTTGCATCTCACCTCGACCGTCTACCGGTAGCGGCGAAGGGAAACCCGTTTTTCCGCCCGTCTCGAAGCCGACCCATGAACGTACGTACTGTCGCCGACCTCGGCCCCGAGGAGCGGTCCGCGCTGTTCGACCGGGATGCGGGCGTCGACGCGGTCCGTGACGACGTGGCCGACATCGTCGACGCGGTCCGCGAGGAGGGCGACGTGGCTCTGCGGCGCTTCGCCAGCGACTTCGATGACGTCGAAGTCGGGAACGTCGACATCACCGACGCCGCCGAGCGCGCCTACGAGGAGATAGACGACGACATTCGGACGGCCATCGAAGACGCGGCCGGGAACATCCGCGAGTTCCACGAGCGCCAGCGCCCCGAGGACTGGCGCGAGGACTTCGAGGGGCGAGAGCTCGGACGGCGCTTCAGCCCCCTGGACAGCGCCGGCGTCTACGCCCCCGGCGGCACCGCCGCCTACCCCTCCAGCGCGCTGATGGGCGTCATCCCCGCGAAGGTGGCCGGCGTCGAGCACGTCGCCGTCGCCACGCCGCCCGCAGAGACGGTCAACCCGGTCACGCTCGCGGCCGTCCACGCCGCCGGGGCCGACGCCGTCTACCAGGTCGGCGGCGCCCAGGCCATCGCGGCGCTGGCCTACGGCACCGAGTCGGTGACCGCGACTGACATCGTCGTCGGCCCCGGCAACCGCTGGGTCACCGCCGCCAAGGCCGAAGTACGGGGCGACGTGGCCATCGATTTCCTCGCGGGGCCGTCGGAAATCATGGTCGTCGCGGACGGCGACGCCGACCCCGACCTCGTCGCGGCCGACCTCGTCGCACAGGCCGAACACGACGAGAACGCCTCCGTCGTGGCCGTCACGGACGACGCGGACCTGGCCGAGGCCGTCGCCGAGGCCGTCGACGAGCAGGCCGGCGAGCGCGAGCGCGAGGCCGTCGTCCGGGCCGCGCTCGAAAGCGACGCCTCCGGCGTCTTCCACGCCCGCTCGATGAGCGAGGCGGTGCTGTTCGCCGAGGAGTACGCGGCCGAGCACCTCTCCATCCAGGCGGACGACGACGAGGCGTTGCTGGACCGCATCCCCTCCGCCGGCTCCGTCTTCCTCGGCCCGTACAGCCCCGTCGCGGCCGGCGACTACGCCGCCGGGCCGAACCACGTCCTCCCGACCGGCGGGGCCGCCCGCGTCACCGGCGGCCTCTCGGTGGACACCTTCGTCCGGTCGACGACGGTACAGCGTCTCTCCGAGGACTCGCTTGCCGACATCAGCGAGACGATTACCACGCTCGCCGAGGCCGAGGGGCTCGAAGCCCACGCCGAGAGCGTCCGAAAACGGTTCGAAGAGTGACGGACCGGGACGCCGGCGTCAGGGTTAACAGGGCTGGGACCCACCACTCCGTATGAGCAGCACCGTAGACGGCGAACCACAGCTCGGGGGCGAGAACGTCGGGGTCACCGAGGAAGCCGCCGAGGAGGCACTCGACCTACTGGAGGGCGAAGACATGGACACCGACGTGGCCGGACTCCGCCTGTTCGTCCAGCAAGGCGGCTGTGCGGGCCTCTCGTATGGGATGCGTTTCGAGCACGAGCCGGAAGACGGCGACACCGTCTACGAACGCAACGGGCTTCGCGTGTTCGTCGACGGCGCGAGCATCGACTACATAGAAGGCTCCGTCCTGGCCTACGAGGGCGGCCTGCAGGGCGCGGGGTTCCACGTCGAGAACCCCAACGTGGTCAGCGAGTGCGGCTGCGGCGAGTCGTTCCGCACCTGAGTACGGCGTCGCCGCTCTTTGTCTTGAACCGCTTCGCTGCGTACCTACTCCTCTAGCTCGAACGCCACTGTCACTTCCGCCTGGTACTCCCGTCCGTCGACGCTCGCTATCTCGACGCCGAGCTCGTCCACTTCGACCCACATCAGGTTGTCGAGCGTCGCTTCGGCCCGCTCGATAGCGTCGTCGGCGGCGGCGTCGAAGCTCTCGGAACTCGTACCTATCAGCGTGATTTTCTTGAACACCATGGCGTGCTACGCGTTCACACGATACCGGTATAAAACCTCGCTCGCTCAGCTCTCACGGCCGTCGAGGAACTCCTCCAGGAGGCCCACGATGTCGGTCAGGTGGGCGGTCCCCCACGTCGCGACCACGATGGCGCCGATGGTGTCGAAGACGAGGTCGAGCATCGTGTCCCCGAGCCCGAACTGCGTGAGTATCGTCGCGTTGCCGGTCGCCTCGGCCGCGAGCGTGATGGAGAACTCGAGGACTTCCCACGCGACGCCGAAGGCCAGCACGAACAGCAGGATGAACACGAACATGAACCGCGGCGGGACGTATATCTCCTCGGAGTGGCGGTCCAGCGCCCGCACGGTCGTGTAGCCGATGGCGGCGACGATAGACGAGGAGAGGGCGTGGGTGAGGTGGTCCCACCACCAGATGCTCTTGTAGAAGTTCGCGTCGGCCCACGGGAGCCCGATGACGCCGACGGCGTGCAGGAACACCGCCGTCGTAATCCACAGCGTCAGCGCCGGGTCGAGCGCGATGCCGTAGTCCCGTTCGAACAGCGCCGGGAGCTGTGTCACGAGCAGCCCGACGCCGGTGTTGACGATGACGCCGGTGCTCCCGGTGGCGATGCCGACGGCGAGGATACAGACCAGCGCGACCTCCATCGCGTACGTGGCCTGGCGCTGTCGGGGCTGGCTGATTCCGACGTACTCCCGGAGCCTCATTGTGGCACCTCCTCGGGGACCCGTGCTGCCCCGACCTTGTAGCCGATGTACAGCGCGAAGACCACCCCCGCGCCGACGCCGGCGAGCGTCGAGGCGACGAACTCCCACATCAGCGCCTCTTCGACGGCGTGTTCCGACAGCGCCGGGTCGAGGATGAACGCGGTCCCCAGGGTCCGGTCGGCGCCCCACCGAACGACGGCCCAGACGCCGGCGGCCGCCATCGTGGCGACCCCGACGAAGGCGACGGCGAACCGGGGCGTCATCTTCACCGGCGTGAACAGCTGTAACTCGACGGCGACGATAAGCGCCACCGCGGCGACCGAGAGATACGTCGCGAGGTTGCCGGTGACCGGCACCGACGCGAACAGCCGCCCGACGACCGGTAACGCCGACAGCAACACCATCTCCCAGGGGAGCATCGCGTCGACGCTGCGGTACGAGAGCGGCGGCAGGAGCACGATGGCGGCGAGGGCGCCGGTAAACGCCGCCCACAACAGCTCGCCACTCGCGACGCTGCCCGCGACCGCCGCCAGTATCAGCCCGACGACGGCCCACGAGAGGAGCGCATTGATTCGCTGGTCCCCCAACAGGTCCGTCACGTCGGCGCTCATGGACGCCACCAAACGCGGTGGGTGGAAAACACTGTCGCCCTTACAGCAGCCCGTAGGCCAACGCGTAGGCGACGGCGGCGACGCTGACGGCCGTCAGCCCCGTCACCGCCATCCGGAGCCGGTCGACGTCGCGACTGAGCGGTCTGACCGGCGCACCGACGACCGAGATGGCGAGGACGCTGAAGACGAAGTGCGCCGACTGCTCCATCGTCGGCGCCGGCAACAGCAGCGCGGCCGCGGCGTAGCCGGCCCCCAGCGAGGCGCGGGGACTGACGAGGTCGAGCAACCGACGGTCGCTGTGGCGGGTGTAGGCCCAGATAGCGAGCCAGACGGTGCCGAGTTCGACCGCGAAGGCCGCGAGTAACTGCCCCGTCGGGTCCGGGTGGAGAGCGATACGCTCGGCGACGAGCATCGCCTCGAAGGGGTAGAGAAACGGGGGCGGCGACCCGGTGAGGAGGTCACCGAACGGGTGCGAGAGCAGCCCGAGGAGCGCAACGGCGAGGAGCGGCCGCGGCCCGACGGCGTTGCGAGTGGCCAACGCACCGACGCCGAACCCCGCGAGGGCGAACACGCTCACGACGACGCCGCCGATGGGGCCGCTGAACAGCCAGGCGGCGGCGACCAGCACGGCCGCCAGCGAGAGTGAGAGTACCCTCGACGGCCGCGTTCCGACGGCCCAGCAGTAGACGGCCAGCGCGAGGACCGTCCCCAGCAACAGCGAGTGCGTCGGCCCCCGGTGGATGACGTTCGCCGTCTCCCAGAACACGTCGGGGCCGACCGTCGCGACCGACTCCAGCAGGAGACCGACGGGCGCGTACACGACGTCGACGTCCGGGACGGCGGCGAACAGGCCCGCGAAGAGCCCGTACCGGAGCGCCCGCTCTCGGGACACGCCGACACGCTCGGCCGCGACGGTGGCGAGGGCAAACGCCAACAGCGCGTGGCCGATGAACATGCTCACGAGTTAGTCGCCAACAGCTATAAATATCGCGTGTCAACGGCTGTGATACCCGAGCAGCTAGCTGGCGGACTCGATTTTCGTCCATCCCTTCTCGATTTCGGCGTTCGCTCGGACCACCGTGTCGCCGCCGACCAGGAACCGCGTCTTACGGAGTTCGATGGCCGCGACCTCACCGGTGGTGTCGCCGGCTTTGACCGTGTCGCCGGGGTTGAAGTCCGGGTCACGGAGGAGGTAGACCCCGGCGACCGCGTCGGCTATCATCCCCGAGAGCGCGTAGGAGACGCCGAGCGCGAGGAAGCCGGCCGCGGTCCCGAGCGACGCCGCGATGAGCGTCAGCCCGACGATAGAGAGGAAGGACAGCCCGACGGCGAACCAGAGGAAGACGAGGACTATCGCGGCGATGAACTGGCGGTACACCGGCGCTTCGCCGGGCAGGGCGCGGGCGAGGACGGCGCGCACGGCGAACATGATGAGCTTGATTACGACGGCCGCGAGCGCCAGGAAGACGAAGCCGGTGAGGAGGTCCGGCAGTACGGAGATGATACCGTCGTACAGCTGTTCGAAAGCGTCGGTGAAAACGGTCGGTTGCACAGCCGGAGGTCGTCCGAATCGGTGGTAAGTGTTGGGCTACGGTCTGACGACGTCGTAGCCGCCGTCCTCGCGGACGCCGATGACCGCCCAGTCGTAGCCGACGTCCATCCGCGCGAGCCGGTCGCCGACGTCGGGCGCTTCCGGCGCGCGCGTGACGATGCAGTGCATCTCCCCCGACTCCGGGAGCGCTGTCCCGTCTTCGAGCACTGTGACGCCGACCTCCCGCCACTTGTGTGCCGCTCGTAGTCCCTCGTCGGTGCGCGACACGGTGTACCCGATGTCGTCGAATATCGACCGAGCCTGCTCGTCTAGTGGTGTGCTAACGGCCGCCATCTACGGGAGCCTACTACTGGATGGGTGATAAGCGTTACCACTGTATGTATCGGTGACAGGAAGGGGTCAGCGATTACTCGTGGGCCGCGTCCCACTCCTCGGCCTTGCGAAGGTTGCTGCAGTCGTTACAGCGGATGCGGCCCATCGAGTCCATCGCGTTGTTGAACGTCTCGCAGTTGCCACAGAAGAACCCCCAGCGGCGCTCGCGCTCGTCGTCGAGATAGACGACAAAGAAGGGGCCCTTCGTGCCGATATCTCCGTCCTCGCGGTCGATGTAGAGAGTCCGGTCGTCCGGACCGACGCGTTCCTCCATAGCGGCCTGTGGCGGGCCAGGTGGGTAAAGGGTGCGGGCCACGCGTCGACCGGTGTCCACCCGTGTGGCGGGCTGGCACGCGGTTTCGGCTTCGAAAGCGCTTTTAGGGCCCGTGGCACACAGACGATTACAGCCTGCACCGGGTTGATGATGCTCCCAGCCTTCTCAGGACCAGCGCGCCGGCGGGGCGTGCCGCGGGATTTCCCGCGAACGGCGGGGGAGCCTGAGCCCGCGTGCAGGAGGTGACTACACAAATGCCAGTATACGTAGATTTCGACGTTCCGGCCGACCTCGAGGACGACGCCCTCGAAGCGCTGGAAGTCGCACGAGACACGGGCACAGTGAAGAAAGGAACCAACGAGACGACCAAGGCCGTCGAGCGCGGCTCCGCCGAGCTCGTCTTCGTCGCCGAGGACGTCCAGCCCGAGGAGATCGTCATGCACATCCCCGAGCTGGCCGACGAGAAGGGCGTCCCCTTCATCTTCGTCGAGCAGCAGGACGACCTCGGCCACGCCGCCGGGCTCGAAGTCGGCTCGGCCGCCGCCGCCATCACCGACGCCGGTGAGGCCGAGGCCGACGTCGAGGACATCGCCGCCAAGGTCGAGGAGCTCCGCTGAGGTGACCAAAGATGAGTGCTGAAGAGACCGAAAGTAGCGGCGCCACGTCGGCCGAGGTCATCGAGATCGTCGGCAAGACGGGGATGCACGGCGAGGCCATGCAGGTCAAGTGCCGACTCCGCGAGGGCGAAAACCAGGGTCGAATCATCACCCGGAACGTCCTCGGTCCCGTCCGCGAGGGCGACATCCTCCAGCTCCGCGAGACGGCCCGCGAAGCCGACTCCATCGGAGGACAATAACGATGCCCCGAACCCGAGACTGTGACTACTGTGGCGCGGACATCGAGCCCGGCACGGGCACGATGCTCGTCCACAACGACGGCTCGACCACGCACTTCTGTTCCTCGAAGTGCGAGAACAACGCCGACCTGGGCCGCGAGGCCCGGAACCTCGGCTGGACCGACGCCGGTCGCGCGACGACCGCCGCGCAGGACGCGGCGGCGGAGCAGGCAGACGCCGAAGCGCAGGCCCAGGCGGACGCCGAAGCGGAAGCCGCCGAGGCCGACGCGGAAGACGCCGAAGCCGAAGCTGCTGACGACAGCGAGGAAGCGTCCGAGGCCGACGACGACGCTGACGACGAAGCCGAAGAAGCACAGGCGTAAGACCGACAGCGGCTCAACGATTTTCGTATTCCGATGACAGAGACAGAACGTACCTTCGTGATGGTGAAACCCGACGGCGTCCAGCGCGGCCTTATCAGCGACATCCTCGACCGGTTCGAGGGCCGCGGCCTGAAAGTCGTCGGCGCGAAGCTGATGCAGATGGACCGAGAGCTAGCCGAACAGCACTACGGCGAACACGAGGACAAGCCCTTCTTCGAGGGGCTTGTGGACTTCATCACCTCCGGCCCGGTCTTCGCGATGGTGCTCGAAGGCCAGGACGCGACCCGGCAGGTCCGGCGGATGATGGGCGCGACCGACCCGAAGGAGGCCGAACCCGGCACGATTCGGGGCGACTACGGGATGGACCTCGGGCGGAACGTCATCCACGGCTCCGACCACGAGGACGAGGGCGCAAACGAGCGCGAAATCGACCTCTTCTTCGACGAGGACGAACTCGTTGAGTGGGACAAGATAGACGGCTCCTGGCTGTACGAGTAGAACGGTCTGGAGCGAACCGCCTTTGGGACCGGCGCCCCTACGGCCCCCTATGGGTCGCACACTCTACCAGCTCGACGGCTGTCCGTACTGCGAGAAGGTAGCAGACAGGCTGGACGAACTGGGCGTCGACTACGACAGCATATGGGTGGAGCCGCTCCACTCGGAGCGCGACGAGGTCAAGCGCGTCTCCGGCCAGCGGGCGGTCCCGGTGCTGGTCGACGAGGACCGCGGCGTCACGATGGCCGAGTCCGACCGCATCCTGGAGTTCGTCGAGCGGAGCTACGCCTAATCCTCGCTCTCGAACTCCAGCGCCGCGCCGTTGATGCAGTAGCGCTTGCCGGTCGGCTCGGGGCCGTCGTCGAAGACGTGTCCGAGGTGTCCCTCGCAGTTGGCACAGACGACCTCCGTCCGGCGCATCCCGTGGCTCTCGTCGACCCGGGTCTCGACGGTGCCCTCGTCGTAGACGTCCCAGAAGCTGGGCCAGCCGGTGCCGGAGTCGAACTTCTCCTCGCTGTCGAACAGCGCGGTCCCGCACCCGGCACAGGTGAAGACGCCGTCGTCTTTGACGTCCATGAGGTCGCTACTGAAGCGGGGTTCGGTCCCGGCCTCGCGGAGGATGCGGTACTCCTCGTCCGTGAGCAGCTCGCGCCATTCGTCGTCGTTTTCAGGTACGCTGTCGGCCTGTTCGCTCATACCCCAGGTACGTGCTGCAGGTGTATAAGGCCACGTCGACATCGAGCCGGCCCGGTCAGGGCGTCGGCGTTCGCTCGAAGTCGGCGGTGAACCGTCGGCTCGCCAGCACGGCGTCGCCGATGGCCTCGGTAGCAGTGTCGTGGTCGGTCCCGGCCTCGGCGTCGAGTCGTGCCCCCAGCGCGTACACCTGGAACCTGACGGTGTAGGATTGGCCGAGCTCCGGACACGGCGGTTCGTAGCCGGCATCGCCGCCTTCGGGGCGGCCCTGTCTCGCGTCACCGAGCGACGGGAGCGTCGGCGTCCGCGGGAGGTCCGCGGGAATCCGCTCGGTGTCCGCCGGGACGTTCCAGAGCGTCCAGAAGACCGGGTCGGTGATACCCCCGCTATCGAGTTCCGCGACCACGGCGAGCCCCTCGGTCGGAGTCGGGACACGGTCGATGACGAACGGCGGGGAGTCGCCGGCACCGTAGCAGGTGAACCGATTCGGGAGCGACCCGTCGGCCGCCAACTCGGGGCTCGATACCTCGAACGCCTCGGGCGTCTCGTCGGCTGACTCCGCACAGCCCGCGAGAGCGCCGAGGCCTGCGGCCCCGAGCGCTGTGACCCACGTGCGGCGGCGCATACCACCCGTCAGTGTCGTGCGTACTTCCCCGCTTTGATGCGTGCCGGGCGGACCGGCTCAGAAGTCGTCGTGTTCGTTCACCGGCCACATGTACGTCCGGCCGGAGTTCTCGGAGTCCCAGGGCGTCTCGGGGCTTCGGTCGCGCTCGTCGACAGCCCCGTATGAACGTTTTCAGATGATGAATCGCGTTACTAACTGTCGCTACCAATATATGGAATTCGGAAACTGGTCTTTGGCGGTGCACCAGCCGGGCCCTCGTGAAAAAGTTGTTAAAATAGTCCACACATTTTAATAATTTGTGCTGCTAAAAGCCCGACTTCTAACAGCTAGTTTAATAATATCGCGTCGCCTAGCGCCGACAATGACCAGAGAGGGACCGGATTCAGACGACGACGACGGGGGCGATTCGCCGTCGGACGGACGCGCCACCAGTCAGTTTTCCGTCCCCGAGATGGACTGTGCCTCCTGTGCGAGCAAGGTCGAGAGCAGCGTCGGGACGTTGGCGGGCGTCGAGGCCATCGACCCCCAGGTGACGACCGGAACGGTCTCCGTCACCCACGACAGGGACGCGACCACGGAGGCGGAAATCGCCGACCGGATTCGCTCGGCGGGGTACGCAGTCGAGGGGCAATCGAGGACGCTCCGGCTCTCGGTGCCCGATATGGACTGTGCCTCCTGTGCCGGCAAGGTCGAGTCCGCCCTGTCGAAGGTCGATGGGCTGGACAGCTACGAGACACAGCCCACGACGGGGACGGTCGTCCTCACGAGGTCCGGGCCCGAGCCGACGGACGAGTCCATCGTCGCCGCTATCGAGCGCGCGGGGTACGAGGTGGCGGCGACGGCCGCCACCGACGCGGGGACCGACGACGACCTCTGGACCAGCCCCCGGGCGCTGAAAACCTGGGCCAGCGGTGTCGTGCTGGTGGTCGGGCTGGGGCTTGAGTTCCTGTTTCCCGGCGCGAACGCGCAAGTCGGGACGGTCCTGGGCAGCGGGCTCCACGTCGCGGACCTGCTCTTTCTCGTCGCCGTCGCCGTCGGCGGCCAGGCCATCCTCCGGAACGGCTACTACTCGGCGCGGAACCTGAACCTGGACATCGACCTGCTGATGTCCATCGCCATCCTCGGGGCCCTGACGGCGAGTCTCGCCTTCGGGGAAGCGCTGTACTTCGAGGCGGCGACGCTTGCGGTCCTCTTCAGCATCGCCGAACTGCTGGAGCGGTACTCGATGGACCGGGCCCGGAACTCCCTGGAGGAGCTGATGGACCTCTCGCCGGCGGAGGCGACGGTCCGACGTGACGGCCGAGAGGTGACGGTTCCGGTCGAGGACGTGGACGTCGGCGAGCGCGTCGTCGTCCGCCCCGGCGAGAAGATTCCGCTGGACGGCGACGTCATCGACGGGGAGAGCGCCGTCAACCAGGCGCCCATCACCGGCGAGAGCGTCCCCGTGGACAAGACCGTCGGCGAGGCGGTGTACGCCGGGACCATCAACGAGGGCGGCTACCTGGAGGTGCAGGTCACCTCGACGGCGGGCGACAACACGCTCTCGCGCATCGTCGAGCTGGTCGAGGACGCCCAGTCGAACAAGACCGAGCGCGAGCAGTTCGTCGAGCGCTTCTCGGCGTACTACACGCCCGTCGTCGTCGCGTTCGCCGTCCTCGTGACGGTCGCCAGCCCGGTCGTTCTCGGGACGACCGTCTCGACAGCGGTCGTCTACGGGCTGACGCTGCTGGTGCTCGCCTGTCCCTGTGCCTTCGTCATCTCGACGCCCGTCTCGGTGGTCTCGGGTATCACGAGCGCCGCGAAGAACGGCGTCCTCATCAAGGGCGGGAACCACCTCGAAGCGATGGGCGCCGTCGACACCGTCGCCTTCGACAAGACCGGGACGCTCACGAAGGGGGAACTCACCGTCACCGACGTCATCCCCCTGAACGGCAACAGCGAGAGCGAGGTCCTCCGCTGTGCCCGCGGGCTAGAGGCCCGCAGCGAACACCCCATCGGCGAGGCCATCGTCGCCGAGGCCGGCGACGGCAGCGACCGCGAGGTCGAGGCCTTCGAGAGCATCACGGGCAAGGGCGTCCGGGCGACCATCGGCGGCGTCCCGCATTTCGCCGGCAAGCCCGGCCTGTTCGAGGAGCTGGACTTCGACCTCTCGCACGTCCACGCGACGACCGACGGCGGCCTCGTCACCGAGACCGCCCAGCAGCTCTGTGAGCGCAACAACTGCCTGGACCTGCTCGACGGGACGGTCCCCGAGCTCCAGTCCGAGGGGAAGACGGTCGTGTTGGTCGGGACCGAGGACGAACTGGAGGGCGTCATCGCCGTAGCCGACGAGGTTCGACCGGAGGCACGGGCGGCGGTCTCCCGGCTCAAAGCGTTGGGCATCGAGAGGACAGTGATGCTCACCGGCGACAACGAACGGACCGCCAGCGCCATCGCCGAACAGGTGGGCGTCGACGACTACGCGGCCGAGCTGTTGCCCGACGAGAAGGTGGCCCACGTCGAGCGACTCGACGGCGAGTCCGACGGCGGGGTCGCCATGGTCGGGGACGGCATCAACGACGCGCCGGCGCTGGCCACAGCGACCGTCGGGGTGGCCATGGGCGCGGCCGGCACCGATACGGCTCTGGAGACGGCCGACGTCGCCCTGCTCTCGGACGACCTCTCGAAGCTCCCCTACCTGTACGACCTCTCCGGCCGGGCCAACGGCGTCATCCGGCAGAACGTCTGGGCCAGCCTCGGCGTGAAGGCGGCCCTGGCCCTCGCGGTCCCCTTCGGCTACGTCCCCATCTGGCTGGCCGTCCTCGCCGGGGACGCCGGGATGACGACGGCCGTCACCGGCAACGCGATGCGGCTCTCGAACGTCGAGGCGGAAGCGCTCGACACAGAGGCCTAGGGCCGGGGCGCAGGGAGGCCTGACCGGCGAGCCGCCCGGAATCGACGAGACGGAATCCGAACCACACCGCTTGGCGTTTTTCTTTCGGTGCTGGACCTATGCAAATCCGGTCGCCGTGGTTTGTCAACTCGAACGGATTCGGTCCCTCCGCGGCGACCCGTGCGCTGGCGCCGTAACCCCGCCGACTCCACGACATGGGAGTTAGCGGGTGGGCCTGGCGGGGACACCACGCCCGACGACTGATGAACAATAAATACGAATTGTCTAATTACGTCTCACGCACAAACCTATATTGAGGGAAATATTTAACAATATGTGCGTCGAGGTGTGATGCATGGGTACACCTGACAGTGAACGCGGTCGCCGGTCGTTCCTGAAAATTGCCGGCACAGCGGGCGCGACTGGCCTGAGTAGTCTGGCGGGCTGCATCGCTTTCAACGGTAGTGACAGCTCCGACACGGTCACTATCGCGGCCGCGGTCCCGGAGACCGGACGGCTGGCCCCGGTCGGCAAGGAGATGCTCACCGGCTACGAGCTCGGCGTGGAGGCGCTCAACGAGGGCGACACCGTCGACCAAGAGGTCGAACTCCTCGTCAAGGACGACGAAAGCGACCCGACAACGCTCCGCCAGCAGCTCCAACAGCTCACTAGCAACAACGATGTCGACATGATCTGGGGGAGTTTCTCCAGTCCGCTCGTCATGTCGGGGTCGGCGTACGCGGAGAACAACGGACTGCCGTTCCTCGCTGTCGCCACCTGCTATCAGGAGCCGCTCGTCTCCGGGGACAAAGAGTGGACGTATACGCCGTTCCCGAAGACGCGCGACGTCACGCGTGCGACGACCGGGATGCTGGAACTGGTTCCGGAAAACGACCGCCCGCAGGCGGTCGGTATCTGGGAGGAGAACTCCGGCTGGGGCGCCGAGATGGCCGAGGCCTGGGACACGAAGCTCTCGGACGCGGGCTACGATATCGCGATGCGGGAGACGTACAACCCCGGCAACGAGGACTTCTCGACGCTCATCTCACAGACCCAGAGCGCGGGGGTCGAAGCGCTCGTCGGGTGTCCACAGCCGCCGGACGGCATCACCGCGATGAACCAACTGAACAACTCCGACTACATGCCCGATTTCATCGAGTTCGTGCGCGCCGCGGACCCGCAGGCGTGGTGGTCGGCGCTCGGCGAACAGGGGAGCTACGTCACCATGTGTCCGGGCTGGGCACCCGGGATGACCAGCAACGGCAACGAGGCGCTCCTGAGCACGTACGCCGACCGGAACGACGGCGAGACGCCTCGCGTGATGGTCGGCGTCGGCTACAACCTCGCACAGACCACCGAGCAGGCCCTGGCCGCCGCCGGCAGCGCCGACCCCGAGAGCGTGCGGACATCGCTCGACGAGACGGAGTTCAGTACGGTCATCGGGGAGTTCAGTTTCGACGAGCACGGGATGCCCGCGGAGGGCCAACTCTCGGCCGCGAGCGCGCAGTGGTGGGACGGCCAACAGCGCCTCGTCTACCCCCAAACCGAGCAGGCCGCCGAGCTACAGTTCCCCATCGAGTGACAATCGGCCGTTACCGCGCCGGAGGGATGGGGACGGTCGTGGGCACCGACTATTCTTCTACAGTTAAGATAAAACGACCATTAGACATACATTGTAACCAATAGCTTAAGTTATAGGCTTACCTTGTGTTTCACGATGGGAGCGAACGACATAGAAGATGTGACCGTACTCGGCGCCGGCAGCATGGGTCACGGTATCGCTGAACTCGCCGCCATTGCGAGCTACGACGTGGTACTGCGGGACATCAACGAGGAGCTCGTCGATGACGGCCTCGAACAGATAGAGTGGAGCCTCGGGAAGCTCGAAGAGAAGGGCAAGCTCGACGAGCCGGCCGACGGCGTACGCGCCCGCCTCTCCGGCGAGACGGACCTCGAAGCCGCTGTCGCCGACGCGGACCTCGTCATCGAGGCGATTCCCGAGAACCTCAGTCTGAAGCGCGAGACGTTCGCGGAGGTCGACGACCACGCGCCCGACCACGCCCTTCTGGCGTCGAACACCTCCGGCCTGAGCATCACCGATATCGGGGCCGCGACCGACCGCCCCGAACAGGTCGTCGGCGCGCACTTCTTCAACCCGCCCGTGAAGATGGACCTCGTGGAGGTCGTCCACGGCGAGCGGACCAGCGAGGCGACCCTCGAAGCCATCCACGCGTTCGTCGACGACCTCGACAAGCGCGCCATCGACGTCAAGCGCGACGTGCACGGCTTCATCGTGAACAACGTCATGCTGCCGTTCATCGAGGAGGCGGCGTGGATGCTCTCGGGCGACGAGACCACGATTCAGCGGGCCGACGCGGCGATGGTCTACCAGCGGGGCTACCCGATGGGGCCGTTCGAGCTCGCGGACTACACGGGCATCGACATCGCCTACCACTTCCGGGAGGACACGGACCTGGACTCGCCGCCCGCCATCGCGGAGAAGGTCGACGCGGACCACCTCGGGAAGAAGACCGGACGGGGGTTCTACGACTGGGAGGGCGAGGGCCCGAACTACGAGCCCGGCGACGGCGACGGGTTCGACTGGCTCCGCATCGAGGCGCGGATGGTCAACGAGGCCGCGAAGCTCGTCGGCGGCGGTGTCGCGACCCCGGACGACATCGACCTCGGGAGCCGCCTCGGCGCGCGTTTCCCCGAGGGCGCCTGCCGACTCGGCGACCAGCTCGGTCTCGACACCGTACTCGAGAAGCTCCGCACGCTCCACGAGGAGACGGGCTCGGAGCGGTTCGCACCCGCGGAGTACCTCGTGGAGCTCGTCGAGGACGGCCACACGGGCGTCGACGCCGGCCGCGGTTTCCACGACTACACCGGCGACGGCCCCTACCAGTACATCAACAAGGAACTCACCGAACGCGGCGTCCTCGAAATCGAGTTCGACCGCCCGGAGCGGCTGAACGCGTTCTCCGAGACGATGTTCGGCGAGGTGAAGGAGGCTCTCGACAACGCCGACACCGACGAGGTGTCCTGCGTGGTGTTCTCGGGCGCCGGGCAGGCGTTCAGCTCCGGTGCGGACATCACGGGGTTCATGGCCTCTGAGCCGACCGAGCTGATGGACGTCGACGAGACGATTCAGGCCATCGACAAGTTCGAGCGTCCGACGCTCGCGCGCATCGACGGCTTCTGCCTGGGGGCGGGCTTCGAAATCGCGCTCGCCTGCGACCTCCGGCTCGCGACGGCCGACTCCTCGCTGGGCGCGCCCGAAATCAATCTCGGGCTCATCCCGGGCGGCGGCGGCACCCAGCGGCTCACGCGTATCGTCGGCGAGGGCCGCGCGAAGGAGCTCGTCTTCCGCGGCGAGCAGCTCTCCGCCGAGCGCGCCGCCGACTGGGGGCTGCTCAACCGCGCCGTCCCCGAAGCGGAGTTCGACGAGGTCGTCGAGGAGTTCGTCGACGACCTCGCGAACGGCCCGAAGACGGCGCTGAAGGTCGCAAAGCGCGTCATCGACGACGGACAGGACGCCAGCCTGCAGGCCGGCCTCGACTCCGAGAGCCAGGCCTTTGGCCTCCTCACGACCACGGATGACATGATCGAGGGCGTGACGGCGTTCAGAGACGACCGCGAACCGGAGTTCGAGTGATGACCCGGAACGCTGCGGTCGTCGGCGGCGGACACGCGGACTGGGGCAAGCGCGAGGCGACGTGGAAGGACCTCGCACAGGAGGCCGGGAAGGCCACCTTCGACGACGTGGACGGGCTCGGGCCGGACGACGTCGAGGGGCTGTTCCTCGGCGCGGTCCAGCCCGAGCGGTTCGCCTTCCAGAGCCACGTCGCGCCGCTCGCGGCCGAGCTCCTGGGCGTCCACGCCTCGAAGATGATATCCCGAACGGAGCTGGCGTGTGCGAGCGGTCAGGCTGCGCTGCGGTACGCGTGGCTCGCCATCGCCGCCGGCCAGATAGACGTCGCGCTCGTGCTCGGCGTCGAGAAGATGAACCTCGGCGACGACCACATGGAGGAGACCCAATCGGGCATGACGAACGTGCTCGACCGCGAGTTCGACGGTGTCAACGGCCTGAACGCGCCGTCGTTCTTCTCGATGTTCGCCCAGCGCCACATGCACGAGTACGGCACCACCCGCGAACAACTCGCGAAGGTGAGCGCGAAGAACAAGCGCCACGCCGCGAACAACCCGTACGCGCAGTTCCAGCAGGAGGTCGACGTCGACGACGTGCTGGACTCGTACCCGGTCGCGCCGCCGCTGTGCCTGCTGGACTGCAGCGGCATCACGGACGGCGCCGCCGGCCTCCTGCTCGTCAGCGAGGAGAAGGCCCGCGAGCTCACTGACACCGCGGCGTACGTCACGGGCAGCGGGCAGTCCTGCATGGCGAGCAACTCCATCAACAACCTCCCGTCGCTGTCGGCGTGGCCCCAGGCGACGGAGGCCGCCGAGCAGGCCTACGAGCAGGCGGGCATCGACGACCCGGTCGAGGAGCTCGACGTCGCGGAGATTCACGACTGCTTCTCCATCAGCGAAATCATCGAGTACGAGGACCTCGGCTGGGTGGAGAAAGGCGAGGGCGGTCAGTTCATCGAAGACGGGCGCAGCGAACTCGACGGTGATATCGCCGTCAACCCCCGCGGCGGACTCCTGGGCTGTGGACACCCGCTGGGTGCGACCGGCGTCTCGCAAGCGCTCGAAGTGTACAAGCAGTTCACCGGCGAGGTCGACGCCGCCCGACAGGTGCCGGACAGCCCGGAGACCGGCCTCATCCACAATCTCAGCGGCAGCGGCAGCGTCCACAGCGTGATGACGCTCGCGAGGGACCCACAATGACCGACGACACCGACCACACCGACGACGAACCGCCGCGGACGACGGTCTCGGTGCCCGAGACCATCGAGATGCCGCGTCTGCTCGACTTCTACGACCTGCAGGACGCCGACAACACTCGGATTCACGAGTTCTACGACCGCCTCCGCGACGGGTCGCTGTCGACGACGGCGTGTCGGGACTGCGGCGAGCGTCACTTCCCGCCGCGGGTCGTCTGTCCCGAGTGTACGAGCGACGACCTCGAATACGTCTCGCTGCCCCACGAAGGGACACTGTTTGCGTTCGCCGCCGTCAGGGGCGGCGGCCCGCTCGGGATGGACACGCCGTTCGTCACGGGCGTCGTCGACCTGGACGGCATCGACATCCAGTTGTCCGCCCGCATCGACGGCGTCGACTACGACGACCTCGCTATCGGCGACCCCGTCACGCTGCAGGTCGTGGACATCGACGGCCCGACCGACCAGAACAGGGTGTTTTATCGATTCACTCCGCGGGATGATACAGCATGACAATGGACTACGACCTCACGATAACGAAGTTCCTTGAACGCGCCCGAGACCTCTTCGACCACAAAGAGATCGTCACCGCGCTCCCCGACGGTAGCACCCACCGCTACACGTACGGCGACGCCTACGAGCGCATCAGTCAGCTCGCACACGCGCTGGACGACTACGGGATGGCGGACGGCGACCGGTCGGGCGTGATGGCGGTCAACCACTACCGGCACTTCGAGCTCTACTTCGGACCGTCCTGCAGCGCGCGCAGCATCCACATGGTGAACCACCGGCTGCCGGAACACCACCTCGTCGAGATCATCGAGGAGGCCCAGGACCGACTGATGTTCGTCGACCCGCAGTTCGTGGGCGTGCTCGAATCCGTGGCTGACGAGCTCGACACCGTCGAGCAGTACGTGATTCTCGGCGACCGAAGCGACGTGCCGGACACGTCGCTGGAGCCGGTCACCGACTACGAGTCGTTCATCGACGGCTACGACACCGACTACGACTGGCCCGCTATCGACGAGGAAACCGAAAGCGCGCTCTGTTACACGTCCGGCACTACCGGCCTGCCGAAGGGCGTCCAGTACACGCATCGTGGCCAGTTTCTCCACACGCTGATGCACAGCCACGTCGACGTGTTCGGCGTCAGCGAGAACGACACCGTAATGCCGGTGGTGCCGATGTTCCACGTCAACGGCTGGGGGCTCCCGTACACGACGACGTTCACCGGCGCGAAAATCGTGCTCCCGGGCCAGCGGACCGACCCGGACGAACTCATCCCGCTGATACGGGAGGAGGCAGTCACCGTCGCGGCCGCGGTGCCGACCGTCTGGCTGGAGGTCGACCGCGTCATCGAGGGATCCGCCGACCTCGGCCCGGACGTGCTGGACTCGCTACAGGACGTGCTCATCGGCGGGAGCTCCCCGCCGGCGTCGCTCATCCGGAAGTTCGAGGAGGTCTACGACGCGCCCATCGGTCAGGGATACGGGATGACGGAGGCATCGCCCCACCTCGCGAACACACTGATGACGACGGAGATGCGGGAACTGCCCGAAGAGGAACGGGACCGCCTCCGGATGAAAGCGGGCATCCCGGCGCCGGGCGTCCAGGTTCGGCTCCGCGACGAGACCGGCGAATCGGTGCCCCACGACGGCGAGACGCCCGGCGAAGTGCAGGCGCGAGCCCCGTGGCTCGCCGGCGAGTACTACCAGCGGCCCGACGCGACAAAGGCCTCGTTCACGGGCGACGGGTGGTTCCGGAGCGGCGACGTCGCCACTATCGACGAGTACGGCAACATCGACGTGGTCGACAGGCTCGATGACGTCATCAAGAGCGGCGGCGAGTGGATTTCCAGCATCGAACTGGAGAACGCGATCGTCGGCCACGATGGAATCGAGGAAGCCACCGTCATCGGCGTCCCACACGAGAAGTGGCAGGAACGCCCGGTGGCGTACGTCGTCGCAGCGGACGACGTGACCGCTGAGGGCCTCCGCGACCACTTGCTCGCGGAGTTCCCGAAGTGGTGGCTCCCGGACCGCTTCGAGTTCATCGACGAGGTGCCGAAGACGACAACCGGGAAATACAACAAGCGACGGCTCGTCGAGCGCTTCGAGTCGGAGTACGGGTCGCTGCCCGTCGAGGAGTAGCGCCGCGCGGCTAGAACTGGTAGTCGTCGTCGCCGTCGAGGTAATCGAAGAGCTCGGGGCTGGCGCCGAACTCCAGGACGTTCGTCATCACGCTTGTTCGGACGTTCAGCACTGTCTTGCCGTGGTTCTTGTAGAACTCGTGGAGCCAGCGCTCGCCGTGTTCGCGCGTGGGAAATAGCATGATGGACTTCCACTGGTACTCGCCGTCCGACAGGAAGTACATGAGTGTGTGTTCGTCGCCGCGGATGTGCTCCATCGTCTCGCGCCACTCGTCCGCGAAATACTCGGGGTTGAACTTGAATTCGAACAGTTCGAATATGAAATACTCCTCGTTGGGAACGATTGCCTCCCGGAACACGCCCGCCTCACGCATGTTCCGGATGGACTCGTTGACGGTGACGTACGAGACATCGATACCGTACTCGTCTTCGAGGATTTCGGCGAGTTCCCGGGAGGAGATGCTAGAGTTTTTGGCAAGCTCTCTGAGGATATAGACGTCCCGTTCTTTGAACTCGTATGCCGGCGTATCATTTGCCATACACACGTCTATCCGGGTAACAATGTTAAGATTCAGGAATTGGTTCCGGCGGTTGGTCTGTCCGTGAAAGCGCCGAACATCCACACCACCTGTTCTCCTTACAGCCCACCAGACGCGCCGCCCTCCCGTAGTCGCCGACCCGGTTTCCACCCAACTCGCTCACGCCGGAAAGCGGCCACTGGCACGGCGGACCCCTTTGGTCGTCCCGCTGCTGTCCCGGAACGATATCACGCTGTAAGCTCGTCTCCACCGCTCAGCATAGCTTGGTTGTCTATGAAACTGGAACCCGTTCCGTTCGACCGAACGTTCGGAATCGATTCGAGAGGCCCGCGCAAAAGGACCAGAGCCAGGGGTGGGATTTGAACCCACGAACTCTCGATTACAAGTCGAGTGCTTGGACCACCCAAGCTCCCCTGGCGCGTCCGACCGTTGTGGGGGGACGTTTTAAGCCGTGTCGTTTTCGGTCGACTTCTCGAGCTCCAGCCGGTGGGGGGCGTACCCGTGGGCGGCGTAGAACTGTCGGGCCGCGTCGTTTTCGGCCATCGCCTCCAGCTGTATCACCGTCGCGCCGCCGTCGACCAACCGTTCCTCGGCGGCCCGCAGGAGCGCGCTCCCGACACCGTCCCGCCGCGCCGCCGGCACGACGTAGATGTTCTCGACGAGCCCGGCCGTCACGTCCTGGTCGTACCGGCCGCGGTCGACGCTGAACATGACGAAACCGACGACAGCATCGTCTTGGCGGGCCACGAGGAGGTTGTCCGAGACGATGCGCTGGACCACGGTCTCACGGATGACGGCCCGGTTCTCGGGCCCCAGGAGATGCGAGCCGTAGTCCCGCTGGTCCCTGGCGAGTTCGACCCACATCTCGGTGAGGCGGTCGGTCAGCTCCGTCGACGGGGTCGTGATGTCCACGGCGGGAATGCGTACCACGGTCGCAAAACGCTTGTGTCGGCTACACGTCCCGGCAGTCCGCACAGAGCAACTGGCCGTTCAGCGACGCGAGCGACCGGGTGAGCGTGCCACAGGCCGAACAGATGCCCTGCTCCTCGAAGGAGTCCTCCGTGGCCGTGGTACCGTCGGCGGTCGCCTGTTCGGGCGTCGCCACCTGGGCGACCGCTTCCGGTTGCTCGGTAGCCTCGCTCTCCAGGCGGACCGACGAGAGGATGTCCTGTCCGGTCAGCGTCCCCAGCGGTTCCCCGTCCTCGACGACGACCCACTGTGTCGAGTTGGTCGCCATCCGGTCACGCGCCTCCGGCAACCGCGCCTCCGGGCCGACGGACGGGTACGATTCCGTCATCACGTCCTCGACTGTCGCGGTCTCCGGGTCCCCTTCCGAAACGAGATAGCCGAGGATATCTGCCCGGGTGACGACAGCGACCGTGTCGGTCCCTTGCAGGACGAGCGCCACCGCCTCGCCTTCGCGAACCAACAGCTCCGCCGTCTCGACGAGCCCGTCCGACGCGCTCGCACCGACGTACTCACGGTTCATCACCTCCCGGACGGATATCGGGTCGTGCATGCGTGAACGTATGGCACGAAGCCGTCTAAAAGCTACCTCCGACAGGGTTATGATGCGTGCTACCGAATACCAACGGCGTGTGTCCGCTGACGGGACCCGCTGTCGCCGGCGGCCCGCTGGTCACCACGCCCGCCTGTCGCAATTTCCCTTCCTTCGGCTATGCTACTCTTTGAACACCACTGTCGTTCCCTCGGCCCGGCACTCTTCGAGCGCGTGTTTCGCGTCCATGCCGGCATCGGCGGGCGCCCGCGCACGACCGACGCCGACCTTGAGCTCGACGTCGACTGCCTCCCTGACGTGGGTACAGGCGTCCCGGTAGGCCGCCTCGTCGAGGTCGGGACACACCGCGATGACGTTGTCCCCGCCAACGAAGAAGGAGAGCGAATCGTGGGCCTCCCGCATGTACTTCATGAGCGCGGCGTAGCCCTGTTCTATCTGGATGAACGTGTCGAACTCGTTGAGCTGGTCGGTGTACTTCTCCGTCGCGTCGTCGACGTCGAAGTGGGCCAGCTGGACGTCCGACTCGGTCCGGAACTCCTCCTCGATGGTCTGGCCGCGCAAGACCTCACGGCGACCCTCGTCCTGTGCACTACCGGCCGCCTGGAGCTGTTCGGTGGCCGTTCCGAGCGCCGACACCGGCGTCGTCCCCGTCGCGACCGAGAGGCTCATCGTCACGGGGTAGCGGTTCCCGATGGACTCCTGGATGAGCGCGTGGTCGGCCTCGTCGAGCCCGTTGCTCACGGCGATCATGTTGTCGAACCGCGAGAAGAAGATGTAGCCGTCCCGGTTGCCGAACAGCTGCGCGAGGTCGGCGTACAGCCGCGATTGCAGCGTCTGGAGGTCGACTTCGCGGCGCGGCTCGGGCGTCACTGTCCACGGGCCGTAGTTGTCGATCTGGATGTGCGTTACCTGCGTGTTCGTCACTACCGACGTTTAGGACCCGACCGGTATTGATGTATCGAAACAGGGTCGCACGGAGCGCTAGCGTTCGGCTCTGATGTCACTGGCCGGATGATTTCGCCCGTGGAGGCGAGCGACGGCGTCCCGTATCAGGCGTGTTGCAGCCGGTACGGCCACAGGTCCGCCTCGCGGAGCGCTTCGCCGAGCGCCCGGTGGAACTCGGGGAAGTCCGCGAACTCCGATTCGTCGACGTGGTCGAAGATGTCCGCGACGCTGACGACCGTCTCGTAGTCGATTCGGACGGGGTGGTCGCCGTACGCCGAGACGTACTCCTCGGCAGAGAGCGGGAAGTCCTCGTCTTCGTCTATCTTCTTCGCGAGGATGGCGTGTCCGTACTTGCGCCGGCCCTCGCTTCCCTCTTCACCGTCGGGGTCGTGTGGCCACTCCATATCCGGTCCTCGGGACACTGGCACAAAAAGGGTTGCTCTCCGGGGCTACCAGGGGTCGAAGTCGTCCGGGCGACCGCCCCCGCCGTCGCCGCCCCCGCGCAACAGGAGCAGGATGACGACGAACGCGCCCAGCGCGATGACGAGACCGCCGACGAGATACACCGTGTTGACACCCAGGACGGTCGCAGGGACGGCGTCCGGAAGTGGGTCGTCACCGCCGCCCACTATCGGCCCGCCCCCCGTCGCTGCCGTGCCGGTCTGTTGTGCGTCGTCGAACTGTTCGGAGGGGATGAACACGGAGCCGACGCTGGTCTCGTTGACCGCGAGCCGGTACTGACCGGGCTCGGTCACGCTGTGGGAGATAGTGGCGTCCGCGGTCCCGTTCGCCGGAACCGTCACCGTCGTGGTGTTCACCGTCTCGCCGTTGACCCGCATCTCACCGCGGTACGTGCCCGCGACGGCCCCGTGGTTTCGCAACCGGACGTTGACAGACAGCTGTGCGCTGTTGCCCCGCACCGACGACCCGTACGACGTGTTCTCGACGGAGATGCTCGGGTCGATACGGCCCACTGCGTAGCTCGTGCCGCGCGTCGCTGTCGCCTCGTACACCGTCCGGTTGGCGCCGTCGGCCGCGACACTCGTCGACAGCGGCTCCCAGGCCGCGCCGTCGCGCTCATACACCGTCACCTCGTCGCGCGCAAGGGCCGAGTTCGCAATCACGGCGTCGCTGACGCCGATCCGCATGGTCGACGATTCGAAGCCGTCCTCGCTCTCGAAGTCGACCACACCGAACAGGGTGGCCTGCGCCGGCCACGATACGTTTTCCGGCGTTTCGGAGGCGTTCGTGTACTCGGTAAGATACTGCTGGAACGACGACTGTCCGGTCGTCGTCGACCAGCGCTGCAGCGCGACCGAACGGTTGGACGGCGGGATATCCAGGTCGACCGATTCGCTCGCCGAGACACCACTCGCCTTCACGTCGAGGCGGCGCTGCGTGTCGGTTTCCGACGCGACGCGGGCCCGCGAGGCGACCACCGTGACGACGCCAGCCTTCCTGTCGTTGACCCTGAGTGCGTAGGTCCCCGGCTCGTCGAACTGGATTGTCGCGTTGGCCGTCCGGCGTTCGTCGGGCCCGATACCCTGGACTCGTTGGGACTCGAAGGTAGTCCATCTCGTCCCGTATCTGGTTCCGTTACGCTTGAACTCGAACGTGAACCCGCCGCCCTGGTCGCCGACGTTCACTACCTCGCCGGTCACTGTGATGTTCTCGCCGACGGTCGCAGTCGTCGCCGACACCTCCGCTTTCCGGACGCCGAAGGCCGAGTTAGCCGCCGCAACGGACGCCATGGAGCCGAGGAGGAGGACGACCAGACCGAAGGCGAGTACACGATGCCCGCGCTCTGTTGGAGACCAATCTGTGGGCTGCATCTGTATGTTGTCAGCCGGACCAGTTATATAAATCCTCCCGGTGGGTGGAATAAGTCACCGCTGTTGACACTCACGGAGATGTGGTTCGGCGGCTTCAAACCGCCAGCGTACGCGCACTGCTCCTCGCCAATGTGTTCGGAGCAAGACGGTGGGGCTGGGATTTGAACCCAGGAATCCGTGAGGATACCTGCTTTCAAGGCAGGCGCAATAGGCCGCTCTGCCACCCCACCGCAGGCGGTGGTTACAGGGGTCTGCCCTAAGGCCTGTCGGTTAGTCGCGGACCAGTTCGTCGTCGGCCGTCACGCGCAGCCCGAGCTCGTGTATCAGCGCGGTCGTCCGGGGCGGCACGACTCGTTCGGCCCGGTGGCGGGCGCGAAGCAGCGGGACGACGGTCCGGAGGTCCGCGGGCGTCTCGACGACCGGTGCCGACGGGAGGAAGTCCGCACCGAGGTCGGCGTCTGTGGCCCGCTCGGTGAGCGTCTGGACGGCCGGGGTCGCGTACGCGCCCTCGAAGTCAACGGGCTCGGCGAACCCCGCGTAGTAGACCCGTCCCTCGGTCGACGGGCCGAGCACGACGCCGGCGGAGCGGAGTTTCATCGCGGCGCTGTCGACGAGCTGTCGGGTCAACAGGCCGGCCGTGGGTTCGACCGAGGCCACGGTGTTGACGTCCTCGCGCTCCAGCAGGTGCGTGACGGTGTTGCCGACGCGGGCCGCGTGAGACGACCCGACCTGAACCTCGTAGCGAGCGTTGTCGGGCGCCTGGAGCGCCTCGTCGAGTGGCTCACGGACCGCCTGCTCGGGGTCGACGCCGTCGGGGGCCTGTTCTTCGGGCCGGTAGTTCACCAGCAACTCGGCGCCGCTGGACTCCACGGCGCGACAGACGTCGGCGAGCATCGCCATGTACAGCGCCGCCGCTTCCGATTCATCGAGCGGTCCGTCGGCTAGCTCCGGCAGAACGTGCCCTTCGACGGGCGGGTCCGCCAGTACAGCAACGGTGGTCATAGGTCCCCTTCGGGACGACGACGGTTAGTCGGTTCCGGACTCGCCGGACGACCTTTGGGATTGCGTACCAATGTTTCGGTATGCAAGTCCGCAAACTCATGTCGACGGCGGTGGTCACCGTCGACGTCGAGTCGACGCTTGACGAGGCCGTCGACAGATTGCTCGGTGCGGGCGTCGGCTCGGTCATCGTCGTCGAGGAGGGGGACCCGCTCGGCATCCTCACCGAATCGGACGCGCTGCGGGCCGCGCGGGACACGGGTCGTCCCCTCGCCGCCATCGACGTTCGGGACGCGGCCAACCGGCTGGCCGTCACCACGACGCCGTCGACCGCGGTCGGGACCGTTGCCCGGCTGATGGCCGACGAAGGCGTCAAGAAGGTCCCCGTACTGGACGGGGTCGATATGGTGGGTATCGTGACCCTGACCGACATCGTCTGGGAGTTCCCGGCAATCCGGGAGAAAGCGACGGCTATCGAGGCGGTCCGAGAGGAGTGGAGTCCGCGGTGACGGCCGGGCTGGCGCGACCACGGCTCACTCTGGGACGCGCTAGCAACACTTATTTACATACTGTCAACCCAGTGTATAGTAACGCAGGGGATGGGGACGAATGCAACAGACCGAGACATACCGGTGTGAGGGCTGTGGGACCGTCTTCCGAGTCGCGGGCGGGGACCGACCGACGGTGGTCTGTTCGGAGTGCGAACAGGTGGCGTCGCCCCACGGCGACGCGGCCGCCAAGCGGGAGTACCGCGTCGGCCACGCGACATACGTCGAGGGCCGCCGACGGACGACCGAAGCGTTGGAGCGGTTCGAGTCGGGCCACACGACGCTGGCCCGCGGCGGGTTCGACGACGCGGCCGGCGAGCTAGAGGACAGCGTCGACCGCTTTACCGCGGCGGTGACGCGGGCCGACAGCGAGGCGGTCCGCGAGGACTGCGAGCGCGCACGGAAGAAGGCGACATGCCTCTGGCAGGCCGTCGAGTGGCTTTCCGGGGCCACCTACGCCAGCGAAAAGGGCGATGCAGACCGGGCGACCCGGTACCGCAAGGACGCTCAACAACGGCTGCGGGCCGCCAGCGAGTACGACGTGCTCACCGCTCCCGACGAACTCACGGACTGAGAGGAGTCAGCGACCCCGGCGGACTGACCGCTGCCGCCGGTCGTCAGCGACCCCGACGGACTGACCGCTGCCGTCGGTCGTCAGCGACCCCGCCGACCCTTCGTCTGGCGGTAGTCCTGTCCGAGTACGTCGCTGAAGTGGTCGAGGAAGGCGGTCCGTTCCTCGTCCGTCTGGTCGGTCGGCGGCAGCATCGGCAGAATCTCGAAGCCCCGGCCCCGGATTGTCGTCGCGTGGCGCTCCTCGATGTCGAGTTCGTCCTCGCTGAGTGTGGTGTACTCGAAGGCAAGCTCTTCGAGTGGGCGCTGGCCCACCGGGAGCAGCAGCTCTGGATTTATCATCCGTATCTCGCTGTTGAGATACGGCTCGCAGTTGACCACCTCGTCGTCGGTCGCCGGGCGCTCGGGGTGGCGACAGCGGGTGACGTAGGTCAGGAAGGTGTTCTTCAGTTCCGGCTCGTCGGCGTCGGGGTCCTCGACCATGTCGACGGCATCGAGGATGTCGAGCAGTTCCCGCTCGCGCTCGTCGGTGAAGGGGATTCCCGACTCGTCAGCGCCTTCGGCGGGGGAGTCACCGAGGACGATGAACTCCGCGCCCACGTCGCCGTAGCCGTGGACGACGTTCTCCCGGGTCTCACAGAGCTCAGGGCAGTTCTGGCACTGCTCGTCCATGCCGAAGGGGTTCGACATCGACTCCTGGTTGGCGTCCATCGGTCAGTCCTCGTCGACGGTTTTCGCGTGCGTGTCGGCGTCCTCGGGGTCGTTCTGCGGGCTGGACGGGTGGTAGTCGGTGTCGTACTCGCCCGCCCGGCCGTCGAGTCTGTCGGGGTTGATGCGACCGCCAAGCAGCATGAAGTCGAGGACGGTGCAGTAGAGCATCGCCTCGACGACCGGGACGGCGCGGGGCGGCAGGACGGGGTCGTGGCGGCCCGTCACCGTTATCTCCTTCTGTTCGCCGGTCTCCCAGTCGACGGTCTTCTGGGTCTTGGGGAAGGAGACAGGCGCGTGCCAGGTCACCTCGCCGGAGATGGGGTCGCCGGTCGTGATTCCGCCCTGGAGGCCGCCGTGGTCGTTCCCGACCGGGGTCGGCGTGCCGTCCTCGCCGAACTCCCAGTCCTCGGTGTACTCCGACCCGGTGGCGGTGCGGGCCTCGCGGCCGATGCCCAGTTCGAAGTCCGTGACGGCGGGGATGGAGTACATCGCCTGGCCGAGCCGCGACGGAACCGAGTCGAAGCGGGGCGCGCCCAGCCCGCGGGGGACGCCGCGGCACTCGAAGTAGATGGCGCCGCCGATGGAGTCGCCCTCCTTCTGGTACTTGTCCGCGAGGTCGCGCATCTCTTCGGCGGCGTCGGGGTCCGCACAGCGGACCTCGTTCTCCTCGCTGTGTTCGAGCATCTCCTCGAAGGTCACGTCGTCGGCAACTACGTCGCCGATTTGGCAGACGTGGGCCTTGATGGTGACGTCGTGGTCGGACTGTTCGAGGACCTGCTTGGCGACGCCGCCGGCGGCGACCCAGTTGACGGTTTCGCGGGCCGAGGAGCGGCCGCCGCCGCCCCAGTTGCGCGTGCCGAACTTCGCCGAGTAGGTGAAGTCGCCGTGTGACGGGCGGGGCGCCGTGATGAACGGCTCGTACTTGCCCGAGCGAGCGTCCTTGTTCTGGATGACCATCCCGATTGGCGTCCCCGTGGTGTAGCCGTCCTGGATGCCGGAGTTGAGCTTCACCTTGTCCGGTTCGCCCCGCGAAGTCGTAATCATCGACTGGCCGGGTTTGCGCCGGTCGAGGTCCTTCTGTATCTCCTCCTCCGAGAGCTCCACGCCCGCGGGGACCCCCGAGACCGTACAGCCCATCGCTTCCCCGTGGGACTCGCCGTAGGTGGTCAGCCGGAAGAGCCGGCCGAACTCGTTGCCGTTCATTAGGAACGTGTGGGGGGCGGGGACATTTGAACCTTGTAGATATAGGGGCCCAGGCCACGGGAAGAGTGTTGGGAAATATACATATGGGCCGGCGTGCTACTGACACAGAATGTCAGCCATCACACACATGACGGTCGACGCCGACGAGTTCCTCCTGGGGAGGGTCCTCTCGCGGGACCCCGGAGCCGAAGTCGAACTGGAGCGGGCGGTCCCGGCCGCAAACCAGGTGATGCCCTATCTGTGGGTGGCGGGAGTCCAGCTACCGGAGTTCGAGCGCCGGGTCCGGACGAGCCCGCACGTCAGGCGGCTGGTCGCCGTCGACGTCGTCAACAATCAGGGGATGTACCGCATCGAGTGGGCCGACGACGGCGAGAGCCTCCTGCACGGAATCCGGGAGACGGGAGCGACGATTCTGTCGGCGCGGGGCGCTGACACCTGGAAGTTCGTCCTGCAGTTCGAGGACTACGGCGGGCTCGCCAGATTCCACAACTACTGCCGGCAGAAGGACATCGACGTCTCGCTCGACATGGCGTACTCACCCGACGAACTCGAAGCGACGAGCGAATACGACCGCCGGACGGAGCTGTAGGGGCGCTCTATCGCTCGACGGCGCCGCCCAGCGATTCCAGCAGGTCGAAGAAGTTCGGGAACGAGACGTCGACGTGTTCGGCACCGGTGACGGTGGTCTCGCCGTCGGCCACGAGCCCGGCGACGGCCAGGGACATGATGATACGGTGGTCCGCGCGGCCGTCCACGGTGGCGCCTTCGAGACTGCTGTCCTCGCCGTAGACGACGAGTTCGTCCTGCTTCTCCTCGACGCGGGCGCCCATCTCGGTCAGCTCCTCGGCCATCGCGCTGACTCGGTCCGTCTCCTTGTAGCGGACGTGTTCGGCGTCGGTGATTCGGGTGACGCCGTCGGCGGCCGCCCCCAGCGTGGCGATAGTTGGAAGCAGGTCCGGCGTGTCCTCGACGCCGACCTCGATGCCCGAGAGTTCGCTCTGCTCGACCGCGATTTCGCCGGCCTCGCGGTCCCAGGAGAGCGTCGCGCCCATCCGGTCGAGGATATCGACGATGGCGGTGTCGCCCTGCGCGCTCGGGACCGCCGAGGTGACCGTCATCCCCTCCGGCGAGGCCAGCGCTCCCATCGCCAGCAGGTAGCTGATAGAGGAGAAGTCCCCGGGGACGTGGTACTCCCCGTCGGCGGGGTCGTAGGACTGGCCGCCTGCGACGGTGAACCCGTCGGCGGTCCGCTCGGCCGTGACGCCGTAGTCCGAAAGCACTTCGAGCGTGATGTCAACGTACGGCGAGGACTTGAGGTCGGTCGTCAGTTCGATGTCGATACCCTCGTCGGTAACAGCGCCGGCCATCAGCAGGGCGGTGATGTACTGTGAGGAGACGTCACCCGGAATGGAGACGCTTCCACCGTCGATGCCGCCGCCGACGACCAGCGGCGCCTGGCCGTTCTCGCGCGTGCTCTCCGCGCGGCCGTCGAGTTGGCCGATAGCTTCGAGCAACGGTCCCTGGGGCCGGGACCGCAGCGAGTCGTCGCCCGTCAGCACCGTCAGGCGGTCCTGCAGTGCGGCCGTGGCGGTCACGAGCCGCATGGTCGTCCCGCTGTTGGCGCAGTCGATGACGGTGTCGGGCGTCTCGGGCCGCCCGGCGAAGCCAGTGACTTCGATGGCCTGCTCGTCGCTGCGGTCGACGCTGCCGCCGTAGGCAGTCACCGCGCGCATCGTCGCCTTCGTGTCGGCGCTGACCAGCGGCGCTCTGACTGTGGCGCCGTCGGCGTAGCCCGCGGCGAGAAGGGCCCGGTGGGTGTAGCTCTTCGACGGCGGGGCCTGTGCGGTGCCCTTGACCGTCGACGTGCCGATGGTGATATCCATGGTCGGGCGATTGCGGCCGGGCGACAAGAGGCTACCGCTCCCGGCACTGTAGTCGAGAAAAGACCGTTACAGCTGGACCGCACCGATGATGAAGGCCACTAGCGGGACGGCCACCGCGGCGTGTATCGCGACGAGCGCGGCCTGTCCCACCGCGGTGAGCCCCAGCGAGGGCGCGAAGGCGAAGACGGGGACGAGCATCACGACGAAGACGGCCGCCGACAGCGCCGTGAAGTTCCGTACCGGTCGGTCGGTGAACCGAACTATCGCGGCGTAGGCGACCGCGGCCCCGACCCCGGACACGACGGTCGAGGTCACGATGGGGACGGCGCCGAAGGGGCTCTGGGCCCCGCTTACGCCGAGGTCGAGTCCGAGTGCTCCGGCGATAGCGGCGACCGCGAGAGCCGCCACGACGCCGAGGAAGACGCCGCCGGCGGTTCGGAGCGCGAGCTCACCTCCGGAAGAGGCCACTGGGTAGCGCGACGATATTGTCGCCATACTAACTAGATTGTGGGCGTGCACAAAAAGTTCTATGTCTGTGCCACAGCCCGGTGAGTGTCGGCGTCACCGGCGGTCGAACGCGGCCCGGATGTCGTCGGTGAGTGCCATGGCGGCCAACTCGCTCTCGACGTCCACGTCGGCGAACTCCTCGGCGCCGGCGGGCGTCTTCTGCAGCACGTTCACGTGGTAGAGATACGACAGGCGGAGCAGCCACCGGGCGTGGTCGTACTCCTCGGGCGACTCGATGTACTCCGTCGTCCAGCCCGACTCGGTCAGCAGGTGGTGGGACCCGGTCTCCCGCGCGTCGACGAGCACGTCGCGGAGCCGTTTGAGATACGCGATGTCGAGCATCCCCCAGCCGTGGACGTGTCCGATTTCCCGCGGGCCGACGCGGAACTCCGTGCCGCCAAAGCGGTGTTCGCCCGTTGTCACGTGGGGCCACCCGCTCACCTCGTCAATCAGTCTGTCGACGGTCGCTGCGATGGCCGCCCGGTCCGTGGTCATACCACCGATAGGCCGGGCGACACGATAAACACCGCTGTGGCGCCGGCGCTACTGCACGTTCGCGCTGGAAGCGCGCTGGAGCATGTAGACGGCGACGCTGCCGAAGCCGACCGCCAGGGCGAGCAAGACGGCGACCGCCGGGACGAGCGTGTCGTAGACGCCGCCGAACGCCGTCACCTCGATGACCGTCATCACGTCACGGCCCAGCATGATGGCCCTCGCGGCGTCGACGCCGTAGGTGACGGGGTTGAACCGCGCGACCGTCTGAATCCACCCCGGAAGCACCGCGAGCGGGAGGAAGGCCGTCGAGACGAACAGCAGCGGGAACTGCAGCAAGTTCGCGCCGATGATGGTCGACTCCTGGTCCTTCGTGATGACGGCGATGGTGTTCGAGAGGGCGGTGAACCAGAACGAGAAGAGGACGCCGACGGCGACGATACCCAGGGCCCCGACGACGCCCGTCGCGACCTCGGCGCCCAGCAGGACCCCGAGCCCGATGATGATGAGTATCTGAGCCGCGATTCGGACGACCTCGGCGGCGGTCTTGCCGAGGAAGACCGCCGTCCGGTTCATCGGGCTGACCAGCACCTTCTCGAACATCCCGTTCTCGATGTCGTTGACCAGCCCCACGCCGGAGGTCGCCGCGGCCGCCAGCGCCACCTGCATGGCGATGGCCGGCACCAGATACGTCTCGTAGCTGATGTCGGCGGCGCTCTGGTTGACCGCGCCGGTGGCAACCTGGCCGAACACCTGCGTGAACAGGACGAGGAAGATGATGGGCTGGACGAGCGAGACGACGAGGACGAACGGGTTGCGGACCGCCTTGATGTTCCAGCGGACGAAGTTGACCCAGAGGTCCCCGACGAAGGAGTTGCCCGAGCGGGAGACCGCCTCGCCGGCCGGCTCGGGACTCACGCGCCACCTCCGTCTGCCGCCAGTTCCTCGACGGACTCGTCCCCGTCGGCCGAGACGTGTTCGCCGGTGATGGCGAGGAAGACGTCGTCCAGCGTCGGCGCGCGGACGTTGAACCCCGTCACAGAGACGTCGGCGTCGCGGAGCGCGACCAGCAGATCGGTCCCGTTCGAGCGGGCGCGCTCGGAGGTGACCGAGATGCCGTCGGCCGTCACCTCGACGGCCGCCCCGGGCTCGAAGAGGTCGACGGAGCGGGCGATGTCGGCGGCCGCCGCCCTGGTGGACTCGTCGCCGTCGACGTTCACCTCCAGAATCTCGCCGCCGACCTCGCGTTTGAGTTCGGCCGGCGACCCCTCGGAGACGATTTCGCCGTCGAGGATGACCGCCAGCCGCTCACAGAGCGCGTCGGCCTCCTCCAGGTACTGGGTGGTGAGGAAGATGGTCGTCCCCCGCTCGTTGATGTCGCGGAAGTACTCCCAGAGGCGGTTTCGCGCCTTCGGGTCCAGCCCGGTCGTGGGTTCGTCCAGGAAGACGAGCGGCGGCCGGTGGACGAGCGCCGTCGCGGCGTCGAGCCGCTTCTTCATCCCGCCCGAGAAGTCGTCGGCCCGCTTGTCGGCCACGTCGGCCAGGTCGACGAGGTCCAACAGTTCGTCGATGCGGTCGGCCCGTTCGCTTCGGGGCACACCGTAGGCGTCACAGGCAAAGCGGAGGTTCTCGCGGGCCGTCAGCTCGGGGTCGATACTGGTCTCCTGGGCCATGTACCCCACCGTCTCGCGGACCGAACGGCCCTCCGCCAGCGCGTCGAACCCGTTGACGGTGATAGCACCGCTTGTCGGTCGCAGGAGCGTCACGAGCGTCTTGATAGTCGTGGTCTTGCCCGCCCCGTTCGGGCCGAGGAAGCCGAAGAACTCCCCCCGCGGGACCGTCAGGTCGATGCCGCGGACCGCCTGGGTCCCGTCGGCGTAGGTGAGCTCTACGCCCTCGGCCGCGATTGCGTCGTCGGTCACGGGCGGTGGAAGGGTCGCCAGACTGATATACTACCGTCCCAGCCGGCCGCGCCGATAGCCATTTGCCCCTCCCGGTCGGACTGGCAGGCATGCCCGATTTCGGCAGACTCGACGCGTTCCTCGACGAGACCGACACCGACGGCTATCTCATCGACGCGGACTCGACGGACTCCGACCAGTACTACCTCGCGGGCTTCGACGCGCCCGACCCCTTTATCACGCTGTACGACGGCGAGACCCACCTGCTCTTTCCCCGCAGCCTGGAGTTCGGCCGGGCCAAACGCGAGTCGCGCGCCGAGACCGTCGAGCGATACGTCGACTTCGACCACGCCGAACTGGTCGAGGAACACGGCCCTGAGGAGGCGGTCTCGCACGTCCTCGGCCGCTTCCTCGACGCCTACGACGTCGACAGCGTGGCGGTGCCGCCGCGGTTCCCGCTCCGGACCGCCGACGGGCTCCGGGCCCGCGGCGTGGACGTGACCGCCGATACGGACGGCACCGTCACGGAGATCCGCGCGACCAAGACCGACGAGGAGATAGACCACATCCGGGTCGCCCAGCGCGCCAACGAAGCGGCGATGGCCGCGGCCGAGGCGTTACTCCGGGAGGCCGAAGTCGCCGACGACGGCACGCTCAGAGACGACGGCGAGGCTCTCACCAGCGAGCGCGTCAGGGAGGAGATAGAGGTGACGCTGCTCCGTCACGGCTGCTCGCTCGACGAGACTATCGTCGCCTGCGGCGCCGACGCCGCCGACCCCCACGACCGCGGGAGCGGGCCGCTCTCCGCAGGCGAGCCGATTATCATCGATATCTTCCCACAGGACAAGACGACGAAGTACCACGCCGACATGACCCGGACGTTCTGCGTGGGCGAGCCCGGCGAGACCGTCCGGGAGTGGTACGACCTGACCGAACGGGCGAAGGCCGCCGCCTTCGACGCGCTGGAGCCCGGTGCCACCGGCGAGGCCGTCCACGCCGCGGTCTGTGACGTCTACGAGGACGCCGGGCTGCCGACGCTGCGCAGCGACGACCGCGCGGAGACTGGCTTTATCCACTCGACGGGCCACGGGGTCGGCCTCGACGTCCACGAGCTCCCCCGGCTGTCGCCGTCGGGCGGTGAGCTGGAGCCGGGACACGTCGTCACCATCGAGCCGGGGCTGTACGACCCCGAAATCGGCGGCGTCCGCATCGAGGACATCGCCGTCGTCACCGAGGACGGCTACGAGAACTTCACCGACTACGACCAGAACCTCACCGTGTGAAGGCCTCTCAGTGGTGTTGGCGGACCGTTCGCGGATAAATCATGAACTTTTATTATAGATGGGTCGAAAGCTGGTGGTAGCTCATGCTTGTACGCAAGCTTCGTTCGCGCCGTGCCGACGCCTCGACCGCCGACCACCGCAGAAACCCCACACACCCACCCGGATGACAACCACGATCACGACACCCACCGACGACGAATCGTACCCGACCCCCGAGTTCGGCAGCCGTTCGACGGACGGCGCTCAGCTGATGTTCTCACCGACCAGCTCGGCGACCGCCGGCCACTTCGACACCGAGGCGGACGAGCCCCGCTGAGCTCCAGCCGTCGCTGCCGGCGTGACACAACCGTTTTCCGGCCCCGTGGCATGGCTGAGATATGGCCGATTACACCACGGTCTCGATTCCGAAAGACCTCGCCGAACGCGTCGAGGAGACCATCGAGGGGACCAGCTTCTCCAGCACGTCGGACCTCGTCCGCTTCCTGCTTCGCAGCATCGTCGTCGAACACCAGCGCGAGGGGGAGCTGACGGAGGCCCAGTTCCAGGACATCACCGACCAGCTCCGTGACCTGGGGTATCTCGACTAGTTACGCCAGCGACTCCTCGGGCGGTTCGACGTCGAGAATCTCGACATCGACCGGCCGGCCCGACCGGTCGAACGCGCCGAAGCTGTCGGTCTCCCAGGGCGGAACGGCGACGAAGATGACCTCGTGGAGGTCGTCGAGCTTGCTGACGCCCATGTAGCCGTCGGGGTGGGAGACAAAGCGGCCCTGGGTCTGCCCGGCGGGCGTTCCCAGGTCCATCCCGAAGACGGCGTTGACGGAACTCCCGGCCGACGGCAGGTAGAAGTCCGTGAACACGGGTATCTCCGGGTCAAGGTCCGTCTCCGGGAGCTCCGCGGCCTCCGTGACCGCCAGCGAGATGGTCACGTCGTTCGGCTCGGCTTCCCGGGCCATTCTCAGCAACGTCTCGACGAGGCCGCGTGTCACGTACACCACACCGAGATTTCGGGCGGTAGTCGTATAATCCCGTCGCCGGTTCCCCGGGCCACCGGCCCGTTCGCGGCGCCTATCCCAGCACGAACGACTTCAGGTTCTTCACGTACAGCCCCGGCGTCCGTCTGCGGGACCCGCGGAGCGCGTCCGAAAGGGCCCCGCCGGCGTCGTCCGCGATGCCGTGGCCGTGGCCAACGAGCAGCCGCTCCGGGTCGAGCCGGTTCAGCTTCGTCGGCGGCGTCAGCCGCAGCATCGGGTGGACGCCCAGGCGCTCGCCGCCGGCGAGGAAGTAGTCGACCGTCCCGACGGCCTCCGGCACCACGAGCGTGTCGTCTTCGTCGCCGTACAGCGCCGCCTCCTGCCAGAAGGCGTTGCTCGTGAGCTCGTGGATGCCGTAGTCGGTGCCCGGAATCTGCCGGTGGACCCGCTCGGTGGGGGCGTCGATGTCGTCTTCCGTGCCGGCGAGCGCGTCGGGGATGTAGACGGGTACGTCGTGGCGTTTCGCGATAGCCGCCGAGTCGCGCTTGTGGCGATCCAGCAGAAGGATGACTCCGGCCACGTCACCGAACTCCGCGAAGAGGTCGTCGATGCCCTCGGCGTCGACCGGGTCGACGACGATGGCACCGGCTTCGGTCCCGAGGACGTGACTCGCCCGCTGCATCCCCTCCTCGGGATAGGCGAGCCAGCTCGCCCCCCGGTCCCAGCGATTCGTTTCCGCCCAGTCCGACGCCACGCCGTCGCCTTTCATTGGCATAGGCCACGGTAGGACCCCGGCGTGGATAAAGGGTCTAACTAACCGAAGCGAGCCAGGCTACCGGAGCGGTCCGGCGCCGCGACGGCCGGCTCACTCGCTCCGGTACACCGTCACCTCGTTCTCGAGGCTCGTCGGGGACCGCGGGTAGTCCGCGGCCGCGCTACGTAGCGCCGAGATGGCGTCCGCCTGTAACCGGTCCGCCTCCGCGAGCTCGGTGTCGAACGTCGCGTCGTTGTCGAGGTAGACGGTACACTCCTGCTCGAACTTCTCGGCGGCGGTTCGGAGGTGCCGTGCGGTGGCGATACCGTCCGCTATCGGGCCAGGGAACAGGTCGGCATCGTCGACCTCGCAAGCGGTGACGAACTCGCGCACCTCGTTCCAGGAGTCGACGTTGGAGTCGAGGGCACCCTGTGCGCCCCGGAACGCTTCGATAGCGTCGTAGAACCAGTCGTTTCGCATGTCGGCGATAGCGCTGCCGGACAGGTCGGTGAGCGTGACCAAGACGTCGCCGCCGTCCCGCGTCTCGAGTATCAGCCCGTCCGGCGTGTTCGCGTCCGGTCCCTCTTCCCGGGCCGCGTACAGGCCGTCGCCGGTGATTACGGCCCCGATTTCGTCCAGCGCCCCGTTCATGTCGTCGTAAGCGTCCTCGTAGGCGCTGAGGGCGTACTCCGTCCGCCCCTCCCGCGTCTCGATACCGCTGGGCGCACAGTCAGTGGCGGCCGTGGTCGCCGTCCGCCGCCCGGTCTCTGTCGGGGAACCGTTACTGCCCCCGGTCTCTCGACCCCCTCATCCGGCGACGAGCGCGACACCACCGACGAGTACGCTCCGGCGCGAACGTTCCATAGCTGAGGCTGGGTGTCGGCGCTGTTCAATATTCCGGCCCGCTGGTCGCCCGCGCCCCACACCGCGGACCCGACAGTTTTGCCCGTCGGCGACCAACGCGGAGCCATGCTCTCCACCCCGGAGTGGCTCACGCTGGAGGCGAAGTACCCCGACCGCCTGACCGCGTTCTACGACGCCTTCCTCGAACTCGACACCGTCGAGTCGAGCGAGGCCGAGACTGTCCTCAAGGCCGGCGGGACGGACATCCGTCTACGTGCGCCCGGGCCGGTCCCCCGCGGCGGGCTCCACACCCACTACGCGCTGACAGTGCCCGAGCGGGAGTACGACGACTGGTACGACCGGCTCGACGAGCGGTTCGAACTGGTCGAACACACCTTCGGCGACGCGCGCTCGCTGTACTTCTACGACCCCGAGGGCAACTGCGTCGAACTGGGCGAACGGTCCCGGGACGGCGACAGCGGCGGGGTCGGCGACCTCTTCGAGCTGGTACTTGAGGTCGAAACCCTGGCGGCCGCCGTCGAGTTCTACGAGCGCCTCGGCTTCGAGGTAATCGACGACGACCGCGAAGCCGGTCGGGTCCGGCTCACGACCGGCGAGTTCGACCTCGAACTGTGGTCGTCGCGGCTGGGTATCGCCGACGCCCGGGGCGGCGTCCACGTGGACTTCGGCGTGGGCGCCGACGACCCCGGCGCCGTCGCCCGCGAGGTGGCCGACGACGCGCTGGCGGTCACGTCCATCGACGACGGCGTGCGGATTCGCGACCCCGACGGCCACTACGTGACGCTGGTCGGGTGAGCCCGGTCAGGTGTCCAGCCGGCTCTTGTCGATGGTGACGCCCGCCGGCGTCACGATGAGAAAGCCCCGGAAGTGCATCAGGTCGCCGCCGGCGTCCTTAACCGGCCGGGCGAAGCCCGAGGCGAGCTCGTTCAGGTCCCCCTCGACGTTCAACACGAGCACCCGCCCGTCCTCGATGGTCTCGACCCACTCCGCGTCGTCGGTCGTGCCGTCCAGCACCCCGAGGACGACCCGGTGGCTCCCGCCGGTCTCCTCGTCGGCCGCCATCTGGTCCTCCACCGCTTGCAGGTCCAGTCCCTCGAAATCGCTCATACTCCGTGTGCACGCGTCCGACCAGCAAAAATCCTCTCCCCGGCGTCTGACGACTGGCTTGCGAGACGGGTGAGGTGTCTCCAAGAGAGCGAGCGGCCAGCGACCGAGACGGAGCTGCCGGCCCTGCGACCACCCGAACCGCGATAGCTGTCGACCGGCCGCTCCGATGAACAACTATAAGTATCGGAAGGGTCCAGTATCACCTGCTTATGTCCAACAACGAGGGCACGTCGGGATCTCCGGCGGATCGAGTTCTTCCAGGGCACACTGGATTCCACGTCTGAGATTACAGACGCACGCATTTTCGACACCACGCTGCGCGACGGTGAGCAGTCACCACGCACGTCGTTCAACTACGAGGACAAACGCGAGATAGCGGCTGTACTCGACGAGATGGGGACCCACGTCATCGAGGCCGGGTTCCCCGTCAACTCCGACGCGGAGTTCGAGGCGGTCCGCGACATCGCTGAGTCCACTCACGTGACGACGTGCGGGCTGGCGCGCGTGGTCGAGAAGGATATCGAGGCGGCCCTGGACTCGGGTGTGGACATGGTCCACACCTTCGTCTCGACGTCCGACGTACAGTTACAAGACTCCATGCACGCCACCCGTCAGGAGGCGCTGGACTCGGCCGTCGAGTCCGTCGAGCGCATCACGGAGGCGGGCGCCGAGTGCATGTTCTCGCCGATGGACGCCACCCGGACCTCGGAGGAGTTCCTCATCGAGGTCATCGAGGCGACATCGGACGCGGGGGCCGACTGGATCAACATCCCCGACACCTGCGGGGTCGCCACGCCCCGTAGGTTCTACGACCTCATCGAAATCGTCGACGCGCATACGGACGCGCGCATCGACGTTCACACCCACGACGACTTCGGCTTCGCCTCCGCGAACGCCATCTCCGGCTTCGAGGCGGGCGCGAGCCAGTCGCAGGTGTCGGTCAACGGCATCGGCGAGCGGGCGGGCAACGCGGCCTACGAGGAGGTCGTGATGGCGCTGGAATCGCTCTACGACGTGAACACGGGCATCGACACGACCCGTATCACGGAGCTGTCGCGGCTGGTCGAGGAGAAGTCGGACATCCCGGTGCCGGCCAACAAGCCCATCGTCGGGCGCAACGCCTTCTCCCACGAGAGCGGCATCCACGCGGCGGGCGTCATCGAGAACTCCGACACGTTCGAGCCCGGCGTCATGACACCCGAGATGGTCGGGGCCGAGCGCGAGCTGGTGCTTGGCAAACACACCGGCGCCCACTCGGTCCGCGAGCGCCTGGTCGATGCGGGCTACGACCCGACCGACGCCGAAGTGCGGGAGGTGACCCGACGCGTCAAGGAGTTCGGCGCGGAGAAACAGCAGGTCACCATGAGCGAACTCGAACGGTTCGCCACGGAGGTCGGCGTCGACGAGGAGAGCGAGGAGGTCCGGGCGTAGGCCCATGACCTCTGGTTCGGTCGCCGCGACGAGCCGACAGCCACGCCCACTCCGCGCCGTATCCGGCGTTCGCCACGAGCTATCACAGAACGTTTATTACCTGTCGCGGACAGTCTCAGGGTACGATGACGGCGCACACTGGCACTCCGGACCGGCCGACCGCCAGCGGTGCGCTTCTTCTCCGCCATGTCGGTATTGTAGGGGCGGTATAGCCCCACATCACCCACTTCCGTCACGGCCCGTACCGACTATCGACCACCGACCAGACACCCCAGCTATGCACACAGCACACACACGACGTTCGTACCGACAGCACACAACCGGAGGGAACTTATGAGCGAGCACGCACCGCCAGCGGAAGACGACACCGCGGACGAACAGTCCGCCGACGCCGAACAGGCCCCGGTCACCACCGGGGCCCAGTCCGTCGTCCGGGCGCTGGAAAACGCCGGCGCGGAGTACATCTTCGGCGTCCAGGGCGGGGCCATCATGCCCGTCTACGACGCGCTGTACGACTCCGACCTCAACCACGTGACGATGGCCCACGAGCAGGGGGCCTCCCACGCCGCCGACGCCTTCGGCATCGTCTCGGGCAAGCCCGGCGTCTGCTTTGCGACCTCGGGCCCGGGCGCGACGAACCTCGTCACGGGCATCGCCGACGCCAACATGGACTCGGACCCGATGATAGCCCTGACCGGGCAGGTCCCGACGGAGTTCGTCGGCAACGACGCCTTCCAGGAGACCGACACGGTGGGTATCACCCAGCCGGTCACCAAGGAGAGCTACTTCGCGTCCGATTCGGACACCGTCGGCGACGACGTCGGCGAGGCCTTCGCGCTGGCCGACGCCGGCCGACAGGGGCCGACCCTCGTTGACCTCCCGAAGGACATCACGCAGGGCGAGACCGACGTCGAACCCGGTGAGGCGACGACGCCGGATACCTACGAGGTTCAGGAGGAGGCCGACGACGAAGACGTCCAGGAGGCCGCCGAAGCACTCGCGGCCGCCGACCGGCCCGTCATCCTCTCCGGCGGCGGCGTCATCAAGGCCGACGCCTCGTCGGCGCTCCGGGAGTTCGCCACGGAGTACGAGATTCCGGTCATCACGACGATGCCCGGTATCGGGAGCTTCCCCGAGGACCACGAACTCTCGCTTGAGTGGGCCGGCATGCACGGCACCGGCTACGCCAACATGGCCATCTCGAACACCGACTGCCTGCTGGCTATCGGGACCCGCTTCGACGACCGGCTGACCGGCGGCGTCGACTCCTTCGCCCCGGACGCGGAGGTCATCCACGTCGACATCGACCCCGCCGAAATCTCGAAGAACATCTACGCGGACTACCCGCTCATCGGCGACGCGCGGGAGGTCCTGCGACAGCTGTTCGACGCCATGCCCCGGGCACCCGACGCCGACGAGTGGCGCGAGCAGTGCCAGACCTGGAAGTCGGAGTACCCGATGACCTACGACACGCCCGACGACGAGCCGCTCAAGCCCCAGTACGTCGTCGAGACGTTCTCCGATGTGACGCCGGACGACACCATCGTCTGTACCGGCGTCGGCCAGCACCAGATGTGGGCCTCCCAGTTCTGGGAGTACACCGAGCCCCGCACCTGGGTCTCCTCGCACGGCCTCGGGACGATGGGCTACGGCGTCCCCGCCGCCATCGGCGCGAAACTGGCCGCCCCGGACCAGGAGGTCGTCTGCTTCGACGGCGACGGCTCGTTCCTGATGACGGTCCAGGGCCTCTCGGTCGCGGTCCGCGAGCAACTGGACATCACCTACGTCGTCCTGAACAACGAGGCGGTCGGGATGGTCCGCCAGTGGCAGGACGGCTTCTACGAGGGCCGGCGGATGGCCTCCGAGTACCCGTGGATTCCGCAGTTCGACAAGCTCGCGGAGGCCTTCGGGGCCCGCGGGTTCCGGCTGGAAGCACAGGAGAACGTCGAGGAGACGATTCAGGCAGCCCGCGAGTACGACGGCCCGAGCGTCATCGACGCCCACATCGACCCCGGGGAGAACGTCTTCCCGATGGTCCCGAGCGGCGGTGACAACGGGAAGTTCGCACTGAAGGAAGACCATCTGGAGGAACTCTAATGACTGGTGGAATGCCCGGCCCATCGCCACACGACCGGATGCAGCCGGAGGGGCGACGGAACTCACAGGGTATCCGAATCGACCCCGAGGCGGAAGCGACTCACGAACCGCGCCAGGCCGTGCTGTCGGCGCTGGTCAAACACAAGCCCGGCGTGCTGTCGGAGGTCTCGGCGCTGTTCTCCCGGCGGCAGTTCAACATCGAAAGCCTCACCGTGGGGCCGACGGTCGATGCGGACACGGCCCGGATGACAATCCTCATCGAGGAGCCCGAACCCGGCATCGACCAGGCGAAAAAGCAGCTGCGGAAGCTGGTTCCGGTCATCGAGGTGACGGAGCTGGACCCGACAGCGCTCCGCCGGGAGCTCGCGCTCATCAAGGTCGGTGGGGAGAAACCCGACGACGTCAACGCCGTGGCGGAGATGTACGACGGCCAGGCCGTCGACGCCTCCACGGAGTCGGTGACAGTCGAAATCACGGGTAGCAAGCAGAAAATCGACGCTGCCGTCGAGGCGTTCAAACAGTTCGACGTGCAGGAAGTCGTGCGGACGGGGGCCGCCGCGCTGGAACGAGGCCCCAGGACACTGAACAAACATGACTGACGAACTCGACACAACAGTCTACTACGACGACGACGCCGACGTATCGCACGTAACCGACGAGACGGTAGCCGTCCTGGGCTACGGTTCCCAGGGCCACGCCCACGCGCTGAACCTCCACGACTCCGGTGTCGACGTCATCGTCGGCCTCCGCAAGGGGTCGTCCTCGCGCGAGGACGCCAAGGCCTCGGGGCTGACGGTCAAGACGCCCGACGCGGCGGCCGCGGAGGCCGACCGCGTCGTCATGCTGGTCCCCGACACCGTCCAGCCGGCGGTGTACGAGGCCATCTCGGACGGGCTGGAACCCGGCGACACGCTGCAGTTCGCCCACGGGTTCAACATCCACTACGGCCAGATAGAGCCCCAGGAGGGCGTCGACGTGACGATGGTCGCCCCCAAGTCCCCCGGCCACCTCGTGCGCCGCACCTACGACCGCGGCGAGGGGACCCCGGGACTCATCGCGGTGTACCAGGACGCCAGCGGCGAGGCGAAGGAGGGCGCGCTCTCCTACGCCAAGGCCATCGGCTGCACCCGCGCGGGCGTCATCGAGACGACGTTCCAGGAAGAGGTCGAGACGGACCTCTTCGGCGAGCAGGCCGTCCTCTGTGGCGGCGTCACGGAGATGGTGAAGGTCGGCTTCGAGACGCTCGTCGACGCGGGCTACTCCCCGGAGATGGCCTACTTCGAGTGTCTCAACGAGCTGAAGCTCATCGTGGACCTGATGTACGAGGGTGGCCACATGGAGATGTGGAACTCAGTCTCCGACACCGCCGAGTACGGCGGCCTCACCCGCGGCGAGGAAGTCATCAACCGCGAGGGGATGGAGAAGATACTCGAAGAGGTCCAGAACGGCGAGTTCGCCCGCGAGTGGATCACCGAGAACCAGGCCAACCGGCCCAGCTACAAGCAGTACCGGCAGGCCGAACAGGACCACGAGATAGAACAGGTCGGCGCCGAACTGCGTTCGCTGTTCTCGTGGGACGACGAGCAAGAAGAGACGGAAGTGCCGGCCGACGACTGAGAGTATGACTGAACAGATGAACGACCTCGACCACGAGTCGACGGACGATGGCGGCGACCGCGCCTCCGAGCGTGGCATCGAAGGACGGAATGAGACAGTATGAGTGAGAATACGCTGTACGACAAGGTATGGGACCAGCACAAAGTGACGACGCTGCCGAACGGGCAGGACCAGCTGTTCGTCGGGCTCCACCTCATCCACGAGGTCACCAGCCCGCAGGCGTTCGGGATGCTCCAGGAGCGGGGCCTCGACGTCGCCCGTCCTGACCTGACTCACGCCACCGTTGACCACATCGTCCCAACGGCGAACCAGGACCGGCCCTACTCCGACGACGCCGCAGAGCGGATGATGGCCGAACTCGAGGAGAACGTACACGACGCGGGCATCCAGTTCTCCGACCCGACGACGGGCGACCAGGGTATCGTCCACGTCATCGGTCCGGAGAAGGGTATCACCCAGCCCGGCAAGACCATCGTCTGTGGCGACAGCCACACCTCCACGCACGGCGCGTTCGGCGCGCTGGCGTTCGGTATCGGGACCAGCCAGATCCGCGACGTGCTGGCCACCCAGACCATCGCGATGGAGAAACAGAAGGTCCGCAAAATCGAGGTCAACGGCGAGCTCGGCGAGGGGGTCGAAGCGAAAGATATCATCCTCGAAATCATCCGCCGGCTGGGGACCGAAGGCGGCGTCGGCTACGTCTACGAGTACGCCGGCGAGGCCATCGAGAACCTCGATATGGAAGGCCGCATGTCCATCTGTAACATGTCTATCGAGGGCGGCGCTCGCGCGGGCTACGTCAACCCCGACGAGACCACCTACGAGTGGCTCGAACAGACCGACTACTTCCAGGAGCACCCCGAGAAGTTCGACGAACTCAAACCGTACTGGGAGTCCATCCGCAGCGACGAGGACGCCGAGTACGACGACGTCGTCGAAATCGACGCCTCGGAGCTGGACCCGGTCGTCACGTGGGGGACCACGCCCGGCCAGGGTATCGGCATCCACGACCCGATTCCGGCCCCCGAGGAACTGGCCGAGGACAAGCAGGACACCGCCCGGCGCGCCCAGAAGCACATGCGCGTCGAGCCCGGCGAGTCCATGGAGGGGTACGACATCGACGTCGCCTTCCTGGGCTCCTGTACCAACGCCCGACTGCCGGACCTGCGCCGCGCCGCACGCATCGTGAAGGGGCGACAGGTCGCCGACGACGTCCGCGCGATGGTCGTCCCCGGCAGCCAGCGCGTCCAGGAAGCCGCTCGCAAAGAGGGGCTGAAGGACATCTTCGAGGAGGCCGGCTTCGAGTGGCGAAACGCCGGCTGTTCGATGTGTCTGGGTATGAACGAGGACCAGCTACAGGGCGACGAGGCCTGTGCCAGTTCCTCGAACCGGAACTTCGTCGGTCGCCAAGGGAGCAAGGACGGCCGCACCGTCCTGATGAACCCGCGGATGGTGGCCGCCGCAGCCATCACCGGTGAAGTGTCTGACGTGCGCGACTTGGAGGAGGTGGCCTTAGCATGAGCGACGCGACCGAGGACATTCCGGAGGTCGACTACGTCGAGGGTACCGGCGTTCCCATCCGCGGGAACGACATCGACACCGACCAGATAATCCCGGCGCGGTTCATGAAGGTCGTTACCTTCGACGGACTGGGCGAGTTCGCCTTCTTCGACCTGCGCTTCGACGACGAGGACAACCCCAAGGACCACCCGCTGAACGAGGACCGGTTCCAGGACGCGAACATCATGGTGGTCAACAACAACTTCGGCTGTGGCTCCTCCCGGGAGCACGCTCCCCAGGCGCTGATGCGGTGGGGCATCGACGCCATCATCGGCGAAGGGTTCGCCGAGATTTTCGCGGGCAACTGCCTCGCGCTCGGCATCCCGACGCTGACGGCCGACCACGAGACCATCAACGCGCTCCAGCAGTGGGTCGACGACAACCCGAGCGGTGACATCGAGGTCGACGTGGACGCCGAGACGGTCCGCTACGGCGGCAACGAGATCAGCGTCTCCGTCGACAACGCCCAGCGGCAGGCCCTCGTCGAGGGCATCTGGGACACGACGGCGCTGATGAAGGCCAACCGGAACGCTATCGAGGAGACCGCCTCGAAGCTTCCGTACCTGGACCGGACGCGGTCGGACATCGAAGCGGACGATTAACGACACGGACCGTTTCTCGTGTCCGTAACGTCCCGGTTCCCGGCCGGGTACCGCTGAGCCGGTTCACCGCTGCGGCGTAGGCAGTTGCTTCACAGTGGCGGGGGGATAGAGCGAGGTCGTACCTGTCACCTTTTACATCGCGAGCTTACGTGACCGTAGTACGCGTCAGCGGCGGTAGCGCCCGGGAAGCGACGGTTATCAGCGTCGACTTATCCGCCGGTAAGCAGGTGCTAACTTTCCCACTCGACTCGCCAGAGACGGTATGACCACCATCGACTCCGGCGAGCGCTCGTCGCTCGCGGGCGTTCGCGTGACGGGACAGACGCTTCTGATGGTCGGGTTCACGCTCGTCGAGACGCTCGCTCTGGGGCTCTGGCTGACGCTCGTCCAGGGTGAGCCGCTCATCTCGGCGGCCTCCGCCGTCGGGTTCGGCGTCCTCAGCCTGGGGCTGGTACTCAAACACGCCCTCGCCGACGCGGCGGTCAACGGGCTCTCGGTCTCGGCACTGCCCGGACGACAGATTCTCGGGGTAAGTGTCGCCGAGGCGCTGCTGTGGGCGCTGTGGCTCGGCGTCGCGGAGCGACTGGGCGGGGTCGACGGCATCCTCGTCGCCGGGGGGCTGTTCGCGGTGTTGCTGGTCCCCCAGCACACCATCGAGGACAACGTCGTGCGCGGGGTCGGCCCCTTCGCGTCGGTCGTCGATATCGGGACAGTCGGGGCGAGCGTCGTCGAGGCGGTCGGTGCGACGGTGTGGCTGCTGCTGGCCTTCGAGAGCGGCCAGTTCAGCGGGCTCCTCTCGGCGCTCGGGCTCGCCGGGGTCGACCCCGCGGCCGTCGGGCTAGCGGCGCTTTCGGTGGTTTTGCTCATCGAGCACGACATCGGCGTCGCGCTGGCGAGAGCGGGGTAGCCCGCGACGAACCGAACCACTTTCACCGGACGCCCGCCTCTCGGCGCACATGACACACGAGATTGCGGTCGTCCCCGGCGACGGTATCGGCCAGGAGGTCACGCCCGCTGCCGTCGACGTGCTAGAGGCGGTAGAGACAGTCGATTTCGAGTTCGTCTACGGCGACGCGGGCGACGCCGTCAAAGCCGAGACCGGCGAGGCGCTCCCACAGGAGACGCGTGACATCGCCGCCGACGCCGACGCGACGCTGTTCGGCGCGGCCGGCGAGACGGCCGCCGACGTCATCCTCCCGCTGCGGGAGGTCGTCGGCTCCTTCGCTAACGTCCGCCCGGCCCGCTCGTACCCCGGCCTAGACGCCGTCCAGCCCGACACGGACATCGTCTTCATCCGCGAAAACACCGAGGGCGTCTACTCGGGCATCGAGAGCGAGATAACCGACGGCGTGCGGACGCTGACCCGCGTCGTCACCGAGGACGCCTCGGAGAAGATAGCCGAGTTCGGCTTCGACTACGCGAAACGGAACGGCTACGACGACGTGACCATCGCCCACAAGGCAAACGTCATGCGCGAGACGGACGGGCTCTTCCTCGATACGGCCAGCGCCGTGGGCGAGGACCGCGACGCCGACTACGACACCGCGCTGATGGACGCGCTGGCGATGCACCTCGTGATGACCCCGGAGAACTACGATGTCATCATCTGCCCGAACCTCGCCGGGGACGTGCTCTCGGACCTCGCTGCCGGGCTCGTCGGCGGGCTCGGACTCCTGCCGTCGGCCAACGTCGGCGAGGACAACGCCCTGTTCGAGCCGGTCCACGGGTCGGCTCCGGACATCGCCGGCGAGGGCGTCGCGAACCCATCGGCGATGGTGCTCTCGGCCGCCATGCTGCTCGACCACCTCGGCTACGACGACGAGGGCGACCAGGTCCGGGCCGCCGTCGAATCCGTGCTCGAATCCGGGCCGAAGACGCCCGACCTGGGCGGGGACGCCGGAACCGAGGCGGTCACTGAGGCTATCGTGGACGAACTGTAGCCGGCCACCTCTTTGCCGCGGCACATCGCGCAGAAACACGCAGAACCGGACGGAACTGCTAAGTCCGGCGCGGTCCAAGCCGGCGTAGATGCTCCCCGCCGAGCGCAAGCGCACTATCGTTCAACTGGTGACCGAACAGGACGGCTGTTCGGTCGCGACGCTGGCCGAGGAACTCGAGTTCTCGAAAGCGACCATCCGCCGCGACCTCCAGGACCTGGAGGCGGAGGGCCGCATCGAGCGGTCCCACGGCGGCGCCGTCCCCGTCTCGTCGGTGGGCCGCGAGCGGTCCTACGACAAGCGGGAGGTCGACCGACTCGAAGTCAAAGAGGCTATCGCGGCCCGGGCGAGCGAGGAGATACGCGACGGCCACGTCGTGTGTTTCGACGCCGGGACGACCACGATGGAGGTCGCGCGGGCCGCACCGGACGACGGCTACGTCGGAGTGTCGAACATGCCCGAAATCGCCCTGGAGCTTGCCGACACCGACGTCGACGTGAAGCTGACCGGCGGGACCGTCCGGTCGCGCAGTCACGCCTGCGTCGGGCCGGCCGCCGAATCCTTCCTCGACCAGCGCCACTTCGACATCCTCTTTCTCGGGACCAACGGCGTCACGGCCGACACGGGGCTGTCGACCCCGGACGAGGACGAGGCGGCAGTCAAGCGGGCGATGGTGGCCAACGCCAGGCGCGTCGTGCTGGTGGCCGACAGCTCGAAGTTCGGCGAGCGCAGCTTCGTCACCGTCGCCGAGCCGGCGGCTATCGACCTGTTCGTCACCGACGAGCCACTCCCCGGTGAACTCGCCGACGCGTTCGCCGACACCGACGTAGTCGTCACGAGAAGCGAGTGACGAGGTGGCGGGCGACGCCGTCGACGCGCCCGTCTGACCGGCTCGCGCTGAACGACAGCTGGCCGAACAGCCTTATGGTCGTGTACATACGAGTGGGTACCGATGGGACCGCGTACTGGAGACCGCGCGATGTCGGAATCTATCGGCATCGGGCTGCTCGTGGGCATGACGGTCATCGTGACTGCGGTGGTCGGCATCAACGTCCTGGTCGTCGGCGAGGACAGCGGGGGCGGGCCCCCGCAGGCGAACTTCACCTACGACTACGCCGAGGACAACGGGCTCTTGCTGGTGACACACAGCCGGGGCGACCCGATACCGGCCGGTCGTCTCGAGTTCGAGGGGCCCCGGGGAGAAGCGAAGGCGAACTGGTCAGAGCTAGCGGGCGTGAACCGGACTGAACCGGTCGAACAGGGGGATATCGTCCAGATCGGCGAGGACAACGCCTACGGCAGGCGCGTGCGGTCCACCGACACGGTCACCGTGTATTACAACGAGAGCGGTAACCGGACGGAACTCGACCGGTGGCCGGGCGCCTGAGCCGTCTCAGTCGGCCGGGACGACGGACTCGTCTTCCCCGACCGCGGGGCGGCCGAACCAGCGGTCGAAAGAGAGCGGGCCGGCGCCGAGCGTGAACACGGCCGAAGCCATCCCGAACAGCGCGACGTGGGCCAGCACCGGGTCGTCCGGCAGGCCAAACAGCGTCACCGTGAACAGGACGAACGAGGTAGCGGCCGCGCCACGGATGAAAAAGCCCGCGATGAGCGCAACGCCGACGGCTATCTCCGTGACGCCGGCGCCGACGACCCACAGCCCCGGGTCGACGGGGACCACAGCGGTGAGGTTGTACTTTTCGACGACGGCCAGCCCGCTACTTGGCTGGGCCAGCTTCTGGATGAGACCTAGATAGATGAAGGAGACCCCCATCCCGACGCGGAGTATCACAGGCACGTACGGCCGGAGCGGCCGGGTCCGCTCGTCCAGATAGGATTTGAGATGGTGGACCGGGTCGATTCGGCCGTAGAGGCTCCCGTCGGTGCTCGCGACCTCCAGTAGCATGTCGTCGGCGCTGGGGCGGCCGCCGCCGAGGACGAACAGCGCCAGGAAGATGGGGACGTACTCGACGGCGAGGAACACGCCGGGCTCGGTCGCGAGCGCCCAGCCGTAGGTCACCAACCCGACCGTCGCGGCGATGCGGGTCGCCAGCCCGAACAGAATGGCAAAGCCCAGACCGATAAAGAGGACCCTGAGCAACGGGTTCGCGCCGAGGTTGAAGGTGACCGTCGGGGCAAACAGGTACCCCTCGAAGCCGGCGCCGATGAGCGGCAGGCCGACAGCGAGTCTGAGCATCCACGGGACCAGGTCGGCGTAGCTCGCCAGTTTCTCCCGCAGGACGACGATGTCGGTGACGGTCGGCCTGACCCAGAGGTAGGCCGCGATACCGACGGTGACTGCGAGCCCGCTGACGAGGAACACCCCCGCGTTGAACGGGTCCGATAGCACGTCGGTGGTGAAGGCCACGGGGTCCAGCGTCTCGGCCCCCGAGTCCGTCACGTAGTCGACGTGGGCCCGTACCGGCCGCCCGACGAGCGAGACCAGGCCGGCAATTACTACCCCGATCATGGCTTAAAACTCATACGTCCCTACTGGGGGAGGGAGCTACCTAACCCTGTTCCTCCTCGGCGGGTTCGATATCTTCGGGTGTGCTCGTCTCCGAGCCGACAGTGTCCCCATCGCCCTGTCTTGCGACCGCCGCCGGTGTGTCGGCGTGCTGGGCGTCGATGTCGTCGCTGTATGCGGCCTCGCGGTCGCGGCCGGCGTTCGGCGGCGTCGGCTGTGTCCCGGCGTCGGGGTGATACTGGCTCTGGGGCGGGTAGCTGAACTCGGTTCCTCGGGCGTCGGTACCGAGAACCGCGTGCTCGTCGGTCTCGCCGACGGCCACACCGCTGGTGACGATGGAGCGCAGCCCCTCCTCGACGGTCATGTCCACGTCGTAGACCTTGCTCGTCGGGACGTGGACGACGTGGCCACCCATCACCGGGTTCGGCGCCATCGGCATGAACAGCGTCACCATCTCGTCGTTGCCGGTCGCCCGCTCGATCGTCTCCGGCGTGCTCGCAGTGACGAAGGCGACGGTGTAGGAATCCGGCGTGGGGTGTTCGACCAGGACGACCTCCTGGAAGCTCTGCGTATCGCTGTCTAAGAGCATCTTACTCATCTCGTCGAAGCTGGTGTAGATAGACCCCACCCCCGGAATGCGCTCCATCGTGGCGTCGAACACCGACTCGATACGACCCGTCCCGGGGTGTCGCTCCGCGACGAAGCCGATACAGAGGACACTGACGAAGAGGACGATCACGGCGACCAGTTTGACCAGGGCGGCCGGCGTCTCGGACGCCACCAGCCGCGAGCCGCTCAGCTGGAAGGCGAAGGTGACGACGGGGTCGAGGACGTTCGAGAGGGCGTTCACGACGAACCCGATGACCAGCAGCGTCACGAACAGCGGAATCGTCAGTGCGACCCCGGTCACCAGGGCCTGTCTCGCCGTCGCCCTCACCGACGGCGTCGGGATGTGGTCCGTCTCGCGCGTGTCTGCCATGCGAGCGTAGACGACAGGGAGTGCCAAAAGCGCCTCGGCGAGACAGCGGGCGGTGGAATTATGGTTACGCCAGTCATACCTACTCCCCAGTGAGCGTCAATATCGAGACACGGGTCGTCGACCGGGGCAGCGACGACTACGTCGACGAAGCGTGGCAGCTCAAGGAGGACATTCGCCGGTCCGAAGGTGTGCTCCGCCAGCGGCGCGGCTTCTTCCGAAGCGCCTACCGGCGCTCGACGGTCTACCTGTACATCGACCGCGCGACCGACGCGCTCGTGGGCTTTGCCGCTGTCCGCCGTGACGGGTACATCCTCTTTCTCGCCGTCGACGCCGACTATCGGGGCCACGGGTTCGGCAAGCGCCTCGTCGCCCGCGTCAGCGAGGACTACGGCTCCGTCACCTGCCACGCCCGCGCGACGAACGAGGAGGCACTGCATTTCTACCAGCACATCGGCTTCGAGATCAGGCGGCGCATCGACAACTACTACGAGGACGGCGGCGACGCCTTCTATCTGAAGCTCGGCGACGATTCGATTACGGAGAAGCTCTCGCAGTTCCTCCGGGGGTAGGTGTCCCCGTGTTCCGGCGGTCGGAACGGTCGCTACCGGTCCGCGCTCCCATCGACGGCCCTCCGTCGCCGGACCCGAGACGAGAACCCTTTTGAACCGCTCTGTCCAACGACTGTCCGATGGACGAGCGGACCCGCGAGTACCTGCGCGGTCGCTTCGGTGACCACTACCGACGGTCGTCGATAACGCCGCCGCCGGCCGCGAACGAACGCGAGTGGGGCTTCATCCCGTGGACGGAGGGCCCCGGTGAGACGATGGTCCGCCACCGGTCGCTGCTCGACCTGGGCAATATCGAGGACTTCCTGGCGCGCAAGAAGCCCCGCCACGTCTACTTCTCGGCGGGGCGCTACGACGACCCCAGCGCCTCGACGATGGGCGAGAAGGGGTGGCGGGACTCGGACCTGGTCTTCGACCTGGACGCCGACCACCTCCCGTCGGTCGTGCTGGGCGAGGACAGCTACGGGGAGATGCTCGAAAAGTGCAAGGCGGCGCTGATGCGCCTGCTGGATTTCCTGGACGACGACTTCGGCTTCGAGGAGACGACGGTCGTGTTCTCTGGGGGCCGGGGATACCACGTCCACGTCCGCGACGAGCGGATTCGCGGGCTGGAACGGGACGCCCGCCGCGAAATCGTCGACTACGTTCGGGGCATCGGCCTGGAGTTCGACGAGCTGGTCGAGGTCGAGACGGTTGCGGGCACGTCCGGCCGCTCCAGCCCGGCAGACAAGCGGACCCTGCCGACCGACGGCGGCTGGGGCGGGCGCGCCCACCGGCATATCCTCGACCAGTTCGACGAGTGGCTCGCGATGGACGAGGAAGACGCCGTCGAGGCGCTCCAGCGGTACGACCGCATCGGCGAGGGGAAGGCCACGGCCGCGCTCAACGCCGCCCGGACGAACTACGAGGCCCTCGAAGCGGGCAACATCGACGTCCACTCGGCGGTGTACCAGATCGCCCGGACACTCGCCCAGGAGGTCGTCGCCGCGGACAACGCGCCGATAGACGAGCCGGTGACGACCGACACCAACCGGCTCATCAGGCTGCCCGGGTCGCTCCACGGCGGTAGCGGGCTCGAAGTCAAGCGGCTGGAACGGGGGGAGCTGGCCGATTTCGACCCCCTGTCCGACGCCGTGCCAGAGACGTTCACCGGCCACGAGATAGCCGTGGAAGTGACGGAGGGCGGGCTGGTCGAGCTGGACACCGAGCGACACGCCGGGGATAGTTTTACAGTGGAGGCGGGTCATCAGACAGTACCAGAGCACGTCGGCGTGTTCCTCATGGCACGCGGGCGCGCACGGAAGGCACAGGAATGAAACTCGACGAACTCCAGTCGGTCCAGTCCCGCGAGCGCCAGACCGACCAGCTCCAGCAGCTGCGCGCGACGTTTTACGAGGAGGCCGGCCAGTTCGTCGCCCAGCTCCGGGAGGAGCGGGACCGCGCCGCAGAGCGTGCCGACGACCCCTTCGACTCGCCGGAGGTCAACCGCCTCACGGACGACATCAAGACGGCCGAACAGACCGTCGAGGCCATCTACGAGCGCCGAGTCGGGAAGATAGTCAAGATGGCGTCGCTGGCGGCCGCCGACATGCCGACGGAGGACGGCGGGCTCACACAGGAGGAGCGGGAGCTGTTCGAGACGATGGTCGAGGCCATCGAGGGGAACCGCCAGCACGTCCTCGACGTCATCGCCGGCGAGTCGCCGGCGGGCGCGGTCGGCGACGGGTCGTCCGCGGACGAACCTACGACGGCGTCGGACGAAGCCACACGCTCGACCCCGACCGAGACGACACCCGACGCGGGCGACCCGTCCGCCGGGGACCCGTCGCCGGCGGGGGGCGAGCCGGCCGTCGACGCCGCAGACATCATGGGCGGCGGCGACGGCTCCGGCGCGGAGCCCTCGGAACGCGACCCGTCGGCCGCCGACGCCCCGACGGACGAAACGCCGACGAGCGAGCCGACCGACGGCGCCGCGGCGTCGCCGGACCGACCGACCGAGGAGGCCCACTCGATAGTCGACGACGACCAGGGACCCGCGGCGGACGAGGCCGAGCCGGAGTCCCAGCACCTCGACCGCAAGACCGTCCGTATCACCGACGACGTGGGCGAGATATTCGGCGTCGACCAGCGCTCCTACGACCTCTCGACGGACGACGTGGTGACGCTGCCGGCCGACAACGCCGACCCGCTCGTCGAGCGCGACGCCGCCGAACCGCTGGAGTGAGCGCGCCGCGAGGACAGTTCTCCCGTCGCCCGGAGGGTTGCACGCGTCGGCTGTGAGTAACAGGCATAGATATTCCCGACGAGCGGTGCAACACCACGGTATGACGACCGCCGTGTCACTCGCTCGCGACGACCTCCCGGGCATCCTCGCCGCCGTCGCCCTCGTCAACCTCGTCGGGAGCGCGCCGGCCGCGCTCGGCGGTCCCGGGTCGGACTGGTTTCAATCGCTCGCAAAGCCCGCCATCTACCCGCCGCCGTGGCTGTTCGGCGTCGTCTGGCCGGTGCTGTTCTCGCTGCTCGGTGTGGCGCTGTATCTCGTCTGGCGGACGGACCACCCCGGCCGTCGCCTCGCACTCGGTCTGTTCGGCGCACAGATGGCGTTCAACGTCGCCTGGACGCCGGTCTTCTTCCGGGCCCAGAACCTCGCGCTGGCGCTCGCCGTCATTGTCGGTCTCCTCGCGCTGGCGGGGCCGACCGCGGTCGCGTTCGGCCGCATCGAGCGGACGGCGGGGCTGTTGATGGTGCCCTATCTGCTGTGGGTGGCCTTCGCCGCGGTGTTGAACTACCGCTTTCTCGCGCTCAACTGACCCGTTCAGGGGGGTGGCCGTGTACCCAGGGTGAGCTCGACCGTCTCGGTGGTCCCGTCACGCTGGACCGTCACTGCCATCGTATCGCCGGGACTGGTCTCCAGCGCGAGATAGGTGGCCAGGTCCTGCCGGGTCGGTGTCGGGGTGTCGTCGAGGGCGCGGACGACATCGCCGCCGACGCCGACCTCGGTGCCGTTGACCGTCGCGGTGCCAGTGCTGCCCTGCAACACCCCGACCGCGGGGCCACCCTGGACGACGGAGTTGATGTAGACGCCCGAGGCCCGCCGGAGGTCGTTGGCCTCGGCGATGAGCGGCGAGACCGTCGAGAGCCCGACGCCCATGTACGGGTGGTCGTAGGACCCGTCGGCGACGAGGGCCGGAATCACCCGCTGGGCGAGCTGTGCGGAGATGGCGAAGCCGACGTTGTCGCCCCCGCCGGAGTTGATGACGCCGAGCACGTCGCCGTCGAGGTCGACCAGCGGGCCGCCGCTGTTGCCGGGATTGACCGCCGCGTCGGTCTGGATGCCGGCGGCGATGGAGAAGTTGTTCGCCCCGCGGAGCGCCCGGTCGACGCCGCTGACGATGCCCTCCGAGACCGAGCCCGTGAGCCCGAACGGGTTGCCGATGGCGACGACGCGGGTCCCGATAGGCGGCCGGGCGCCGACCCAGGACAGCGGCTCGGTCGAATCCGGGACCGTGCCGGCGTCGATGACGGCGAGGTCGCTGTAGACGTCCGTGCCGGCGACGGAGACCTCCCGCCAGTCGGTGTCGGCGTACCGGACGTAGATGGTGTCGCCGGCGCTGACGACGTGTTCGTTGGTGACGATGTGGCGCCCGTCGATGAGGAAGCCGCTGCCGGACGCGGGCCGGCCGCTCCCCGAGTAGACCTGAATCGAGACCACCGCGTCCGCCACCTCGTCGTACACGTCGGTGTAGATGCCGCCGCCGTCGCCGGCGTCTCCCCCAGTCGGCGCCTCGGCCGTCGGGGTCCGCGGCGTCTCCGCCGTGTCGTCGCTGGACTGGTCGGCGGTGGTCAGGAGCGACTGACAGCCCGCTGTGCCGGTCACGCCGACGCCGACCGCGGCCAGCAACCGCCGACGTGACAGGGCGTCGGAATTCATACCCCGCCGTACGGTGAGCGGGGGAATAAAGGCACGGCCGGCACGGCAACAACCGCTAAGTAGCGCCCTCCCGAACCCCGTGTATGGCTGGGGACACGTCCGGCGATTCGCTCCCGTCACCGGGGTTCATCCTTCCGGGTATCCGGACCGCGGTAGAGATGGCGCTCGTCGCGACGATAATCGGGCTGTTCGGCCTGCCGACAGAGGAGCCGCTGGTGCTCGGGGTCGTGATTCTCGCGGCGATGGTCGGGATGGTCGTGGTGCTCTTCTGGGGGCTGAACCGGCACATGCGCCGCTGGATTCGGTACGCGCAGGGCAAACCCACGACGCTCGGGATGTTCGATTAACCGCGCGCCGGAGCCGCGTCGGTACAGCCGTTAAGTGGCAGGGCCGAGTAGTGAGTCGCGAATCATGGAGCTAACCTGGTACGGCCACTCGACCTGGCACGTCACTGTCGACGACACGGACCTCCTCATCGACCCGTTCTTCGGCAACCCCAAGACCGACACCGACCCGGAGGAACTGGACCCCGACTACGTCCTGTTGACCCACGGCCACGCCGACCACATCGGCGACGTGGACCGCTACAAGGGGACGACGGTCGTGGCGACACCGGAGCTCGTCGAGTACTGCGAGGACAACTTCGGCGTCCAGGATACCATCGGGATGAATCTCGGGGGCACCGTCGAACTCGACGACGCCTTCGTCACGATGCACCGGTCGGACCACTCTAACGGCATCGAGACGAGCTACGGCGCCACCGGCGGGATGCCCGCCGGCTACGTCGTCTCGGACACCAAGCCCACGCAGGTCAGCGACGCCGAGTCGACGGCGTTCTACCACGCCGGCGACACCGGGCTGATGACCGAGATGCGCGAGGTCATCGGGCCGTATCTCGAACCCGACGCCGCGGCGCTGCCGGCCGGCGACCACTTCACGATGGGACCGATGCAGGCGGCCATCGCCGCCGACTGGCTCGACGTCGACTACGCCTTCCCGATGCACTACGACACGATGCCGGTCATCGAAATCGACACCGACGACTTCGTCCGCGAGGTGAAAGCGACCGGGAGCGGCGTCGAACCGGTCGTCCTCGAGGGCGACGAGACGTTCGAGCTGTAACTACTCTTCGCGGGCCTCGACGCCCGCCGTCTCCTCCATCGGTTTTATCACCGCTGTCATGTCCTCGTTCCCGTAGCCGCGGGCCCGGGCGGCGCTGAATGACTCGCGGGCGGCCGCCGTCTGCGAGAGCGGGGCACCGACCTCGCCCGCGCGGTCCAGCGCCAGCGAGAGGTCCTTGAACTGGTAGTCGACCGGGAAGCGCGGGGCGAAGTCCCCGTCGGCGACGGTCCCGCCCTTGATATCGAAGAGGGGGCAGTCGAGCGCGCCGTTTGCCACGACGGTCCGCATCGCTTCGACGTCCAGCCCGTTGGCCCGCCCGAAGACGAGCGCCTCGGCGAAAGCGGCCATCGCGTCGCCCAGGAGGAGGTTGATGAACAGCTTCATGTTCGTCCCCTGGCCGACCTCGCCGCAGTGGACCACGGGCTCACACATCGCCTCCAGAATCGGCCGCACCTCCTCGACAGTGCCCTCGTCGCCGCCGGCCAGGCCGACGAGCGTCCCGTCTTCCGCGGGCCCAACGGTCCCGGAGACCGGCGCGTCGACGAACCGCGCGCCGGCCTCGGTGACGAGGTCGGCGGCTGCCATCGTCTCCGCGTAGCCGATGGTGCTCATCTGGACCACGACGGTGTCCTCGTCGAGGCCCGCCAGGACCCCGCGGTCGCGTTCGAGCAGTTCGGCCACGGCGTCGCCGTCGCTGACGATGCAACAGACCACGTCGGCCCGCTCGGTGAGGTGTTTGGGCGAGTCGGCGACCGAGACGCCCGCCTCCGCGAAGGGCTGTTCGCGGTCTGTCGTCCGGTTGTAGACGACGAGGTCGAAGCCCGCCTCGTCGAGGTTCCACGCCATCGGTGCACCCATCGCGCCGAGTCCGATGAATCCGACTGTCGGCATGTGCCCGCCTTCGGCCGGCTGGGGTTTGAAACTCCCGAGACCGTATCGGGCACTGTTTTGCCGGTGGCGTGAGAGTGGCCGAACGCAATGGCAGACATCGAAGTCGAGAGCACGTGCGAGGAAGGGTACACAGTCGAGAGCGTCATCAACGGCGAGTGGGAACTCATCGTCGACGCCCTCTCGGAGGACGGCCCCTCGCCCAACGAGGTCCTGGCGGCCGACTACGCCTCCTGTTACATCCCGGCGCTGCGCGTCGCCGCGGGGAAGTACAACTACGACGACATCGGCGAGGTCGAAGTCGAGGTCGCCGCCGACCTCGACGAGGACGACGACCTGGAGAGCATCGCCTTCGAGGTGTCGGTCGAGGAGTCGCTGGGCGACGAGGAACAGGACATCGTCGAACTCGCGGAGGACATCTGTCACGTCCACTCCGCGCTGACCGAGGAGCTCCACGCCGACATCGACATCGAGTCCGGCGTCTAGGCCGTCCCGACGGCGCTGGTCGGCCATGTGGCCGGCGACATGGGCCCGTATATCATGGCCGGTCGGAAACGCTCATCCGTGCGGCCCTCGATACACCGGTATGACCGACGACGATTGGACCGGCCGCATCGCCGGCGAACGAATGACAGTCGACAAGCAGTTCACCGACCGAGTCGAGGCCTCGTCCTTTTCCAGCCAGCAGTGGGGCCTCGTGATGACGGCCGTCGAGTTCGATATCGAGGGGCCCGAGGACCCCGAAACGGCCACGCTCGTCGCAGACACGTCGAAGCTCCCGTCGATAATGCCGGAGCTCGACAAGGTCGACCAGGGCGGGCCGATGGGCGGTTCCGGCCCGAGCGACGACGGCGGCTCCGGCGGCCTGCTCGACGGCGTGAAGTCGGCGCTGGGACTCGGCGGCGGGAGCGGCGACGGCGACCGCACCGAGGAAGCCGAACAGCTCGCACAGGCCTACGCCGACGAGTTACAGGAGGAGCTACAGGCGAACGGGCGCTGGGGGAGCGTCTGCGAACAGGCCGACGGCTGAGACGCCTGCCCAGGTCGGGCGCCGACGTCTGCCTGTTTCGGCCGCTCAGTACTCGTCGCCGCCGTGGAACAGCGTCAGCTCCTCGGCCTCGTAGATGTTGATGAGTTCGGTGACGAGTTGGTCGTAGGACTCGTCTTCCTGTCGGAGGCCGTCGAGGCGCCGCACCGTCTCCTCGTCGAGTTCTACTGTCGGCATGGGGGGACGTTCGCCCCCCAGCCACATAACGCCGGTGGGCCGGGCAGAAACGAACACGAACGGGAGCGAAAACGCAGAACCGAAATCGGTTAATGTACCTTCTCGGTAGTTCACACCCATGCGACCCCTCGGAGACTCACCGCTCGTTCGCAACGACAAGACGCTTGTGCTGGCACACGACCACGGGATGGAGCACGGACCGAAACAGTTCTCGGGCGTTGAGGAGCGGCTCGACCCGAACCAGATCTTCGAGATGGCGACCCACGACGCCGTCACGGCCCTCGCAGTGGGGAAGGGGCTGACCGAGACGTACTATCCGAGCTACAAGGACGACGTGAATCTGCTGGCGAAGCTCAACGGCGGCTCCGACCTCTGGATGGGCGACCCCTACTCCGCGCACAACTGGACCGTCGACTACGCCGCCGAACTCGACGTCGACGCCATCGGCTACACCATCTACCCCGGCGTCAACAAGGAGCCGGAGATGTTCGAGGACTTCCGCCCGGTCCAGGAGTCCGCCCGCGAACACGACCTCCCCATCGCCATGTGGTCGTACCCGCGCGGCCAGGCGGTCAAGGAACACCGCAGCGAGGAGATTATCGCCTACGCGGCCCGGCTCGGCCTCGAACTTGGCGCCGACTTCACGAAGGTGAAATACCCCCGCAGCAAGGAGGCGATGGACTACGCCGTCCGCTCCGCCGCCGACAACCGCGTCCTCCTGTCGGGCGGGTCGAAGTCCTCAGACCGCGAGTTCCTCGAACTCGTCGAGGAGTGCATGGACGTCGGCGTCGCCGGCCTGGCCGTCGGCCGCAACGTCTGGCAGCGCGAGAACCCCTACGAGATGCTCGACATGCTCGAAGAGGTCGTCTTCGAGGGCGCGAGCGCCGACGACGTGCTGTAGATGGAGGGCGGGACACGGCGAGCCGCCGACACCGCCAGCGAGCAGCTTCCCGACGACATCGGCCCCCGTCGCGTCGTGTTCGGTTTCGACGGCTACCTCGACCGCGTCCGCGAGGTCGTCGCCGACCGCACCGACCCGACGAGCTACGAGCGGCTGCCACGGCTCGCGGACTTTCGCGACCGCCTCGACCGGTCGGTCGAGGCCGGAAGCTCGCTCTCCTACGAGTGGCTCGAAGACGGCCGCCGAACGGGGGGCCACACCTGCCACCTGGCGCGCGCCTTCGGCACCTGGGACTTCTCGCCGACGCTCGTCGGGATGTACGGCGACCCGGTCCGCGAGACGTTCGAGCGGGAGTTCGGCGACTACGACCTCGTCACGCTGGGCGAGCCCGGCGTCACCGACGCCGTCGAGTTCGACGACGGGAAGCTGATGCTGACCGAAATCGGCGACACGATGGCGCTCGACTGGGACGGCCTCGACGACCGCTTCGGTCACGACCGGCTCGTCGACCGCCTCGACGGCGCCGCGCTGCTGGGCGTGGGGTACTGGTCCGAGACGCCCAGAATCCCGACCGTGCTGACCGGTCTCCGGGACCGCTGGGCGGACATCGACGCCCCGCCCGAGACGGTGCTCGTCGACCCCGGCGACGTCCGGAAGCTCGACGCCGACCGACTGCGCTCGGGACGCGCGGCCATCGGCGAACTGACGGACGTGACGGACGTCGTCGTCTCGGCCAACCGCGCCGAGACGGACGTGCTGGCCGACGCCTACGCCGGCGAGGCCGACCGCGAGTTCGCGGCCGCCGCCGAGGCAGTCTTCGACGCGCTCGAACCGACGTGGTTCGTCGGCCACGGCATCGACCACTCGGTCGTCGTCACCGCTGACGGCACCGAGCGCGTCTCGGTCCCGGCGGTCGACGAACCGGAGATGACCACGAGCTCCGGCGACCACTTCAACGCCGGCCTCGCGCTGGCCCGCATCTCGGGGCTCGACCCCGCGGCCGCGGTCGTCGTCGGCAACGCCGTCGCCGGCCACTTCGTCCGCACCGCCGACCAGCCGTCGCTCGACGAGGTTCGCTCGTTCGTCGACGACTACATGGCGAAGTTCTGAGTCGCCGAGTGCTCGACTGACTCGGCGGGACTTCCCGACCGCCCGTCTCGACGGCGTCGGTGTTCCCGGGCGCACAACGGCCGCGGACTGCTAGCGGGCGAGGGGAAAACACATATCCACGCAGGTGCCATCTCCGGTATGATCGACGAGACAGTCGCGGAGATAGAGGAGATGCAGACCCACAGCTCCTCTGTCGTCGCGGTCAAGGCAGCGACGGCGCTGCGGGAACTGACCGACCGCGAGTTCCCGACCGTCGAGGAGTACGTCCGGACGCTGGAGCGAAACAGCCGCGCGCTGCGGCGGGCCAACCGGTCCCACGCGTCGTTGCACACCACCCAACAGGAGATAATCGACACCGTCACCGACGCCGACCCCGAGGACGTCTCGACGGCCAAGGGGCTGACCGTCGAGGCCATCGACCGCGTGGTCAGCGACGTGGAGGCCGCCAAGGACCGCGCCGCCCAGCGGGCGGCGGAAGAGCTCGCCGACGAAGACGTCCTCTTCACCCACGACTTCTCCACGACGGTGCTCGCGGCCATCGAGGCGGCGGTCGACGACGGCGCGTCCTTCGAGGTGTACGTCTCCGAGTCCCGGCCGCGGTATCTGGGCCGGAAGATGGCGCGGAAGCTCGGCGCCATGGACGAGGTCGAGGTGACGCTGCTGGTCGATGCGGCCTCGGGCCACTATCTCCCCGAGGCCGACCGGGTGGTCGTCGGCATCGACTGTATCGTCGACGAGACGCTGTACAACCGCATCGGCACGTATCCGCTGGCGGCGACGGCCGCCCGTGAGGACGTTCCCATGACAGCCATCGGCGGCGACTCGAAGTTCGTCGACGGCGCCTTCGCCTTCGAGAACGACGTCCGCTCCCCCTCGGAGGTCCATCGCGAACCGGCCGACGAGTTCACCGTCGGGAACCCGGCCTACGACGCGACGCCGCTGTCGCTACTGGACTCGATTATCACCGACAAAGAGATCCGCAAAGTGAGTTAGTTCCCGGGGCGGCTGCTGATTACCGTGTGACACCAGGGACACCGGTAAGCGTGTCCGTCGTCGGTCTGCTCTACGTTCCAGTCGCCGGTGACCGAGCTCTCGTGACCACAGGACGGGCAGAACAGCATCGTCTTCTGGCGGCTCTCCGGGGGCGGTGCGGTGGCGGTCGCGTTCGCGGGGACGGTGGAAGTCATCGTTTACTCGGAGGGGCCGAACAGTCAAATAAGTGTTGGCAGTCTGTTTAATTATTCACGTAGAATCCCCACATCGTGGGATAATAATCGATATATTTCGAGTGATAACCACACTCACATGTACATTCGGTCGTCCGGCATGGTCCGTTCGTCCGCCGCTTCGATGCGTTCGGCCAGGGCACGGTACTGTGCCTCGACGGTGGCGGCGAACGTCTCCAGCGGCCCCGTGTCCACGTCGAACTCGTGGGCCTCGGTCAGCGCTTCGAGCAGGCGAATCGCCGCAGCCGCGTCCGGCGCCTGGGGGTGGGCCGGCGTCGTGAACACCCCGACGGGTCGCTCGTCGTCGCCGATGCCGCCCGCCACCAGTTCGGCCGGGACGCCGTCGAGGAAGCCGTTCCCCATCGGCCGGATGTCGGTGTCGGCGAGGAAGCGGTCGCGGTAGTCCTCGGTCGCGATGTAGAAGGGGACGTGGTCGTCGGGGCCGTGGGCGACCGGGACGCCGGTGAGGACGGTGATACTCTCGGGGGCCAATCGGTCGGCGAGTCCGGCGAGGGCGTCCGCGACCCCGGCCGCCCCGTCGACGGGCACCATTCGCTCGCCGACCACCACGCCCAGCGAGCGCTCCTCGTCGACGTGGAGCCGCGTGTGGTGGCGCGGGACGCCCCCCTCGAAGGGCGTGATGCTGGGCGGGCCAGCGGCCACGAGGTGGCCCGCCTGTCGCATCTCCAGTTGGTCTGTGAGATAGTCCACGGCCGTGAGACCGGCCAGGCCGTACTCGGTGAAGCCGACGACGAGCGTATCGACGTCGACGGTGTCGTCGGTCACCTCGAACTGCGGTGTCTGACTGTCGGTAGTGGGCACGGACCGATGTTGGAGGGCCCACCGTTTGCCTTTTTCGAGGGGGAACGCTTTTCTCGCCGTGCCCACCACTGTGTTCCATGCATCCCGGTCACGTCTTGCTGTTGGGGCCTCTGCAGACCACGACATCGGCCGGGACCGGACAGCCGTCGGACCTGACCCAGACGCTCGTCTCGTGGCTCCCGTTCACTATCGACCCGTGGCTCGCCCGGGTGGTCACCACCGCCATCATCCTCGCGCTTGCGTGGGGCATCTCACGGCTCGTCGTCCGGCTGTTCGGTCGGCGCATCGCCCAGTGGTTCCGCCGGCCGAGTCTCACCCGGACGGCGCTTCGGGGCATCCGCGTCGCGGTCTACCTGCTCGCCCTCCTCTCGATTATGGGCGTCTGGGGGCTCCAAATCCGAGACATCGGGATATCGGTCGCCGTCTTCTCCGCGGTGGTCGGTGTCGTCGTCGCCCCCATCGTCGGGAGCTTCATCTCCGGGGTCTTCCTGCTCGCCGACCAGCCCTACGAGATCGGCGACATGGTGGAGTTGGCCGACCGTGACCAGCGCGGCTTCGTCGAGGACATCACGCTGCGACACACCAAGATATTCACCCTCGACAACTCGTTTCTGGTCATCCCGAACGGGACGATGCGGGACCGGGACGTCATCAACTACTCCGCCGAGGACCCCCGGACGCGGCTCTCGCTGGACGTGCTGGTCACCTACGAGAGCGACATCGACGAGGCCCGGAAGCTCATAGAGCGGGCGGCCCGGCAGGTCGACAACGTCATCGGCGGCGGCCCGGACATCCGCGTCGGCGCGGCCCGCTACCCCGCGGCGCCGACGGCCTACATCAACGAGTACGGCGACCACGGGGTCCTGCTGACGCTGCGCTACTGGGTGACTGAACCGTACAAACTGCTCGCGGCTCGCTCGAAGGTCCAGACCAATCTCGCCGGCCTGGTCGAGGACGCCGACGTGGAGTTCGCCTACCCGCACTCACACCTGCACTTCGACGAGACCAGCGGCGCGATGTCGGTCTCGATGGCCGACCAGCCGGCGGTGGAGACGGACGCGCGGTTCGACCCGGACGGGCCTCAGTCCTCCGACGCGGACGGCGAGTGACGCGGCGCCCCGGTGGGGCTGACGGTGACGATGTCACAGTCGAGCTCCTCGCGGAGGAACCGCTCGATGTCGGGGTCGTCGACGAGGCGACGTATCATCTTCCGCCAGCGGCTGGCCTGTTTCGTGCCGATGACGACCACGTCGGCCTCGTTCGCCGCGACCTCGTCGAGGATGGTCTCCTCGACGAGCATCCCCGACCTGACGATATACCGGCTCCGAGGGACGTGTCCGAACTGCTCCTCGACGGCCCGTTTCAGCGCCGCCCGCGACACGCGCGTGCTGTTCTGATAGAGGTTGACGTGGAGGACCGTGAGGTCGGCGTCTTCCTCCTCGGCTATCTTGATCGCCTCGGCCAGCGTCCGTCTGGAGTCTTTCGTCAGCGGATAGCGGACCGGGACCACGACCTGTGGCATTGCGCGGAGTTTCGATGCCGCGGGGTAAAACCCTAGCGACCCGGCTGTTACCGGTCGGTATCCGGGCTGTATCCGCCACTGAGAGCGGGGAATCCGTCGGGCTGTGGGCTCGACCGGGCTCCCCATCCCCCAAACGGCCCGGCGCGCCGTTCGTCGGTTCCGTCAGTTCAATACGCTCCCGGGATCCAGAACCGGTATGGAACTGGCCCGGGCGTTGCGCGCCGAGGCGGAGCGAGCCGACGAGCGTCGGGTGCTCGTCCTGGCCGGCGACCCGGACGCGACCCGGGACCGGGCGGCAGCGGCGCTCGGCGCCACCGACATCCCGGTCGACGACACCACGGTCCTGGGCCCCGAAGCGGTGCTCGGTTGCGAGCGCCACGAGCAGCGCCGCGCCGCCGAGTTGCTGGGTCGGACGCAGTCGGCCGTCGTCGTCGACGCCCACCGCGAGCTCAGGCCCAACGCCCTCGGAACCGCCGTGGGCGCCGTCGCGGGGGGCGGTCTGGTACTCCTGTTGACGCCGCCGCTCGACGAGTGGCCCGACCGCCGGGACGAGTTCGACGCCTCGCTCGCAGTGCCCCCCTTCGACCGCTCGGCCGTGACCGGACACTTCCGCCGTCGGCTGGTCGAGACCGTCCGCGCCCACCGCGGCGTCGCCGTCGTCGCCGTCGGCGAGAGCGACACCGTCGAGAAATCTGGCCTGACCGACCCGCCGCCACATCGCCCGCGGTCGGTGCCCGACCCCCCTGCCGACCACGCCTTCCCAGTCGCGACCTACGAGGCCTGTCGCAGCGCCGACCAGCGAGACGCCGTCCGCGCGCTCGAATCGCTCGCCTCGCCGGGCCACGCCGTTGTCGTGGAGGCCGACCGCGGCCGGGGCAAGTCAAGCGCCGCGGGGCTGGCCGCGGCGAACCTCGCCCGGGAGGGGCTGGACGTGCTGGTGACCGCCCCGCAGTACCGGAGCGCGGGGGAGCTTTTCACCCGGGCCGCGGGGCTGTTGGAGACGCTCGGTGGTACAGTCGAGCGGGACCGTGCGGACTCCCCACACCGGCTGACGGTCGCGGGAACGGGCGAGGCCGGCGATGGCCGCATCCGCTACGAGCCGCCGGCCAGCGCGGTCGACCTGCCCGACGACCCGGACGTCGTCCTCGTCGACGAGGCCGCGGCCCTGCCCGTCCGACGGCTCGAAGCGCTGCTCTCGGCGCCGTCGGTGGGCTTTACCACGACCGTCCACGGCTACGAGGGCGCCGGACGGGGCTTTTCGGTCCGGTTCCGCGACCGGCTCGACGACTGTGACCACGCCGTGACAGAGCTGTCGATGACCGCGCCAATCCGGTACGCCGACGCCGACCCCGTGGAGGTGTGGGCGTTCCGCGCCCTGCTGCTAGACGCCCGACCGCCGGTCGAGCCGCTGGTCACCGACGCGACGCCGGAGACGGTCACGTACCGGGGGCTCACGTCCGCGGAGCTACTCGCCGACGAACACCTGCTCCGGGAGGTATTCGGGCTGCTCGTGCTGGCCCACTACCGGACGGAGCCGACCGACCTCGCGCGGCTGCTGGACGCGCCGAACCTGACCGTGCGGGCGCTGACCCACCGGGGACACGTCGTCGCCGTGGCGCTGCTGGCTCGTGAGGGCGGGCTGTCCGCCGAGACGCGCGAGCGGATGTACGAGGGCGGGCGGGTCCGGGGGAACATGGTCCCCGACGTGCTGACCACACAGCTCCGGGACGGGGACGCCGGCGTTCCCGTCGGCCGGCGCGTCCTCCGCATCGCCACGCACGGCGCCGTCCGCTCGCGGGGGCTGGGCTCGCGGTTGCTGACCGAGGTCCGCCGGGAGTTCGCCGACAGCGTGGACTGGCTGGGCGTGGGGTTTGGCGCCACCCCCGAGCTCCTCGACTTCTGGCGGGAAAACGGCTACCGGACGTGTCACCTCTCGACCTCGCGAAACGACCGCAGCGGGGAGTACTCGGCGGTCATGCTCGACCCCTGTAGCGACGCCGGCCGCGAACTCGCGACCCGCCACGCCGGGTGGTTCTGTGACCGCATCGGCGCCACGCTGACCGACGCGCTGGCCGACGCCGACCCCGACGTGGTCCGGGCCGCGCTCGGGGCCGCCGACGCCGAGCCCAGCGCCGACCTCTCCGCCTGGGAGTGGCGCCTCGTCGCGGGCGTCCCCAGCGGCGCGTCAATCCTCGATACGAACCCGGCCCCGTTCCGACGGCTCGCGCTCCGACACCTCGTGGCGCCCGCCGACCCGTCGGCGCTATCGACCCGCGAGGAGCGCCTGCTCGTCCGGAAGGTGTTACAGGCCCGCCCCTGGCCGGCAGTCACGCGGGAGATGGGCTTCGTCTCCGAGCGCGAGTGCAAGCAGGCCCTCGCCGGATGCGTCGAAACGTTGACCAGCCTCTACGGCGAACCGTCGTAGACACGCGATGTTCCTCACTCTCGATACGGCGCTTGTGGTCCTCGCTTTCCTGTTGCTCGTCGCCGGCGTCGTCGGTAGCCTCGTCCCGCAGGTCCCCGGCGCGTTGCTCTCGCTCGCCGGCGTCTTCACCTACTGGTACGCCACCGGCGAGCCCGGGGCCGGCCTCCTCGCGGCGCTCGTCCTCATCGGCGTCCTGACGTGGGTCGTCGACTTCGCCGGCGGCGCACTCAGCGCCCGGGCCGGCGGGGCCTCGAACGCGACGGCGCTGCTCGCTGGCGTGGTCGGGCTGGTGCTGTTTTTCTTCACCGGGCCGCTCGTCATGATTCTCGGCGTCGCCGCGACCGTGTTCCTCGTCGAGTTCTACCGCCAGCAGGACGCCCGAAAGGGGGCCAAAGCGGCGCTGGTCACGACCGCCGGCATGCTGGCTTCGAGCGTCGCCCAGGCGCTGCTGACCGGCTCGATACTGCTCGCCGTACTCGGCGTCGCGCTGTTGTGACGGGACTGCGGTCGGGCTCGTAGTTTCGAAAAGGGCCGGAGTGCCGTTCTGTTCGGTCGGAACGCGTAGCCCTGCGAGCTAGTGCGTATCGGAGCCGTTGGTACCGGTCAGGTCCGGCTCTCCCGGCCGGGGTCGACGTCGATGGCGTCGACGGGGCAGACGTCCACACACAGCATACAGTCGATACACTGGTCCTCGTGGGTCGGGTCGGCCTTCATCTCGCTCTCGGGGTGGCCCGGCGTGTCCACCCACTCGAAGACGTCGACGGGACAGTCCTCCAGACAGGCGCCGTCGGCGAGACAGATATCGAAGTCGACGGCGACGTGGGTCCCGTGGATACCGAGCGTCTCGGGCTCCTCGACGGGTCCCCAGACATCGTGACCCTCGTGTTGTTCGACGACGTCACGATTCGTTTCGAACTCCGGGTCGATAGCCATACGCCCAGTTCCGGCCCGCGCGTACTTAACCCTTCGATGGGGTGAGAACGCGGCCGTCAGGCGGTCAGTCACGCCAGCGACGACGGGACGGCGCCGCGTCTGTCATAGGATTCCAGTGGCGGCTATCTCGCCCTGATGGCCGTACCAAACTGGAACACTGTGCCGCCGGGAACGCTTTTCCGAACAGACAGCCGCCGGTTTCAGTTCTCGTCCTCTCGCACTTCCAGCCCCCGCACCTCGTCGACCGCCAGACGCCAGACCGTTATCTCGTCGATACCGTCGGCCCGTTGGAAGTCCGTCGAGAACCAGGCGTTGTCGTCGAGCGTCTCGACGGCGTGGTCCCAGTCACCGCTCTCCCGGGCCAGCGCCCGCACGGTGCCCGTTACACCGATGGACTGCCAGTCGAAGCGGCCGTCGACGTCGGTCACGAGCAGGCGCGCCCGCTTCCCGTCCTCGACGAACTCGAACTTGGTGTTTTCCGGGCTGTCCTGGATGAGCGCGAGAAAGACGTCACCGCCGTCGTACCCGAACGAGACGGGGATGCTGTACGGTTCGTCGCCCTGGGCCAGCGAGAGGACGCCCCAGCCGGTGTCGGTCAGCAGCCGGTCGATGTCGCGCTCGTCCATCGGCGTCCCCATCCACTGCCCGTATGTCTCCGTCGGCATGGGCGAAACTACTACGCGAGATTACATAATACGTCGGTGACCGACAGCGGCTGTCAGCGCATTCCCGGCGGCGGGCCGTCGTCGTCGAAATCGTCCTCGTACTCCTCTTCGAGGTCGATGCCGGCCTCCTGTCGCCGGCGTCGCACCGCCTGGAGCTGGCGCCAGTAGTACAGCGTTCCGACCACGCCGACGACGGTGGCGATAGCCGCGAGCCCGCCGAAGATGTAGAGGTCACGCTCCAGGTAGAACCGCACCCGTATCGACTGCGAGTCGACCGGCTCGTCCCAGGTGACGGTCATCCGGTCGGTCGTCGCGTTCGTGTCGGTCTCGTAGTTGCCGGGCGTCACCTGCGAGAGCAGCGGGATGCCGACCCGGCGACCCGGCGGAAGCGTCACCTCGTAGGTGTAGCCGCTGGTGTACACCGGCGTCGCGAAGGACTTGCCCTGGCGCGGCGCGCTGTAGGCGACCTGGCCGCTGCTGTTGTCGGGGAGCTCGATGACGGTCGAGCTACCGGTCTGGCGGGCCGTCAGCGAGGAGTTCGCGGCGCTGATGACGGTCCCGTTGTCGAAGCGAAAGCGCAGCGCGCTGACCGGGACGCTCTCCTCGCGGCCGAGGTCGTCCCGGTTGTAGATGGTAAACGAGGAGTTGTCCGGGATGTCGTACACGGCACGGTAGGAGCTGCGATTCAGCGTTATCGAGGCGTTCGTCTCCGTCTCCCAGTCGTAGCTCGCGTTCTGGTTCAGCTGTTGCTCGTCGACCTCCTCGGGTCCGAAAATGCCGGTACAGCCGGCCAGAGCGACCAGCGCGAGCACGGCCAACAGAGCGAGATGGCGACGGTGCATGAGTCAGGGGACGACGGCGAGTAGTTCCGACGGCATGAACCGACCGATGTCGGCGAGCAGCCCCGGGCCGTCGGTGTCCGGGTTGCAGATGATGCTCATCTCCAGCAGACCGAGCCGCTCGACGGTGACGATGTCCTGGGCGTGGCCGGACTTGTTGACCGTCGCCCGCACCTCCGAGCGGGTCGCGCTGTTGGTGTTGACGCGGTCGTTCTCGCCCCGCGTCCACCCGTACAGCCGGTCGACTTCCTCGTCCGCCAGCCGGGGCTCGGGGCCGGCGACGAAGCGAAGCGGGAGATGCTGCACCAGCCCGAACCGCTTGCGTATCTGTTCGGGCGTCCCCTGCCCGAGGTCGAGGTTCTCGGCCGGAATCCGCACGTCGCCGGCGGGGCCGGCGTCAAGGACGAACCCGTCGTCGTCCCAGGAGTCGAGGGTGCCGACGTAGGTCTCGCCGGCCTCGTGGCTGGGCACGACCTCGCCGAACTCCTCACGGAGGACGTTCCGCGCGACGACGGCGTCGGGACCTTCGACGGTCACTACGGGGAAGTCGTCCTCGCGGTGGCCGATTTCGAACTCGACGTCGAGGTCGCCAAAGCGGTCGGTCACGAGCCCGCGCAGGCCGTCGAGTGCACGCTCCCGGGCGTCGCCCGTCACGTACACTTTCGCACCAAGGACGACCATCAGGCCTCAGCTTCCACGTTCAGTTCCGAGCGCAGTTGGTCGATACGCTCCTCCATGGCGGTCACGAGACGGGTGTTCTCCATCGTCTCGACCTGGTTGCCACACTCGGGGCACTCGAAGCCGAACTCCATGGCCTCGCCGAACTCGAAGCGGATGCCACAGTGTTCACAGAGGTAGAACTCGTTGTTGCGCTCGTACTCGCGCCGCTCCTCTAACCCCTCCAGAAGCCGGTACATCTCCTCCTCCAGCTGCTCGGGAATCTCGTCGTACTGGAACGTCCAGAGGTAGGTGAGCCACCCCGAGTCCTCGTCCCTGAGCCGGCGGTACGCCGCCAGGTCGTTCTCGTAGAGAATAAAGAGCGCGCGGCGAACGTCGTTCAGTTCGAGGCCCAGTTCCTCGGCCAGCTCCTCGTCGGTCACTTCGCCGTCCGGCGGCGCGGCGGCGACCGGCATCCCTTTCGGTCCGACCAGCTCGTGGAGGTACTTCTGTATGACGGGGTCCTCCAGCAGATCCTCAAAAGCCATTACGATGATATCGGTGAGTCACGGGGTTAAAACCTCCGGGTCGTTCGCGGAACCGACACCCCCTGGCTCGCGACTCCTCGGGTGTGCTCACCGTCGGCCCCGCTCGTGGCCCCGCTGCGCTACTCCGCCCACGGCCCGACGCCGGCGAACCGACCGACCAGCCAGCCGGCGGCCAGGGGCGCGACGACGGCCAGACAGGCCAGTCCGACCCACCGGGCCGGCGGCGGCTGGCTCGCCAGGTAGACCAGATAGACCGTTCCCAACACCGGCACGAGTCGGGACGAGGCTAGAAAATCGAGAAACGACATCTACCGACCCGGCGAGTGACGGGCGGGGTCAGTCCCCATCCTCGACCTCCTCCGGGTCGACGACTTTCTTGCCCGTCGCCATCGGGATGACGACCTGCTCCGGGTCGTCCCACTCGCGGTCGAGCTCACGGCCCCCGTACAGTCTGTCGAGGAAGACCGCGAGCGAGGCGATTTCGGAGTGGGGCTGGTTCGTCACGCCGACGTTGTAGTCGGCCCGTTCGTACACCTCGAAGGGGACCTTCTCGGCCCCGACGACGACGAGGAGCGGCTCGGACTGGTGAGCCTCGCCGATGTCGCCCTCCACGTCCTGAATCGGTTCGCCGTACATCGTCAGGTGGACCACGGTGCCATCGAACTCGCGGATGCGGCGCTTGGGTTCGTCGGTCGTCTCCACGTCGAAGGGGCCGCCAAACCGGTCCGTGATGTCGACGACGGTGTCGGCGCGACTGGCGGCCGCGCCGGCGAACACGATGCGGTCGGCCCCGAGCGCCCGCGCGGTCAGGCCGACGTGGGTAGTGATGCGCTCGTCCCGCCCGGGCCGGTGTCCCAACCGGAGGACCGTCACGTCCTGTGCGGAGTTCATTCGCCCATCGCCGATTCGATGGCGTCTTTCAGGGGCTCGTAGGCGATTTCCTGCCACTCGACCTGGCTCCCGTTGACGAAGACGGTCGGCGTCCCGGAGACCCCGCTGTCCAGGCCGCCCTGCTTGTCCGCGGTGACGGTCTCGCTGTATCGCTCCTCCGTCGCGGCCTGTCGGACGGTCTCGCCGTCGACGTCGACCTCCTCGGCCAGTGAGGCGTACCGGTCGGGGCCGAGGTTCGACTGGTCGCCAAAGAGCGACTCGCTGTACTCGAAGTACGCCTGCGAGCCGGCCTCGACCTGGACCGCGCGGGCGGCGCTTGCGGCCTGCCACGAGACCGTCTCGTCGACCGGAATCGGGAAGTCGTGGAACTCGTAGCGGATTCGCCCCGGTTCGAGGTACTCACTCGCCAGCTGGGGAAACACGTCGAGCGAGTAGGTCGCACAGTGCGGGCAGGCGTAGTCCTCGTAGGCGGCGACGGTCACGTCGGCCTCGGGGTCGCCGGCGACCGGCGAGGGGAGGGCCCCCTCCGTGTCCGGCGTGGTCGACTCGGCTATCGTCCCGATGCCCGGCGTCGGGGTCGAGTCGTCCCCGCCCGAGAGACAGCCCGCACTCCCTGTCGCCAGTGCGACGCTCCCCGCGATGAACGTCCGGCGGCTGAACCGTTGCATACCCTACGCTGGCCGGTGACGGTACTTAACCTCACTGTCATCCCCGTATCGCAACGCTATTTGAGCGCGGTGTCGCAGTGACGCTATGAACCTACAGGACAAGCGAATCGTCGTCACCGGGGGCGCCGGCTTCATCGGCTCGCACCTGGTCGACCGCCTGGGAGCCGACAACGACGTGCTGGTCGTCGACGACGGCTCGAACGGCAGGCGCGAGTGGGTCCACGGCGACGCCGAGTTCCTGGCCGGCGACCTCACCGACGAGGCGGTCGTGGCCGACGCCATCACCGCGGAGACGGACCTCGTCGTCCACCTGGCCGCCTCGAAGCTCGTCGACACGGACACGCCCCGGCGGCAGTTCGACGACAACAGCGAGATAACGTACAACGTCCTCGAACGGATGGACGCGGTCGGCGTGGACAGGCTCGTGTTCACGTCCTCCTCGACGGTGTACGGCGAGGCCCCGCGGCCGACACCGGAGGACTACGCGCCGCTGGAACCCATCAGCGTCTACGGCGCGACCAAGCTGGCCGAGGAGTCGCTGATTTCGACCTACGCCCACAGCCACGACCTCCAGTCGTGGGTGTTCCGCTTTGCCAACATTGTCGGCCCGCGACTGCGCGGCGCGGTCATCCCGGACTTCGTCGAGAAGCTCCGCGAGGACCCCGAGACGCTGACGATTCTGGGCGACGGCCGCCAGGAGAAGTCCTACATGCACGTCTCGGAGTGCATCGATGCGATGGTCTATGCGGTCGAACACGCCGACGGCGACCACAACGTCTTCAACCTCGGGACCAGGACGACGACCTCCGTCGACCGCATCGCCGACATCGTCGCCGACGAGATGGGCGTCGAGCCGGCGTACGAACACACCGGCGGCGACCGCGGCTGGACCGGCGACGTGCCCCGGATGCGGCTGTCCATCGAGAAGTTGGCCGGCCTGGGGTGGGAGCCGACCCAGTCCAGCGACGACGCGGTCCGGCAGTCGGCACGCGAACTCATCGACGAGCTCTGAGGGACGGGCAAGGCCCCGCGGCGGCATCGCGCCACGCTCGAGACCGCCCGTGACCGGTGGCTATTATACCCGCCGTCGCGGAGACCTGGGTATGAACGTAGCCTCGCGGCTCTCGGCCGTCGACACCGAGCGGCTCCTCTTCGGGCTCGGCGCGGTTATCTCCGGCGTGCTGACGATGGTGGTGTTCTACCTGGGCGACGACGTCCAGGGGTTGCTCTTCGGGGCCTTCTCGCTCTATCTCGGCGGCGCGGCGACGCCCGCAGTCAGGGACGGCGTCCCCGACTACAAGCGGACCGGGGCCATCGCGCTGAGCGGTGTCGGAATCGTCGCACTCCTCCTGGGGTCCCAGTCGGCGCTCCCGATGCTGTTCGTCATCGGCGGCATCGCGGCGCTTTTCAACCTCTTCTGAGCGTCGGTCAGGCCGGATAGGTCCCTGTCAGTTCCGCCTTGCCGACCATGTGCCCGCTGGCCGCGTCGTAGAGGTCGTCCTTGGTCGCGTCCGGCGGGAGGTCGACGCCCGTATCCAGCGCGTACAGCAGGAACCGATAGGTGTGTTCGCGGTCCGGGGGGTTCGGTCCGCCCCACCCGGTCTCGCCGTAGTCGTTCTGTCCCTCCACGGCACCGCTCGGCGTCGACCCGGCCGGAATCGACTCGGTATCGGGCGAAATCGACCAGCAGAGCCAGTGGTTCCACACCTTCCCGGCCGGTTCCTTCGCGTCGGGGTCGTCGACCACGAGCAGGAGCGACTCGGCCGTCGGCGGCACGTCGCGTATCTCCAGGGGCGGACTGGTGTTTTCCTCGGTGTAGCCGTACTCGGCGGGGATTCGCTCGCCGTCGTCGAACGCCGGGCTCGACAGTTCGAGGTCGGCCATGGGGTGCCTTCTCACGCCACGACCAAAAGCCCCGTCCCGGTAGCCATTTGCCCGTCCGCCGCCAACGCCGGGGCGTGCAAGTCGTCGGCTACCGCGCCCGTGTCGAGGACCACGCCGCCCTGTTGCTGGCCGAGGACGGCGGAGTCACCGTCGAGCGGCTGGACCCGGGGACGGAGCTCTCCTACCGGCTCGGCGAGCGCCACTGTGCCGGCGCCGTCGAGAGCGGTGTCCCGGACGACGACAGTCGGGCAGATGAGTCGATGGTCCACCACCGCTGTGACGCCGCCGACGCGCCCTACTGCGCCGAACACACGAGCCGGTGGCCCTGTGCGCGCTGTACCGGCGACTGCGGGAAACCCATCGAGGCCTGCGACGAGGAACACGCCGTCTACTTGGCGGCGTTCGCGCCCGATATCGTGAAGGTGGGCGTCACCCGCTCGTGGCGCCTGGAGACCCGGCTCCGGGAGCAGGGGGCCGACCGGGCCGCCCACCTCAGGACCGTCGCCGACGGCCGCATCGCTCGGCAGGTCGAGGCCGACATCGCCGCCGACCTGGGCGACCGGGTCCGCGTGCCGACCAAGATAGCCGGGTTCGCCGAGTCGGTCGCGGGACCGTTCTGGGACCGGCTGTGTTCCGAGTACGACCCGCTCGAGACCTACGAGTTCGACTACGGGCTGGAATTGGCCGACCGTCCCATCGCCGAGACGCTGGCGACCGGGACTGTACGCGGGACGAAGGGCCGTGTCGCCGTCTTGGAGAACGTCGGTAGCGTCTACGCCGTCGACCTGCGTGACCTGGTCGGGTGCGAACTCGACAAGGGGCCCTCCGACCGCGACCTGCAGTCGAGTCTCGGCGCGTTCGGCTGAGTTTGGGTGGCCGTTCACTGGTGAGAGTATCGCCGGGCTGGCTTCGACCGACCCGCGGAAATCGGACAGAGCGGGACGTTCCCACCTACTGAGAAATCTCCCGCCTGGCTTTAATATGATACTGACAATTCTGATTTGATGGCGCTAATCGAATGGGACGAACGGCGCTACAGCACGGGTATCGACAGATACGACGACCAACACAAGCGGCTGTTCGCGGTGTTGAACGAGCTCCACGATGCGATGAGAGAGGGCCGCGCGGAGGAGGAACTCGGCGACACGCTGCGTGAACTGGAGCGGTACACCGAGTACCACTTCACCGACGAAGAGGAGTTCATGGAGGGGTGTGGGTACGCGGACGACTGTTCGGAGTGTTTCTTCGGCCACCAGGAGATGCACGAGGAGTTCGCCCAGAAGGTGACCGAACTCCGGAAGAAACACGAGGAGGGGGAGTACATCACGATGGAGGTACTGGAGTTCGCCCGCAACTGGCTCGACTCCCACATCGCCGGCGGCGAGCAGGACCAGAACTACAGCGACTACTTCGCCGAAGAGGTCGACGACTACGACTTCTCCTCCCACGATATAGACGAATCGACGTTCCAGTGAGTCCGAGACTCGCCGAGACCCAGACACCACCCCAACCTCATGGGCACCTAACGGACGAACGACGCGACGACAGCGGACGATTTACCGGAACAGAGTGACATCGACGCGGTCGTCGACCAGCTCGACCTCACCCCACCCGTCACGGCGTGACCGACGTGGAGCCCGACCGGTGAGGGGTCCGCTCGTCCCACGCTTGGCCTGACACGACAACCCTTTTCCGCCGGCCAACCGAACCGGAATCCATGGCAGACGACGAGCCCGAGACAGACGACGAGGCGGCCGAATCGACCGACGACGAGGAGAAGTCCTTCCGCGAGCGCGTCGAGGAGATCCGACAGAAGCGCGCGGAGGAAGGCGAGGGTGAGGGCGAGGGGATGAGCCGCGAAGAGCGCATGGAAGAGATGATGGGCGGCGGCGGCGGCCCCGGCGGGATGGGCGGCGGCGGCAACCCCTTCGCACAGATGATGGGCGGCATGATGGGCGGCGGTGGCGGCCCCGGCGGGATGGGCGGCGGTCCGGGCGGTCCCGGCGGCGCGCCCGGGCAGGCACAGGAAGGGGGCAGCGACAACGAGGAGCTGACCCGCGAAATGCGCAAGCTCCGCGACGAGGTCCACGACGTGCGGCGCACGCTGGACCGTATCGCCGACGCGCTCGAAGACTGACGCTGCCGGGTGTGACGTTGGCCGGACTACGGCGCCGACCGTCCGAGTGACGGCGCTCCGAGTTCTCTATTTCGAACCCCGAAGCGGCGCTGCCGGGAGAAACCGCCGTTTAGTCCTGGTACGCGAGCGTCATGACCCACTGGGAGAACGTGTCGTCGTGTGGGTCGACCTCCTCGTCGCCGATAAACGGCGAGAGCTGGTCGCCGGCCATCAGCAGGGAGAAGTCCAGGTCCCGCGCCGCGGGCGTGAGGAAGTACGTGTTGTGGCCCTCGTAGACGGTGTCCTCACGCTGGATGAGCCCCTTCTCGAAGAGGGACTCGACGATACGACTGCCCTTCCGGGAGGAGACGTCGAGCTCCTTCCAGAAGTCGCTCTGATGGATGCCGCCGGACTCGCGGATGAGCTCCAATCCGGCACGCTCGTCCTCAGAGAGGTCCGCCTCCGACGCTGCCGAACTCATATGGTACAACGTCCGCCGGTCGACCGCTTAAATCTGGCCTTCGACTGGCCGGTATACCGTCTCGCAGGGCGGACCGTCGGCGAACTCGTAGCGAGTGGTCTCGCCGATGGCGATGAGCGACGACGAACGGGTACCGAAGCCGTCGCTGTGGACGCAGACGCCGTACTCGTGGTCGGAAATCGTCCCGCCGGCCCGGTCGAGCCAGGAGTCGACGCCCTCCCCGGGTTCGACCTGCATGACCTCCCGCAACCGGTCGGCGTTTTCGGCCTGTCCCTCGCCGGCGTCGGCCCGGGACTGCGGTATCCGGTAGTCGGCGTCGGCGCCGACGTTGACGACCACGTGGACGCCGGGCTGGAAGTTCCTGACGGCGAGCTGGCCGTCCCACTCGAGCAGGACGGCGGCGTTCTCGTCGGCCAGCAGGAGGTTGAAGCCGGCGTACTCGGCCTCCCGGACCGCGCCCTCGACGGCGCGGGCGGCGTCCTCGGCCGACTCGTGGCTCAGGCAGTCCCGTACGAGCAGCCCGCGGGACCGCTCGCCGGCCAGGTCGGCGTCGGTCCAGCGGTTGGTGACCGCGACCAGGAGCCCGTCCTCGTTGTACCCTACCCAGGTCCCCTCGGCCTCGGCGTCGGCCGGCGCGACGACCTCGCGTCCCCACTGGCGCCGCTCGGGGGGCTCCGAGGGGCGGTCGAGCAGTTCGTCACGGTTGGCCGCGAGAGCTATCGGCGCGTCTTCGAACACCTGCCAGGCGAGGACGATGGTACACACGGGCGCTCGTTGGCGCTCGGCGGTGAAAACGGCTTTCCCGCCCTACGCCGCCAACCGCCGACGGACGGCCTCGCGGTCGACCGTCCCCGACGGCGTCCGCGGCAGTACGTCGACGACCTGCACCGTCTTCGGAACCTCGTAGCGGGCGAGTTCGGCCCGGCAGTGGTCCAGGACGGTCTCGGCGTCGGTCTCGCCGGCGACCAGCGCGGCGACTCGCTGGCCCCACTCCTCGTCGGGGAGGCCGACCACCGCAGCGTCCTCGACGCCGGGACAGTCCCGAATCGCCGCGGCGACCGCCCCCGCGTCGACGTTCTCGCCGCCGGTGACGATTCGGTCGTCCGCGCGGCCGACGACCCAGAGGTGCCCGTCGCCGTCGCGGTAGCCTAGGTCGCCGGTGTGAAAGCCCCGGTCGCTGAACGCCGCCGCGGTCTCGCCGTCGTCCAGATACCCCGGCGTCACCGTCGGGCCCGAGACGACGAGTTCGCCCCGCTGGCCCGGCTCGGCCGGCTCGCCGTCTGCGAGGACGGTCACGGTCGTGTTGACCAGCGGCTGGCCGACGGTCCCGCCGTGTGCGAACGCCGTCCCGGGCAGCGCCGTCGCAATCTGCGAGGAAGTCTCGGTCATCCCGTAGGTCGGGCAGACCGGCACGCCCCGCCGCTCACAGCGGTCGACGAGGTCGGCGGACGCCGGCCCGCCGCCCAGCAGGACAAAGCGGAGGGCGTCGGTCGGTTCCCAGCCCGCATCGAGCAGCCGCTTGCACATCGTCGGGACGAGCGAGACGCCCGTCACGCTCCGCTCGGCCATCGCCTCGGCCGTCGCCGCCGGGTCGAACTCCCGCTGGACGACGGCGGTACTGCCGTACAGCACACAGCGGACGAACGGTGCCAGCCCGCCCATGTGGTAGGTCGGCAGACAGACCAGCCACCGGTCCCCGGGGACGACGCCCAGCCGGAACGCCGACGCCGTCGCGCTCGCGACGAGGTTCCCCAGCGTGAGGCGGACGCCCTTCGGGTCGCTCGTCGTCCCGGAGGTGAACAGAATCAGCGCGGTGTCGTCCCGCGATAGCTCGGCCGGCGTCACGTCCGGGGCCGGCACCGCGTCCGCCAGCGGCCCGTCGGCCCCGCTTGTGGGCTCGTCGACGGAGACGACGGGGCAGTCGGCGACCGCCGTCGCCAGCGGTTCGGTATCGCGCTCACAGACCAGCAGGTCGGCGCCGAGCGCGTCGACTTGGTCCCGGAGCGTGTCGGCGTCCAGGTCGACGTTCAGCGGCGCGAACGTCCGTCCGGTCCGCATCGCCCCGTACAGCAACTCGGCGACCGCGGGCCGGGTGTCGACCAGCGCCGCGACGCGGCCGCCCGCCCCCGGAGTGTGGGCGTCGAACGCCGCCGCGACGCGGTCGACGGCGGCATCGAGTTCGCGGTAGCGCCGGTCCGTGTCGCGGTCTGCGTCCACGACGGCGGTCCGCTCGGGCGTCGTCGCCGCGCGGTGGGTGAGGGGGTCCCGCGTCGGCCACTCGACCGGCTCACGCATCCGGCGTCACCTCCGAGGGGTCGATACCGAGTCCGTCCCCCTGGGGGACGGTCATCTCGCCGTCAGTCACCGTCGCAGGGTCCGGCGCGAGGTCCCGCGCCAGCCGGTCGCCCGTCGCCAGCCCGCAGGCGCCGATATCGGGGACCGCGGCGGCGACGTGCAGCGCCGCCAGCCGGGCGACGACGCCGTCGACGGTGGTCGTCACCACCGGCTCTACGCCCCGGTCGCGGGCCCGAAGCGCGAGCGTGTGGGCGTTGCCCGGCCCGCCGACCACCATCGGTTTCAGTATCAGCACGTCGGCGGCGTCCGCCGAGAGCACCGCATCCGCCCGCGCGTCGATGAGGGACTCGTCCAGCGCGACGCCGACCGGACCGCCCCGCAGGTCGGCGTGACCGGCCAGGTCGTCGGCCGGGAGCGGCTGTTCGACGTAGTCGACGCCGAGGTCGGCGAAGGCCTCGAACGCCCGGGCCGCCTGGTCGCGGGTCCACGCGCCGTTGGCGTCCGCCCGTAGCGCCACGTCGCCGACGCGCTCGCGGACGGCGCGGAGCCGCTCGATATCCTCGTCGACCGAGCGGGCGCCGACTTTCAGCTTGCAGCAGTCGAAGCCGCTCCCGACCGCCCGGGCGACCGCCTCGGCGGTCGCGTCGGGGTCGCTGTCGCCCACAGTGGCGTTGACCGGGACGCTCTCACAGCGACGGTCGGCGTCGAACCACCGGTAGAGCGGGACGTCGTCGGCCCGCGCGTCGGCGTCGAGCAGCGCCGTCGCGAAGCCGTGGCGCGCCGCGGGGACGCTGTCGGCCGCGAGTTCCAGCATCGCGGCGGTGTGGCCGCCCCGGCGGTCGGCGTCCGCGGCGGTGTCGAGCGCGGCCTGGCAGTCGCTCAGCGATTCGGTCCAGCCGGGCAGCGGCGTCGCCTCGCCGACGCCGGTCTCGCCGCGGTGGTCGTAGCGGACGACGACCCCCTCACGGGCCTCGATGGTCCCGCTAGCCGTCGCGAGCGGGCTCGAAAGGGGGAGCGAGAACGGCGCGGTGTTCATAGCAGTGTCGGGAGCGCCAGCCCCGCGGCAAAGAGCAGTGAGTGGGCAAAGAGCGTCTGGCCGACCCGTTCGAGGGCGGGGTTCAGCGCCTCGCCGTCGGTCCGGGTGAGGACGGTCCTGCTCGTCCCCACAGCGAGGGGGAGCGTCAGCAGCGGCGCCAGCGCCGGCAGGCCGTAGCGCGGGTCCAGCGCGAACAGGACCGGAACCACGTAGGCCATGCCGACGAGGACGAGGTATTGCACGCGGCTCGGTCCGTAGCCCAGATACACGACGAGGGTCTTCTTGCCCGCGGCCATGTCCGTCTCGCGGTCCCGGACGTTGTTGACGACGAGGATGGCCGTCGAGAGCCCCGCGGCCGGGAGGCTGGCGACCACGGCGTCGACCGGGACCGACCCGGCGGGGAGCGTCGTCGGGAACGCACCGACGGCGGGCATGCTCGCCACGGCCTGGACGTAGTAGGTGCCGGTGACGGCGACCAGCCCGAAGTAGACGAAGACGAAGAGGTCACCCAGGCCGCGGTAGCCGTAGGGGAACGGCCCTCCGGTGTAGAGGACGCCCGCGGCGATGCCCGAGAGGCCGACGACGACGATGGGGACGCCGCCGATAGCCACCAGCGCGACGCCGACGGCGACGGCGAGCGCGTAGGTCAGGACCATCGCCCGCTTGACCGACGCGGGCTCGATGAGCCCCCCGGCCGTCACGCGGGTGAACCCCTCGCGTTCGTCCGTGTCGGCGCCCTTGACCGCGTCGTAGTAGTCGTTCGCGAAGTTCGTTCCGACCTGTATGAGCAAGGCCCCGACCAGCGCCGCGAGCGCCACGAGCGGTTCGAAGACGTCCGCGTGGACGGCGAGCCCGGCGCCGACGACCACCGGCGCGGCGCCGGCGGGGAGCGTCTGTGGCCTCGCGGCCATGAGCCACGCCTTGCGTTTCGAGATGTCCGGCGTCGCGGTACTCATTGCGCGGATTTGGGGTCCTCGCCACAAAGCGACTACGGTTCGCCCCGGGGAGGTTCCGTAGTCCCGGGGATAAATTCGCCGGGAAAGGCAGTGATATAATGATTACACTTTTCCCGTATCCTCCGAAAGGGACGGTATGAGTTCGCGAGAAAGTACCCGTATCTCCTCGGGTCTCGCCGGGCTGGACGCGATTCTTCAGGGCGGGTTCATCGACGAGCGGAGCTACACCATCCGGGGCGACTCGGGAACCGGCAAGACGATAGTGGGCTATCACTTTCTGAGCGCCGGCGCGGCGGCCGGCGAGACGGCCCTGTACTTCGCGTTCGAGGAGACGGCGAAGGATATCGCGACGAACGCGGCGGCCCTGGGGTTCGACCTCGACGACGTCGTCATCGAGGACATGAGCCCCTCCGCGACGCAGTTCATGGACGACGGCAACTACACGGTGTTCGGCCCGAGCGAAGTGGAGGGGAGCGACATCGTCTCCCGAATCAGCGACGCCATCGAGAACCACGAACCCGACCGGGTGTTCATCGACCCCCTGACGCTCCTGCGCCATCTCACGCCCGACGAGTACCAGTTCAAGCGCACCGCCGCGTCGCTGATGAGCTACCTGAAAGAGCGCGGGATAACGACGCTGTTTACCACGCAGTCGACCGCTGAGCAGTCCGACGAGGACCTACAGTACCTCGCCGACGGCTCGATAACGATGCGGCGGACCGAGCGGGGCCGCGAACTCGAAGTCGAGAAGTTCCGCGGGTCGGGCTTTCACAGCGGGGCCCACGGCATCCGCATCGACGGCGGCCGGGGTATCTCCGTGTTCCCGAGCCTGGTCCCGGAGGACCACGACCGGCCCTTCGAGTACGAGTCCCTCTCGACCGACATCGACGCGCTCGACGGCCTGCTCGGCGGCGGTATCGAACGGGGGAGCGTCACCCTCCTCAGCGGGCCGAGCGGGGTCGGCAAGTCGACGACCGGGACCGCGCTGGCCCGGGCGAGCGCCCGCCGGGGCGAGAAGGTGGCGGCGTACCTGTTCGAGGAGTCCGAGCACAGTTTCAGCCACCGGTCGGACGCCATCGGGATGGGCGTCAGCGAGCTGCGCGAGGAGGGCCACTTCGAGGTACACGAGGTCGAGCCGCTGAGCATCTCCGCGGACGAGTTCGCCCATCAGGTCCGGCTCGCCGTCGAGGAGCGCGGCGTCGAGTTCGTCCTCCTCGACGGGACGGCGGGCTACCAGCTCGCGCTGGGGAACCCGGACACCGAACTCCGACAGGAGCTGCACGCGCTCTGTCGCTACCTCCGGAACATGGGCGTCACCGTGGCGCTGACCGACGAGCTCTCGTCGGTCACGGGCACCTTTCAGGCCTCGGACTCCCGGGTCAGCTATCTCGCTGACAACGTGGTGTTCATCCGCTACATCGAGGTCGGCGGCGAGATACGGAAGGCCATCGGCGTGCTGAAAAAGCGGTTCGGCGACTTCGAGTCGACGCTGCGCGCGTTCCGTATCACCGACGACGGCATCCACATCGGGGAGGCGCTCTCGGACCTCAGAGGGGTGCTGACGGGAACGCCGACACGGCAACCCGACTGATGATCGACGCGTCGTTTCCGGGAGGGGGCCCTCTCCGCAACAAGTCTCCCCGCGTCCTGCTGTGTATCGCGAATCCCCGCGACCGGGAGCTGCTGGCCGAGCAGCTGCGCGAGACGGAACTCGATGTCAGGACCGCCGACGGGACGGAGCCGCTCCCGAAGTTCGACCTCTGTGTCGCCGATACGACCACGTTCCCGTCGATAGCCGACAGTATCGCGGAGCGACGCGCCGAACTCGGCTCGGTCCGGCTCCCGGTCCTCCTTGTGTTGGGTCCGAACGACTCGGAACAGGCCGCAGAGCCCTACTGGGACAACATCGACGACGTGCTCTCGGTCCCCACCTCGAAGCGGGTGTTCCGTCACCGGGTCTCGGCGCTGCTCAGGTCCCGAACCCAGTCCGAGCAGCTGGCGCTGTTCGCCCGGGCGATGGACGACGCGAAGGCGGGCATCTCCATCGCGGACGCCGGGGGCGACCAGGAGCTCCGGTACGTCAACGACGCCTTCCTCGAGATAACGGGCTACGACCGGTCGGAAGTGCTCGGTCGGAACTGCCGGTTTCTGCAGGGCCCCGGGACCGAGACCGAGCCCGTCCGGGAGGTCCGGCGCGCTATCGACGAGCAACGGCCGGTGAGCGTGCTGCTGCGGAACTACCGGAAGAACGGCGAGCTGTTCTGGAACGACCTCGAGATATCGCCCGTGTACGGCGAGGGGGACACGGCGACCCACTTCGTCGGCTTCCAGGAGGACGTCACCGAACGCGTCGAGCGGACTCGGCTGCTCCGGCGGTACGAGGAGATAGTCACCGCGGCCGGGGACCCAATCTACGCGCTCGACGAGCGGCTCCACTTCACCTTGCTGAACGACGCGACGGAGAAGTTCGCCGAGCGGCCGGAAGACGAGATACTGGGGGCACACGTCTCGTCCGTGTTCGGGACCGACCACGCCGAGGTGCTCAGTGCGGCGGCCCTCAACCTGGCCGATTCGGATACCGACCAGATGAGCGTCGGGACCGTCGTCGAGAACGCGGACGGGCGCCCGCGGCGGTTCCAGACCACGGTGGGCGTGTTGCCGACAGAGACGTTCGAGGGCGTCGTCTGCGTGAGCCGGGACATCACCGAGGACCGGGAGCGCGAGTCCCGGATTTCGGTGCTCGACCGCGTCCTGCGACACAACCTCCGGAACAAGCTGCTGGTGATGCTGGCACAGGCCGAACAGATACAGTGGCACAGCGAGGACGAGCGAGTCACCGACGCGGCGTCGACTATCGAACAGGCCGGCGAGGACCTGCTGGAACTGGCCGAGACGGCGCGGAAGTTCACCGACACCGTCGACCCGGGAGGCGACGAGCTGACGGGCCCCATCGATATCGCCGACCGGACCATCCGCGCCGTCGCTGAGACGCGAATGGAGTTCGAGAACGCCACGTTCTCCGTCGACGTACCGGACTCGCTGTGGGCAATCGCCCACAACTCGTTCGAACTGGCGATGACCGAGCTCCTGGAGCGGGCCGCGGAGGCCGGCGACACCGTCGAGGTCACGGTGTCGATGGCGGCCGACGACGACCGCGCAGTCGTCCGTGTCAGCCACGACGGCGAGGGGCTCTCGGAGGTCGAACTGGCCGCGCTCAACGAGGGTACCGAGTCGGACCTCCAGCACACCACCGGGCTTGGCCTGTGGTTCATCCGCTGGATGGCGGTCAACAGCGGCGGGACGTTCGACATCGCGGACACCGACCCGGGGACGGTCGTCAAACTGACGCTCCCGCTCGCGGACGTACCGCCCGGGACGACGACCCGGACCTGATGGGCCCGGTCGTCGGGGAGCCGGGCGCCCCTCGATATCCGGGGCGGGCGGCGACATGGCAGATTAATACAAAGATTATATATAACTATTAATCGTACTGGTCACACGATGAAGAAGCCACTTCTGGTGACGGACTTCCTCGACCGGGCGCGGCGACACTACGGCGACGAGGAGGCGGTCGTCGCGACGACCGGCGAACGGTACACGTACGACGAGCTGGGCGCTCGCGTCGACGGGTTCGCCGCGGCGCTTTCGGACCGGGGCATCGAGAAGGGCGACCGCGTCGCCGTCCTCGACCCGAACACGCATTACCACCTCGAAGCGGCCTACGGCATCATGGAACTCGGAGCGGTCCACACGCCGCTGAACTACCGTCTCGTCCCGGACGACTTCGAGTACATCCTCGAAGACGCCGGCGTGGACGCCATCTACGCAGACTACGAGTACGCCGAGAAGATAGAGGCCGTCCGCGACGAGGTGCCGACGGAGGTCTTCGTTACGAACGACGCCAGCGAAGTCGAGGGCGACTGGGAGGACTTCGACGAACTCGTCGAGGCCGACGGGACCTTCGAGCGACCCGAGATGGACGAGGACGACGTCATCACGATCAACTACACCTCCGGGACGACCGGCGACCCGAAGGGAGTCATGCGGACCCACCGCACCGAGTCGCTGCACGCCCAGCTCGTGACGATTCACCACGAGATTACCGACGACGACAACTATCTGTGGACGCTGCCGATGTTCCACGTCAACGGCTGGGGCCACATCTACGCCATCACGGGCATGGGCTCGAAACACGTCTGTACCCGCGGCGTCGACGCCGAAGATATCTTCCGGCAGATCGTCCAGGAAGACGTCTCGTTTCTCTGCTGTGCGCCGACGGTGCTCAACATGCTCGACGAGTACTACGAGGAAAACGACGTCCCCACCGAGGGCGACAACCCGATGCGAGTCACCGCCGCCGGCGCCGCGCCGCCGGAGAGCATCATCCGAACCGTCGAAGAAACGTTCGGCTGGCACTTCCGCCAGCTCTACGGTGCGACCGAGACGGGCCCGCTCATCGGCACCTCCGCGACCCGTCGCCTGATCGACGAGGACAGCGACGAGCGTTTCGCGCTCAAAAAGCGGCAGGGCATCGCGCCGCTGGGGACCGAAATCGCAGTCGTCGACGACGATGGCAACGAGGTCCCGTGGGACGACGAGACCATCGGCGAAATCCTCGTCCGTGGCAACCAGGTCATGGAAGGCTACTGGGAGAAGCCCGAGGTGACGGAGAAAGCGTTCAACGAAAAGCGCGAGGGGTGGTTCCACACCAGCGACCTCGCCGTCGTCAACGAGAAGGGCATGCTCGCGATTCAGGACCGCGAGAAGGACATCATCATCTCCGGCGGGGAGAACATCTCCAGCATCGAACTGGAGGACACCCTGTACGAACACGACGAAGTCGCCGAGGTCGCGGTCGTCCCGGCCCCCAGCAGCCAGTGGGGCGAAACGCCAAAGGCCTTCGTCGTCCCGGCCTCCGGCGACCCCGAGGAGCCGGGGACCGACGGGGACGAACTGGTCTCGTTCACCCGGGAACACCTGGCGACCTACAAAGCCGTCAGCGAGGTCGAGTTCGTCGAGTCGCTCCCGACGACGGCCACCGGAAAGATCCAGAAGTACGAACTGCGCCAGCGCGAGTGGGACGAGGAAGACCGGATGGTCGGCGAAGGCTGACCGGCCGCAGTCGGCGTCTCAGTAGTGCCAGGGCACGTCGTCGAAGTCGGGCGCTCGGCCCTCGTTGAATGCGTCCCGCCCCTCCTGGGCCTCGTCGGTCATGTACGCCAGCCGGGTCGCTTCGCCGGCGAAGACCTGCTGGCCGACCATCCCGTCCGAATCGAGGTTGAAGGCGTACTTCAGCATCCGCATCGCCGTCGGCGACTTCTCGTTCATCCGCTCGGCCCACTCGATAGCGGTCGCCTCCAGCTCGTCGTGGGGGACCACGTCGTTGACCATCCCCATGTCGGCGGCCTCCTCGGCGTCGTAGGTCTTCCCGAGGAAGAACACCTCGCGGGCCTTCTTCTGGCCGACCTGCCGGGCGAGATACGCCGAGCCGAAGCCGCCGTCGAAGCTGCCCACGTCGGGGTCGGTCTGGAGGAACTTCGCGTGGTCCTCGCTGGCGACGGTGAGGTCACAGACCACGTGCAGCGAGTGGCCGCCGCCGACGGCCCACCCTGGGACGACGGCGACGACGGGTTTGGGGATGTGGCGAATCTGGCGCTGGACCTCCAGGATGTGGAGCCGGCCGACGTTCTCGGGGGCGTCCTCGTCGCCGACGGCTGCCTCGCGGGTCGCGTCGCTCCCCGCTCGGCTGTTCGAGTCGCTTCGCGACTCGCTATCTCCATCCGCCTCGTATTCGTACCCGCTCTCGCCCCTGATGCTCTGGTCGCCCCCCGAGCAGAACGCCCAGCCGCCGTCCTTCTCGGAGGGGCCGTTCCCCGTCAGCAGGACACAGCCAACGTCGGTGAGCCGCTTGGCGTGGTCCAGCGCCTCCGACAGTTCGTCGACCGTCTCGGGCCGGAAGGCGTTGCGTTTCTCCGGGCGGTCGATGGCGATGCGGACCGCGCCCGTCTCCGTCGAGCGGTGGTAGGTGATGTCGGCGAAGTCGAACCGCTCTATCGGTTCCCAGCGGTCGGGGTCGAAAATCTCAGAGACCATACCTGCGTTGGGGGCTGACGAGGGAAAAAGCGTCCCGGTAGGCCCGGAACGGTTTTGGTTATCGCTTCTGACAGTTGCCACGTATGCCCTCCAAACCGGATAGCTTGACGCTCGCCATCGGACCGGCGGTACTCTCGGTGGTGATACTGCTGTACAGTTTTCTGATTATCCAGCAGCTACTGCTCGGATTGCTCCTCGCTGCGGGTGTCTGGGTCGTCTTCCTGGTGTTCCTGCTGCTGTGGCGCTGACGCGTGGCACCCCTGTCGGACGGCCGGCAACCGGACTGAGAGGCGCACTCGCCGGGAACCGGCCGGGAGGTTTTATATCGGGATACCGCCGACTACGTACAACAGTAGTCCGTCATGACTGAGACGTTCTACGACGTGCTCGGCGTCGCCGAGGACGCGACGACCGACGAGATAGAGGCGGCCTACCGGGAGCGTCTCAAGCAGACCCATCCCGACGTGAGCGACGACGAGGACGCGGGGGCGGCCACGCAGCAGCTCATCGAGGCCCGGGACGTGCTCGTCGACGAGGACGAACGCGCCCGCTACGACCGGCTGGGCCACGAGGCCTACGTCGGGGACGGAACGCCGTCGGCGAGCGACGGGGCGTCCGAGACGAGTCAGGCGGACACCGACGGGCGGAGCGGCACCACCGGGACGGACGCGGCCGGGAATGAGACCCGAAACCGCGCACAGCGGGAACGGCGAGCGCGCGAGCGAGTCCGCGAGGAGCGTCGGCGGACGCGGGAGGCCCGCCAGCGACGCCAGCAGGCGGGCGAGCGAACCCGGAGGGACGAGGCGGCGACAAGCACGGCCGACGATACGGCGTCACCGGGCAGTCGCCGAGCGGGGACCGCCGACCCGACGAGCGCGACGGCGACGGGCAACACCTACAGCGTGCGCGAGAACGTCGCCGCGAATCGGAGCTACGGGCCTTCGCTGCCGACCGGGCGCGAACTCACGCTGCTCGGCATCTCCTTCGCGCTCTACCCGGTGTTGCTGTTCTCGGCGCTCCTCCCGGCGTTCCCGCCGCTCGTCAACCTCGTCCTGACCGCGTGTACGCTGTTGTTGATAATTTACCTCCAGTCGATGCCCCGCGTCGCGCTCCCGCTGTTTGGCGGCTGGAGCGCCATCAGCGTCGTGGGGCTGCTCGTCTTCGGCATCGCGCCCCTCTCGGCGCTCGGGCTCGTGATACTGTGTGCCACGGTACTCCCCTTCGGGTTCTCGGTCCTGACGGCGTCGGCGCTGCGGTACTAGAGCGACTCGGCGAGGCGCCGCTGGAGCCGTCCCCGCCGCTCGTGGCTCGCGTCGGCGTCGAACCCGAGCGAGAGGACCTGCGTACCGTCACTCCCCACGGAGCTTTCGAAGGCGTCGATGAACGCCTCGCGGTCCGCAATCCGCTCGAAATCGAGGTCGTAGATATCGCCAGTCGGCTCGAAGTCGAGCCCGTGGGGCGTCCTGAACTGGTCCTCGAAGGTGTCGTGGCCCTCGATGGGGAGCATGTGGAAGATGCCGCCGCCGTCGTTGTCCACGAGGACGATGGTGGCGTCCACATCGCAGCGGGCGAGCGCGAGCAGCCCGTTCATGTCGTGGTAGTAGGCCAGGTCGCCGGTGACCAGCACGAGCGGGTCGTCGGTGGCGCTGCCGGCGCCGAGCGCCGTCGAGGTGATACCGTCGATACCGCTGGCGCCGCGGTTGCCAAGCACCGCGATGTCCGCCGTCCGCGGCCGACCGAACCGGTCGAGGTCACGGACGGGCATGCTGTTGGAGACGAACAGCGTCGCCGGGTCGGGCGCCAGCCGGGCCACGTCGGCCAGCGCGCCGCCCTCCCAGTAGTCGCCGTCGAGGGCAGCCGAGACCGTCTCCCAGTGGGTCCGCTCCGCGTGCCGGAACCGGTCGGCCCACGCCGGGTCGCCGGCCTCGCTCACCCGCTCGGCGACGGCCTCGGCCGTCCCGTCGGGGTCGGCGACAAGGAGGTCGCTCGCGGTAAAGGTCGCCTCCGTCCACCCGCCGGCCGGGTCCACGACGAACTGCCGCGGGGCGGCGTCCCGGAGGTAGTGGCGCAGCGGCTTCGAGGTCGGCGAGGCCCCGAAGCGGAGCACGACCTCGGGGTCGGGCCAGTCGCCGACGGCGTCGGTCCCGAGGTAGGCGTCATAGCCGCCGAACACGGGGATACTGTCCACGTGGGGACCGAAGCGGAGCGACGAGAGCGGGTCCGCGAGGACGGGGAATCCAGTCGCCTCGGCCAGCGCGCCGAGCGCTTCTGGCCCGAGTCCGCCGTCGGCCGGTCCCGCGACGACGAGTCCGCCGTCGGCGGCTTCGACGGCCGACACGACCCGCGACAGGGCGGCGTCGTCGAGTTCGCCGACGCCCTGAGCGGTCCTGACGAACGGGCCGTCGCGGCCCTCGGCGGCGAGTCGGTCGCCCTCGGCCCAGTTTTCGGGCACGCCCCCGGGGCGGTCGTCGGGGACCGGCGTCGGCTCCAGGGGCTTGCGGAACCGGCAGTTGAGGTGGACCGGGCCGGGGTCGGCGCCGGTCGTGTTCGAGAGCGCCCGCGCAGCGGTCGTTCGCAGCATCCGGACCTTGCGCGGTTCGGCCTCCGGTTCCGGCATGTCCCGGTACCAGCGGACGGCGTCGCCGTACAGCTTCTCCTGGTCGATGGTCTGGTTCGCGCCGCTGTCGGTGAGTTCGGGTGGGCGGTCCGCGGTCAGGACGAGCATGGGGACGCCGGACTGGCTGGCCTCGATGACCGCCGGGTGGAAGTTCGCCGCCGCGGTCCCGGAGGTACAGACAAGCGGCGTGGGCCGGCCGGTTCGCTTGGCCCGGCCGAGCGCGAAGAAGGCCGACGAGCGCTCGTCGAGGTGGGAGTACACCCGGAGGTCGGGGTGTTGGGCACAGGCGACGGTGAGCGGCGTCGAGCGACTGCCCGGCGAGACACAGACCGCCTCGACGCCGCCGGCGACCAGTTCCTCGACCAGCGTCTCGGCCCAGAGGGTGTTGACGTTCGGGTGGCTCATTCGAGTTCGTCGAGCATCGGCCGGTACTTCAGTTGCACTTCGTCCCACTCGCGGTCCGGGTCGCTGTCGGCGACGATACCGGCCCCGGCGAACAGCGTCGCCGTCCGCTCGGTAGCGACCGCCGAGCGGAGGCCGACAGCGAAGGTGCCGTTGCCGGCGGCGTCCACCCAGCCGATGGGCGCCGCGTACCAGCCGCGGTCGAACGCCTCCGTCTCGCGAATCGTCCGGAGGGCCTCGTCGGGCGGCAGGCCACCGACTGCGGGCGTGGGGTGGAGCGCGTCCACGAGCGAGAGGACGTGCTCGTCGTCGGCGAGTTCGGCCGTTATCGAGGTCCGCAGGTGCTGGACCGTCGCCAGCCGCCGAACGGTCCGGTCGCCGATGCGGACCGACGCGGCGTAGGGGTCGAGCTGGTCGCGGATGGCCTCCGCGACGAGTTCGTGTTCGTGGATGTCCTTGGTGCTGTCCAGCAGCTCGGCGGCGAGCCACTCGTCCTCGGCCGGCGTGTCGCCGCGGCCGGTCGAGCCGGCCAGGGCCTCCGTCCGGACCGTGCGGCCCCGCAGCGACACCAGCCGCTCGGGCGTCGCGCCGTAGAACGTGGCGCGGTCCGCCGGGGAGAACAGGAAGCGATAGCAGTCCGGATACGTCTCGGCCAGCCGGGCGAACACGTCCGGCACGGAGAGGTCCGACCGGAGGTGGACCCGAAGCGCCTGTGCGAGGACGACCTTCCGGAGGCGACCCTCCTCGACGCTCGAAATCGCCCGGGCCACCTGGTCGCGCCAGGCCGCCTGTGAGGGGGTGCGCTCGCGGGAGGCGATGCCGGGTCCCCGGCCGACCTCCGTCGCCGGCTCGTCGGCCAGCCGCTCTTTCCAGGTGGTGAGCAGGGCCTCGGCGCGGTCGGCCGCGTCCTCGCCGGCCGCCGCGGTCGTGAGCCAGCGGTCACCGTCGCGTTCGGTCACCTGTACTTCGGGCAGAAAGAAGGCGGCCCCGGGGAAATCGGCCCAGGGCGACCCCTCGCCGTCGTGGTCCCCGTGGTGGAAGGCGAACCCGCCGAACAGCCGCGGTCGGGCGACGCTCGGGAGGCCGCCGGACGGCGTCTCGCAGCTGTCGAACAGGGCCTCGGTCGCCGCTCGCACGTCGTCGAACCGCGACGGTCCCCCGCCGGTGACGGTCGCGGCGGCACCCGCGGCGGCGATAGATTCCGTCGGCGTCGCCCAGCCAAAGCGTGGTCGTCTGTCGGTCTCCAGCACGGTCCGGACCGCGCCCGGACCGAGCCGGCACCCGCGTGTGACGACCGCCGTCTCACCGACCGTCGAGTGCTCACCACGCAGTGGTTCCATCACGTCCCCCTTAGGAGTGGTCCCCTTTGAGCCTGACTATACCCTCACCTGTGGCGATACCGGGCGATGGTGACCGGCGAAGAGGGCGCGATACCGGAGTAGTCACGACCTTCCGTTCGCTCGGACCGGACAGGGCGAATCTACCGTGTAAACGGCCGCTGCCTACCCCCGCCAGGTTTAAATGTACCTTGCTCAAAGGTGCCAACGTTGCGATGCCAAAGGTAGAGATCAACATCCCTGAGCACCTCGAAATGCAGATCGCTCAGCTGGTCGAGCAGGGCGAGTTCCTCAATCGTGAGGAGGCCATCGAGGACCTCCTGGCGACCGGTCTGAAGGCGTACAAGACCTCCGGACCGACGGACGAAGACGAAGAACCGGGTTTCGAAGAAGAGGACGGCATGATGGGCCACGACGACGAGTACGTGTTCTGAACGTGGCAGCGAACGGCGTGCCATCCCCCAAGCCGTGAGCGGTGTAGCCGCGAGCATCGCCCCGACGTGTCACTCTGGTACACCGTCTCGGGCAATTCTTATACGGGTTCGACCGAATTACTGGTACAACAATGCACAAAGACGAATTGCTCGAATTACACGAACAGATGGTGACCATCATGGAGTTCTTCCGTGACGAGATGGACACCGTCGACCCCGGGCTGTTCGACCCCTACGGCGAACTCGACGTGCGGCCGTCCGACGTCCACAAATCGAAGAGCGAACACAAACACGCGGTCTTCGTCCTCGGGAACGCGCTGGCGACGGCGATGAGCGAAGACGAGTTCTCCGACGCCGGCCGGGTCGGCAAGCGGATGAAGGAACTGGCAGAGGACGCCGAGAGCAAACTGTAGCCGGTCGACTTCTTCTGTCGCACGACTCCCCAGTGGCGACGCTAGCGCCCCGAGAACTCCGGGTCGCGCTGTTCGAGGAACGCCGTCGTCCCCTCCGCGTGGTCGTCGGTGGTAGCGGCCAGCCCGTGGGCGCTCGCCTCCCGCTCCAGGGCCGCCTCGAACGTCGAGGCGGTGCCGCGGTCGATGAGCCGCTTGGCCTGTGAGAGCGCGACGGTCGGCCCGTCGGCGATGGTTGCCACGAGGTTCTCGACGCCCGCTTCGAAGGCGTCGCGCTCGAACAGCCGCGTGAAGACGCCCAACTCGCGGGCGCTGTCGGCGTCGAGCAGTTCGCCGGTAAAGACCAGCTCCTTGGCCTTGTTCGGGCCGACGATGCGGGGCAGGAAGTAGGAGACGCCCGCGTCGACGCCGAGCCCGAGCCGCCGGGACCCGAAGCCGATTTTCGCGTCGGGGCTGGCCAGCTGGATATCACAGGCCAGAGCCAGCCCCGCGCCGGCCCCGAACGCCGGCCCGTCGACCGCCGCGACCACCGGCAGCCGGCAGCCGTGGACCGCCGCGACGGCGTCGTTGATGGTCTCGGCGGTCCGGGCCCGCTCGGTGGCCGACCGCTCGCTGTCGACGCCGTCGACCAGCGCGGCCACGTCGCCGCCGGCACAGAACGCCGACCCGGCCCCGCGGAGCACGACACAGCGGGCGTCGCTGTCGTCGACGGCGTCGAACCGCTCGACGAGCCGTGTGGCCGTCGGTTCCGCCAGGGCGTTGCGTTCATCGGGCCTGTTGAGCGTGACAGTCGCGACGCCGTCCTCGACGGTCAGCAGTACCGCGTCGTCGGTCATACCACCGAGGTTTGCCCCCGTGACCAAAACGTTGCTGTCGGCGTTGGGTACGCCTTTTTGGGTGCCGAGTTCCAGAACACCGGTATGTATCTGCACTGGCACCGGCGGGACCTCCGGGCGGCGGACAACGCGGGACTGGCCCGCGCCAGCGCCGACGACCCCGTCCTTCCGGTGTTCGTCTTCGACGACGAGGTACTCGCCCACGCAGGCCCGCCCCGGGTCGCGTTCATGCTAGACGCGCTCGCACGCCTCCGCGAGTGGTACCGCGAGCGCGACAGCGACCTCCTCGTCGCCAGCGGGGACCCGCGGGAGGTGCTGCCCGACCTGGCGACCGACTACGGCGCCGACCGCGTGACGTGGGGCAAGGACTACTCCGGGTTGGCCCGCGAGCGCGACGCCGCGGTCCGCCGGGCGCTGGACGACGCAGACGTGGCACGCGAAGCCGTCCAGGACGCGGTCTGTCACGAGCCCGGGGAGATTACGACCAACGACGGCGACCCCTACAGCGTCTTCACCTACTTCGGCCGGAAGTGGCAGGACCGGGAGAAGGACGAGCCCTACGACCCGCCGGCGGGCGACGCGCTCGTCGAGTTCGAGGACGACACCGACCTCCCGACGCTCTCCGAGCTGGGGTTCGACGAGCCCGAGGCCGACGTGCCGCCCGCGGGCACCGAGCCGGCCCGCGAGCTGCTCGACGCGTTCCTCGACGACGGGGTCTACCGGTACGACGACCGGCGGGACTACCCCCACGACGACAACACCTCGCATCTGTCGCCCCACCTGAAGTTCGGGACTATCGGCATCCGCGAGGTGTACGCGGGGACCGCCGAGGCGCGGAGTGCCGTCGAGCCCGGCAGCGAGCGCGACGAGTCGGTCGCCGAGTTCCAGTCCCAGCTGGCCTGGCGGGAGTTCTACACGCAGGTCCTCTTTGCGAACCCGAACGTGGTCACGGCGAACTACAAGTCCTACGAGCGCCCGATTCAGTGGAACGACGACCCCGAGGCCCTGCAGGCCTGGAAGGACGGCGAGACCGGGTATCCAATCGTCGACGCCGGGATGCGTCAGCTCCGCGAGGAGGCGTTCATGCACAACCGCGTGCGGATGATAGTCGCCTCGTTCCTGACGAAGGACCTCCACATCGACTGGCGGGAGGGGTACGACTGGTTCCGCGAGCGGCTGGTCGACCACGACACCGCAAACGACAACGGCGGCTGGCAGTGGGCCGCCTCGACGGGGACCGACGCCCAGCCCTACTTCCGTGTCTTCAACCCGATGACACAGGGGGAACGCTACGACCCCGACGCCGAGTACATCAAACGCTACGTCCCCGAACTCCGGGACGCCGGCGCGGAGATAATCCACGGGTGGCACGAGGCCTCGCTGACCCAGCGGCGCTCGGCCGCGCCGGAGTATCCGGACCCCATCGTGGACCACAGCGAGCGGCGGGAGGCGGCAATCGAGATGTTCGAGGCCGCCAGGGGTGATTCGTGAGCGTAGCGAGTGAGTCACCCCTCGAAGCGGAACGGGGAGCGCAGCGACCCGTCGAGCGACACGCGGCCCGAGCGGAGTCGGCGGACACCGAACCGGTAATCGCGGGGCGGCGTCCGACCGCACGGGTTACCCCGAGAAGCGTCGCAAGGAGTCCGCTCGCCGGCCAGCACCGCATGTGCATTGGTATCATACGTCTTCTAAACGTTTAAAAGTCATCCGCCCGACTGTTACCGTGTAGGTGATTTCATATGTCCGAACACTCAGAACCTGAACTACCACCGCTCCCGTACGACTACGACGCCCTCGAACCCCACATCTCCGAACAGGTGCTCACCTGGCACCACGACACCCACCATCAGGGGTACGTAAACGGGCTTCAGTCGGCCGAGGAGACGCTGGCCGAGAACCGCGAGTCGGGGGAGTTCGGCTCCTCCGCCGGCGCTCTGGGGAACGTCACCCACAACGGCAGTGGACACTATCTCCACACGCTGTTCTGGGACAACATGGCACCCAACGGCGGCGGCGAGCCCGAGGGTGAACTCGCCGCCCGCATCGAGGAGGACTTCGGCTCCTACGAAGGCTGGAAAGGCGAGTTCGAGGCCGCCGCGAAGGCCGCCGGCGGCTGGGCGCTGCTCGTGTACGACCCGGTTGCGAAGCAGCTGCGCAACGTCGCGGTCGACAAGCACGACCAGGGCGCTCTCTGGGGCTCGCACCCGATTCTGGCCCTCGACGTCTGGGAGCACTCGTACTACTACGACTACGGTCCGGCCCGCGGCGACTTCATCGACGCCTTCTTCGAGGTCGTCGACTGGGACGAGGTCGCCGAGCAGTACCAGACCGCAGTCAGCCACGTCGAGTAACTCCCGAACCGCATTTTTATTCGCGACGCGACCGCCGGCAGCGGCTGCGCTGGCCGGTCTCGCCCGGCGCATCGTCAGTTCCACCCGTCCCTGAGCCGGCGGTGACTTCGAGAGCTTTACACCCGCGGTCGGCGTACCGGCGGCCATGCCTGTCCCGAAGACCGAGTTCGACGACGTCCGTTCTTTCGACCTCTACGAACCCGAGGACGTACTGGACGACGACATGCTGTACACGATTCCGGAGCTGGCGCGGCTGCTCCAGGGGCTACCGGTCGACGCCGAGCTGTCCGACTTCAACGAGTCTGTGTTCATCGACTGGGCCATCCCGTGGATGATTTACAACCAGGACGATCTGGTCTTTGCCGAGCCGGACGACGACGAGGTCGTCGGTCTCTACGGGCTCGCCGAGACATGAAGCTGCTCGTGGCCGGCGGCGACCGGGTCGACGCCGGGAAGACCACCTTCTCGGTGGGCCTGCTCGCACACACCGGCGCACGGGGGTTCAAGCCCCGGGCCGGCAACAACTACTGGTTCGACCACGACGACTACGAGGTGGCGACCGAACAGGGGCGACTCTACGGCAAGGACGCCCGCCGGCTGGCCGCCGCCTCGCCGGGCGACGTCGAGCCGGAGGCTATCAACGCCATCCACCGGCTCTGGCACCCCTCGCCCGGCCCCTCGAAGGGGCTGCTCGGCCAGGCGGCCAGACAGTTCGTCGTCGACCGCGTCGGGGCGGCGGAGGGCGTCGGCGAGTTCGTCGTCAACGGCACCGTCGACACCCCCGACTCGGCCATAGAGCGGCTCCCGCTCGACGCCGCTCCGCGGGTCACGTCCCTGCCCGATTTCAACGACCTCATGGGCGTGATGCACGCCGAGGCGCTCGCCGACCTCGGCGAGGAGATAGCGGCGGCGGACCGCGCGGTCGTCGAGTCCTACGGCGACATCGCCCGCCCGCTGGACGGGTTCGAACCCGACGCCGTCGCCGTCGTCGAACCGGGCAGAGCGCGCTTCTACGACGGGCGACGCTACGCGAAGGCCTGCGAGATAGCGACCGGCGGTCCCGAGGCGGGCCAGCTGGAGGAGCGGGTCGAGAACGTCGTCGACCTCATCGACCGCTCGGGGGCGGTTCGGCTCCCGGCCCTCGACAGCGAGACGCGCAAGGACCCGGCGGCCGTCGCGGACGCGTACGACCACGCCTACGACGCGCTGCTGGCGACGGCGTTCGACTAGAGGTTCCCGAAGGCTTCCTCGACCAGCTCGCCGGTGTCCGCGACGATGTCGGCCATCACCTCGTCGTCGGGCGCCATCCCGAGCAGTCTGGCGGCCCGCATGATGCTGACGTGATACACCGTCTGGACGCCCGGCGCTTCCTGCCAGACGACGACGTTACAGGGGAAGAGCGCGCCGATTCGCCCGTCCGTCGCGTCGAGCGCGCGGTCGGCCATCCGGGGGTTACAGGCGCCGAGGACGTAGTAGGGGTCGCGGTCGGCGTCGACTTTCTCGTTGAGCAGCTCCGAGGGCGAGAACTCCACCGGGACGCCGAAACCGGCCTCGGTGAAGGTGGTTCGGACGTGTTCGACGGCGGCCTCGTGGTCCATCTCCAGCGTGGCGCGCTTCTCGCCGATATCGCCCGATTCGAGCGCCTCGGGGTCGATTGGCAGTGGCATACAGGGCGGAGGGCGCGCCGGCCCAAAGTCGTTACTCCCGCGGGAGTTCGATGACGAAGACGGCCCCGGTGGGGTCGTTGTCCTCCACCCAGACGCGGCCGCCGTACTGGTCGACGAGCGTCTGGACGAGATACAGGCCGATGCCGGTCCCCTCGCTCGACATGCCGCGCTCGCCGCGCCCGAAGATACACTCCTTCTGCTCGTCGGGCACGCCGGGGCCGTTGTCGGCGACGCGGACCCGAACGGTCGACGCGTCGGTCTCGGCGGAGACGGTCACCGTCGGGTCCGCCTCGTGGTTGTGCTGGACGGCGTTCTTGAGGACGTTTCGGAACACCGACTCCAGCATCTCGTCGGCCAGCACGGTCACGTCCGGTATCTCGCCGTCGACGGTGACGGTTACGTTCGTCTGGGTCTCGGAGACCCTATCGACCTGGGCCCCCAGCGTCTCCCGGAGCCCGACCGGAGAGGGGTCGGTCTCCGTTCGCAGCATCGCCTCGACCAGCTCCTGTGCGCTGGTCGTCAGCTCCACGGCGGCGGCCGTGTTCCGGCGTATCTTCTCGACGTACTCCTGCTGGGCGCCGTCGGCGTGGTCTCGGAGCATCTCGGCCACAGCGCCGACCACCTGGAGGTCGTTGCGGATGTCGTGGCTCATCATCCGCGTGAGCAGTTCGAGGTTGTCACGCTGCTGGGCGAGCTGGCGCTCGCTGGTCACCTGGTCTAGGGCCACCGTCATGTTCGCCCCGAGGAGTTTCGCCAGCGCCACGTCGGTGTCGGTGAACTGGTCGACGCCCCGGGCGGCGACGATGAACACGCCGTGCTCGCCCAGCGGGACGAGCAGTTCGCTCCGGAACGGCGTCCCCGTGTCGAAGACGGCGTCCTCGGCTCGCACGTCCTGGTAGACACCGACCTCCCCCGACTGGTAGCTCTCCCACGCCAGCCCGCGGTCCAGTTCGGGCGGTTCGCCCAGGAGGTCGGAACACGCCGGGGACTGCGTGACGGGAACCAGCGCGCCGGCCTCCTCGTCGTAGTAGTGGACGGCGTTTATCGGGAATCCGAGAATCTCCACCGCCGCGCGGCTGGCGACCTCCGCGACCCGCTCCGCCGTCTCCGCCAGCAACATCTGACGGGTCGCCTCGTGGAGCCGCCCCAGGGTCGCCTCGTGGTGGCGGCGGTCGGTCGTCTCAGTGACGACGACGGTCATCCCCTCGTCGCCCGGGTAGAGCCGAACGAGCCAGCTCCCGTCCGGACCGACCCACTCCTTTGACTGCTCGGTCCCGGTCTCGACGGCGCGTTCGAGCAGCGGGGCCAGTTCCGCCGCCGTCTCCTCGGGGAGCAAATCGAGAGCGTCGCTCCCCAGGGGCGCCTCGCCGTCGACGTCCAGCAAGGTCGCCGCCCGGTCGTTGAGATATCGCAGTCGCAGGTCGCTGTCCAGCGCGACGACGCCGTCGGAGATGCGGTCGAGTATCGCCGTGTGGAACGCGTCCGACGGGCCGTCTCGATTCACATGCGGTGATTTGCGCGGACCACCAAAGGTGTTGGTGACTCTCAGAACCGGGCCGCCTGCCAGGCGAGTTCGATGTCGTGGTACGGCTGGTCCTCCACGCTCGGCCCGTGTCCGGTGTGCATCGCCCGGAGGTCCTCCGGTACGGTGTCGAGCAGGCGGTCGATGCTCTCGACCAGTCGGTCGCGGTCGCCCTCCTCCAGGTCGGTCCGGCCGAAACTCCCGTTGGCGAACACCAGGTCGCCCGCGAACAGCACGCTCGCGTCCGCCGAGAACAGACAGAGGTGGTCGTCCTTGTGCCCCGGCGTGTGGAAGGCGGTGTACTCGTGGTCGCCCAGCCCGACGGTGTCGCCGTCGCCGAGCGCGTGGTCGATGCCGTCGTGTGTCGTATCGTACCCCCACACGTCGACGTCGAACGCCTCGACGACGGCCGGCAGGTTCTCGACGTGGTCGTAGTGCGTGTGGGTGAGGACGACGGCGTCGAGGTCGTCGACGTGTTCCCGGGCGGCGGCCACGACGTCGAACTCGTTGCCGACGTCGACGAGGGCGCGGCGCTCGCCGGTGACCAGGAAGACGTTGCTGGTGAACGCGTCGGTGTGACGCGCGAGGTTCCGAATCATATCCGGGGTTCGCCGGGCGCGCCCATGTCGGTGTCGCTCCGGTCCGATGGAGCGGCCCGGGAGGGCAGTCCTGTCTCATTAATCATATCGCACGGCGGAACACCCACAGGGCTATGTAGGAGGATACAGAAATCCCCCAATAAGGAATAGCATGTCTGAGTCGGACCCACCTGTCGTACTTATTGTGGAGGATGAACCGGACGTCGCGGAGACGTACAAGCTGTGGCTACAGGGTGATTACGAGGTCCGGATGGGGCAAAACGGGGACGAAGGCCTCGAATTACTTGACGAGACCGTCGACGTGGTCCTGCTGGACCGGATGATGCCCGGGCTGTCGGGCGACGAAGTACTCAGGGAGATTCGCGAACGCGACCTGGGCTGTCGGGTGGCGATGGTCACCGCCGTCGAACCGGACTTCGACATCTTGGAGATGGGCTTTGACGCCTACCTCTCGAAGCCGATTCGCAGCGAGCAGCTCCACGACACGGTGACGAACCTGCTGGAGCGGTCGGAGTACGACTCGCTGCTGCAGGAGTACTACGCGCTCGTGGAGAAACAGGCCACGCTGGAGGCGACGAAATCCAGCGCGGAGCTGGCCGAGAGCGACCAGTACGAGAAACTCACCGAGGAGATAGTCGAGATGCGCGAGGGGCTCGACGACGCGCTCGGGGGGGTCGAAGACGACGACGACTTCATCGCGACACTGCGCGGACTGAGCGACAACGAAGAGGAATGAGGGGGTGAAAGATATGTACGATCTATCATCCGTTCTCGATTTCGACGCGCTGGCCGAGGTACGACCGGGGTCCAGTATCCTCGTCTCGGGGCCCGCGATGACCGGGAAAGAGAGCCTCGCCTACGACATCCTGGCCGACGGCGCCAGGGATGGCGACGGTGCCGTGGTCGTCACAACCGGCGATAAGGCGTCGAGCGTCGTCGACGAGTTTCGCGACCGCGTCCCGGAGCTCCAGGGCGCCCAGCTCGGGGTCATCGACTGCCGCGGCGAGGGCGGGTCCGACCCCGAAGTCATCGACGGCGTCTCCGTCCACCAGGTCTCCTCGCCGGGGGACCTGACCGGCATCGGTATCGGCATCACGAAAGCGCTCGAAGGACTCCACGACTCAGGGCGCGAGCGGGGCCGCCTGGCGCTGGTCTCCCTGTCGACGATGCTGACCTACACCGACAAGAAGACCGTCTTCAAGTTCTGTCACGTCCTCTCGTCCCGGCTGGACGCCGCAGGCTACATCGGCGTGTTCACCATCGACTCGGGCGCCCACGACCAGCAGACCATCCAGGTGATAAAGCAGGCCTTCGACGGCCTCATCGACATCCGCGAAGCCGACGGCGGCGGCCGTCAGGTCCGCGTGCTGGGACTGGCCAACGAGCCGACCGACTGGAAGAAGATATAACCGGCACCGGTAAGGGGAGTATTTTTGACCCTCCGGCGTTCCCACCCCGTATGGAAGTCACGCTGCTGGAAGCCACCGAGGACCCGGAGGAACTCATCTGTAAGGGGGCACGGAACGACTACAGCGACGAGTTCGTCGGCGGCCAGTCCTTCGAGGCGACGATGGAGGACGTCGAGGGCGACACGCTGACCGAGAAGAAAGAGACCCTTATCGGTCACCTGCTGGACCACGGCCACTTCGGTCCATTCGAGCACCCACAGATAACGTTCGCCGTCGAGGGGGTCTCGCGGTCGTGTATGGCACAGATCACCCGCCACCGTCACGTCTCCTTCGACGTGCAGTCGATGCGCTACGTCGCCTTCGACGACGTCGACCCGGCCGACGTCCGGGAGGGGGAGATGGTCGTCATCCCGCCGTCGGCGACGGACCCGGACTGGGTGGGTCGCAACCAGCAGAGCGGCCAGGTCGACGAGGAGACCGTCGAGGAGCGGGCCGAGACTTTCAGGGATACCATCGAGGAGTCGGTCGAGTCCTACCAGAAGCTCCTTGACCTGGGTATGCCGCCCGAGGACGCTCGCTTCGTCCTGCCCATCGGGACGAAAGTGAACATGGTGATGTCGATGAACGCGCGGATGTTGATGCACGTCGCCGACATGCGGGCCGCCGCCGACGCCCAGTGGGAGATCCGCGGGCTGACCGAGGACCTCCTCGACATCGCCGCCGACTGGTGTCCCATCACTTTCGACCACTACGAGCGCGAGATGAAAAACCGGAAGAACCGACTCGCCCCGTAAGCCACAGCTGTCCGCGCAGTGACTGGAAATCCCCGCTCGGTGGGTGAGTTACGGGCAACCTATTTTATGTATGAGCGTTAAGCGGCTATCAGCATGGTAAATGACACCAATAGACGGTCGTTCTTGAAGATTGCCGGCGCCGCCAGCCTCGCGGGGCTCGCCGGCTGTTCCACGGAGCAGGCCGACGAAGAGGGCAGCAACGAGACGCCCGACGTCCTGATGGTCGTCGGCTATCCCCAGAGCGGCGTCCAGTTATTCAAGGACTACTACGCCGACTACGGCGACGACACCGTCGATATCCTCGTCACCGACGGGCTACAGGACAACGGACTGCCGGGTAATGTCGGCAACGACATGTCCAACGTCCAGGGCTCGGCGCCGTCGGCGTCCGGGCCGGGCGTCGACTTCTTCGAGTCGCTGTTTACCGACGAGTTCGACTACGACAACGCGGGGGTGTTCACCTCACAGGCGTACGACGCCTCCGCCGTCCAGATTCTGGCGAATCTCATGGCCGGCGAGAACGACGGGGCCTCGATTCGGGACCACATGCGCGTGGTCGCGAACCCGGGCGGGACGACGTACACGCCGTCCGAACTCCCGGAAGCCGCCGAGGCGGCCGCCGCGGGCGAGAACATCGAGTACGCGGGGGCCTCGAGCAGCGTCGACTTCGACGACGCGGGCGATATCACGTCCGCTCAGTATCAGGTGTTCGGGTTCAATCAGGACGGCTACGAGACCCAGAGCAGCATCGACTTCGGCGGCTCCGGCGACGTGCCACAGCCCGAGCCGGCCGGCAGCGGGAGCGGGGCCGACCGAACGGTCCGACTCGGCGTCCTACAGCCGGAGACCGGCGACCTCGGTTCGCTGGGGCAGGCGATTCGGGACGCGGCCCTCCTGCCCGCCAGACAGCTCGAAGACAGCATCGACCAGACCATCGACACGCAGACCGGGGACACCCAGTCGACGGCCGAGGCGGCTGTCAACGCGGCCAACTCGCTCGTAAGCGCCGGCTACCCCTCTATCACCGGCGCCGCGGGGTCCGAAGCGACGATTCAGGTCGCACGGAACGTCCTCGTGGACAACGAGGTCGTGGCCTGTTCGCCGGCCTCGACCTCGCCGACGATCACCGGGCTGGAGGACGACGACTTCGTCTTCCGCACGCCGCCCAGCGACGCCCTACAGGGACGGGTGCTGTCACAGATATCCAACGAGGACCTCGGGGCCTCGACGGCGTCGACGCTGTATCTCAACAACAGCTACGGCCAGGCACTCCAGGAGAGCTTCGTCAGCGCGTTCGAGGAGTCCGGCGGGACCGTCCTCCAGCAGGTGGGCTTTGAGTCCCAGCAGTCCTCCTACACCTCACAGATAAACAGCGCGCTGAACCAGTAGGCACGCTGTCGGCGGTACCGACGATTCTTTTGACGGACGACACCTCACCCGCCGAGGAACTCCTGGCGGACGTCCTCGTCGGCCAACAGCGTCTCGCCGGTGTCCTGATACCGGTTCTGGCCCTGGACGAGGACGTAGCCGCGGTCACACCGGCGCAGGGCCTCCTTGGCGTTCTGCTCGACCATCATGATGGCCGTGCCGTCGTCGTTGATGCCGTCGATGCGGTCGAACATCTCGACGACGAGGTCCGGTGCCAGGCCCGCCGAGGGCTCGTCGAGCAACAGAAGCTCCGGATCGAGCATGAGCGCCCGTCCCATCGCGAGCATCTGCTGTTGGCCGCCCGAGAGCGTCCCGGCCTTCTGGGTGGCGCGCTCTTCGAGGATGGGGAACCGGTCGTAGACGGCGTCGATTCGTTTTTCGGGCACCTCGTCGAGGATGTAGGCGCCCATCTCCAGGTTCTCCCGGACCGTGAGCTTGCCGAAGACGTTGTCGCTCTGGGGGACGTAACCGATGCCCTCGTGGATTATCTGGTCGGGGCGTTGCTGGCTGATATCCCGGCCGTCGAAGGTGACCGAGCCGCCCATGTGCGTCGTCAGGCCGAAGACCGACTTCATCACGGTCGACTTCCCCGCGCCGTTCGGCCCGACGATGACGACGTACTCCCCCGAACCGATGTCCATGTCGACGCCGTCGAGGACCTGCAGGTCCCCGTAACCGGCGTCCAGGTCGCGGACCGCCAGCAGGCTCTCGTCGGGGTCGGTAAGCGTCACGTCCGCCGACCGGCTGGCCTGCTGGCTCATACGTCACCTCCGAGATAGGCTTCGAGAACGCGCTCGTCGGACTGGATGGTGTCCGCGTCCCCCTCCGCGAGGACCTGTCCCTGATGCATGACGATGATGTGTTCGCAGTGTTCCATGATGACGTCCATATCGTGTTCGACGAGCAGGAAGGTCAGCCCGTCCCGGCGGAGCCGGTCGATGCGGTCGAGCAGCTTCTCCTCCAGCGTCGGGTTCACCCCGGCGAGCGGTTCGTCGAGCAGGACCATCTCGGGGTCCGTCGACAGCACGCGGGCCATCTCCAGGAGTTTCCGCTGACCGCCCGACAGCGAACCGGCGTCCTCGTGGGCGAGGTGGTCAATCTCGAAGAAGTCGAGCGTCTCCCAGGCGTCTTCGACCACGTCCCGCTCCGCTTCCTGTACCCGCTCGCGGAGCCCCGGGAGGACAGCCTGGACGGCCGATTCACCCCGCTGGTCCGGCGGGGCGAGCATGACGTTCTCCAGGACGGTCATCTCCGAGAGCTCCCGGGCGATCTGGAACGTCCGGACGAGCCCCTGTCGGGCGAGCGTGTACGGGGGAAGCCCAGTCACGTCCTGCCCGTCGAAGCGCACGGTGCCGCCGGTGGGCTCGTGGATGCCGGTGATGCAGTTGAACGTCGTCGACTTGCCGGCGCCGTTGGGCCCGATGAGGCCGGTCAGGGAGCCGGGCGCGACGCGGAAGGAGGTCCCGTCGACGGCGGTGACGCCGCCGAACTCCTTGCGGAGCCCGTCGACTTCGAGCAGCGGCGCGTCGATGGCGTCGCTCGTCGTGGCGGTCGCCGGCGCGTCGACCGCTTCGGGCTCACTCATCGTCACCACCGCCGGAGGGCCGCGTCAGGTCGACGCTCGCCGCCGGTTCGCTCCGATGGCCGAGCAACCCAAGCGGCCGACGCTGGATGATGTAGATGAGGACGACGCCGATGAGGACAAAGCGGAGCGTGCTGATATTCGCGATGACGTAGGCCACCAGCGGACCCGCATCGAGTACGCCGAGCGCGGCGACGGCGTCGACGATGTTGCCGGGTGACTGGCCGCCCAGTTGCGGGAAGAACTCACCGAGGCGCGCGGGCAGGTAGAACAGCAGCGCCGAGAACGTCGCGGCCCCGAGGATGCTGCCCGTGTTCGAGCCCGCGCCGCCGATGATGAGCGCGGCGAAGACGTAGAACGTGATGCCGGGCCGGAACTGCGCCGGGCTGATGTAGCCCGCGCTTCCGCGGAACAGCGCGCCGGCCAGCCCCATCAGCGCACAGCCGATCATGAACGCCTTTATCTTGAACAGGCGGGTGTCCTTCCCGAGGGACTGTGTCACCTGCTCGTCCTCGCGGATGGCCTTCAGCACGCGGCCGAAGGGGGAGTCGACGAGTCGGGAGAGCACCCAGTAGCTCGCGACGACGAGCGCGAGGAGGACGAGCCCGTAGGCGAAGTTGACGAGGTTCGACCCCGAGATGCCGACGCCCTCGGCGGCCGCGACGAGGGGCGCGCCGGGGCCGTTGATGACGCCCTCGACGACGCCGGAGGGGGACTTGAACGAGATGCCGGTCGCGCCCCCGGTCCCGAACTCGACGCCGCCGAGGACCACCCGTTCGACGCCGTTCCAGTTGACGAACAGCCGGATTATCTCCGAGAGTGCGACAGTGACGATGGCGAGGTAGTCCGCTCGCAGTCTGAGAGCGGGAAGGGCGGCCAGCGCGCCGACGATGGCGGCCATCACCATCCCGCCCAGGAGGCCGACCCAGAGGGGCAACCCGAAGCCAGCGACGGCCCCGGCAGCGGGGTCGGGCGGAGCGGTCAGTATCGCCGTCGTGTACGCGCCCACGGCCATGAACCCCGCGACGCCGATGTTGAACAGCCCGGTGTACCCCCACTGGAGGTTCAACGCCAGCGTCAGCAGGGCGAAGGCGCCGATGAGGACGGTCACGCTGCCGACGAATCCGGCCGCGAGGTTCGTCGCCTGCTGGCCGCCGACTACCGCCGCGAACAGAATCAACAGCAGCCAGATGGCGACGATGAACAGGCCGACCATCGCGTAGTCGGGGAGGCCGGCAAGCCTCTCGCGCACGTCGGTGGCGGCGCTCACGCCGTACTCACCCCGCTGAACAGACCGGACGGCCGCAGCAACAACACGGCGATGAGGACGGCGAACGCGGCCGCGCGGCTCAGTCCCGACGGGAGCCAGATGAGCGCCAGGCTGTCGACCAGCCCGATGAGGACGCCGCCGGCCATCGCGCCGTAGATGGACCCGATGCCGCCGACGATGACCGCCGCGAAGATGAGCAGGAGGAGAATCCAGCCGAAGTTAAAGGAGATGGTGCCGCTTTCGAGGACGAGTAGGTACCCCCCGATGCCGGCCAGCGCGCCACCGAGAATCCAGGTGAGCCGGACGACCCGCTCGGCCGGAATCCCGGTCACGCGCGCGAGGTCTTCGTTGTCCGCCATCGCCCGCATCGCCTTGCCGAGTTTGGTCCGCTGGAGCAACAGGTGGACCCCGAGCATCAGCGCCACGCTGACGACCAGCAGGGCGATCTCGTTGTCCGTGACGGACAAGCCGGAGACGACCTGGAACCGGGCGCCGCTGGAGGCGACCCCGCTGGTCTGGGCCCCGAAGACGAAGGCGACGAGATAGCGGAGGGCGAGCGCGACCCCGATGGAGGCGATGAGCAGTGAGATGTTGTCCGACCCGCGCATCGGCCGGTAGGTGAGGCGGTCGACGAGGAGGACGACGCCGACGGTGCCGGCGCCGGCGACGACGAGACCGACGAGCACCGGGGCGAACGCCGAAACGACGCTGAGTTGCTGGCCCGTATCGAACAGGAACAGGTCGGAAAGCGCCGCGCCACTGCCGAAGCCGGCGACGACGTACGCAGCGACCCACCCGAGAAAGGCCCCGACGGTGACGGTGTCGCCGTGGGCGAAGTTCGCGAAGTCGAGAATGCTGTAGGTCATCGACAGGCCGATGCCGGCCAGTCCGACGGCCAGCCCGACGAGCAACCCGTCGACCACCATCGAGAGGAGCGAGCCGACCGGGAGCGAGCCGCCGAGGACGTGTAAATCGAACATCAACACTGTCGTGCCCGTCAGCTTGACAATCAAGTCCACGGTCAGATACACGAGTACGGCGGCGACGGCGCTGCCACTCGACAGCACGGCCGGAAGCTGTCGCCTGCTAGGTATTGTCTCCATAAGCCCCATTGGTTACGCGTGATTCAACGCTAGACCATAAATAAGGCTCCGGTGTTTCGTGTTTTCACACGGTCACGAACGGGCTACTGAGCCGGTGTGTACGGGGTGAATTCGACCGGATACTGTCGAGTGACGGGACACGTATAGTCGCACCCGGGGCCGCCTGTCGAACCCGGCTCGACGACGGGCCGACCGACGGACCGGTCCGGTGCCTAATCGAGAAACTGGCAGACGCCGTCGGAATAGCTGACGACTAGGTGACCCATTCACAGTGCTTTTATGCTGTCCTCGGGTCTTACGATATAGATGTCACGCGCGGTCGTCGCCACTCTCGCCGCGGTGCTGGTGGTTGCGAGCCTCGCCGCCTCGCCGGCGGTGGCCGCCTCCAGCGCCGACCGGCTGCAGACGCCCGACCGGTTCGACACGACGACGTTCCGGGTCATGCTCTACGAGAACGGGTCGGCCACCTGGACGATAGAACACTACCAGCCCCTGGAGACGGTAAACGAGACCGAGCAGTTCCGGGCGTACGCCGAGAACTTCGAGGACAACGAGACGGCGCTCTACCGGAACTTCGTCGACGACGCCGAGGCGCTCACTCGAACCGGGACGAACAAGACCGGCCGACAGATGGACGCCCGGAACTTCGAGCGGTCGGCCGGCGTCGAGCCGGGCCAGGAGCGCGGGTCGGTTCGGATGTCGTTCCTGTGGACGAACTTCTCACAGGTGTACGACCGGCGCGTGGTGATAAGCGACGTGTTCGACGACGGGTTCTACCTGGGCGACGGGCAGCGGATGGTGTTCGAACACGAGACATCAATGGAGTTCACCGCCGCCGAGCCCGCCCCCGACTCCCTGAGCTCGCCGGACTCCCTGGCCGAGAGCCGGTCGGTAACGTACGCCGGCGAGCAGTCATTCTCCGATAGCCGGCCGTACGTCGAGTTGGGTCCGCCCGACAGCGGGGCCACGGCGACCCCTAACGCCACGACCGCCGCGACGGCCGCTGGCGAGAGCATGTGGCAACTGGCTCTCGTGCTCGCCGTCGTCGCGCTGGGTGCGGTCGCCGCCGCGGCCTGGCGGTCCGGCGCCGCGGCCGCGGTCCTGGGCGACGACGACGGCGACGGGGGGACCGCGACGGCGCCGCCGGCCGACACGGCGCCAGGTACCGCCGTCGAGGAGACGGAGCTGCTCGACGACGACGACCGTATCGTCAAACTGCTGGAGGAGAACGGGGGGCGAATGAAGCAGGTCGACATCGTCGAGACGACCGAGTGGTCCAAGTCCAAGGTCAGTATGCTCCTCTCGGATATGGAGGAGGACGGCGACATAAGCAAACTCCGGGTAGGGCGGGAAAACATAATCAGCCTCGCCGGCGAGGAGCCCGACGCGGCCGGCTCTCCCTTCGACGAGGAATGAGAAACCCACACAGGGCGGTTCCGAAACGGAATCGTTAAACGTCACTCCTCCCTTCGTCTCAGTGTACGCTCTGGTGGTGTAGTCCGGCCAATCATATCACCCTCTCACGGTGATGACCAGGGTTCGAATCCCTGCCGGAGCATTTCTCCGACGACAAATCGGCGAGCCCCCGCTGTCGGCCAGCGGTTCATCGCTGTGTGCGACACCGAAGAGCCGGTTCTTTCACCCTCCCCGCCGAGGGTCGCGTATGGCTGTTCCACTTCTGCCGACGCTCGTCGGTATCGGCGCACTACTTGCCTGTAGCGCCTTCTTCTCCAGCAGCGAAACGGCACTGTTCTCACTCTCGCGGGAGTGGGTGACCGAGACGGCGGCGACCGACGGACGTGCGGCCGCCCTCGCCGACGTGCTCGACGACCCCCACAGGCTCCTGGTCACGCTACTGGTCGGGAACAACGTCGTCAACATCACGCTTTCGAGCCTGCTGACGGCGCTGCTGGTCGACCGACTGGACCCGGGGCTGGCCGTCCTGGCCACGACCGTCCTCGCCAGTACGGTTATCCTGATAGCCGGAGAGATAATCCCCAAGTCGTACGGGCTGGGTCACGCACAGACGTTCGCGCTGACCGTCGTGCGGCCGCTGCGGTACGTGAGCATCCTGCTGTATCCCGTCGTGGCAGTCTTCGACCTGCTCACCAGGACTCTGTCGGACAGGATCGGCGGCCAGCAGTCCATCGAGCGGGCCTACGACGAAGTCGAGTAACGCTGGTCGCAGTTCGGACGGGAGACCGCCCTGGACTCGTCCGCGCCGGCTCGGCCGTGATAGAAGAGAGAAAGAGCGAGCCGGCGTCAGGCACCGTCCCACGACTCGCGACAGTCCTCGTCACAGAAATGGGCCGTTTCGACGCTGTCGTCGTCTACCCACGTTATCACGCGGTGTGTCACCTCGTTGGCGATGACGGTGTCACACACCGCACAGTTCGGGGCGTCCTCCTCGTCGATATCTTCGTGGTGGTCCGATGTCGGGTCTACCATCTTACCGAAGCGTTGTCGTCACCCTACTTAATCTCACATACTCGCCACCGAGAGGCCGCCGTCGCCGCTACCGGTCCCTGGTCACGGTCTCGCCTGGCGTCGTCGTCGCCCCGGCCGAGAGGACGACGCCGGCGTTCAGGCTGGTGTTGATAGCCGTCCGGACCCCGTCGCCGGCGACGATGCCGAACTTCCGACGCCCCGTCGAGACGCGGTCGCCCTTGACGGTCAGCTTCACCGGCTCGCCGTCGTGGCGGAGGTTCGCGACCTGCGTGCTCGCGCCGAGGTTCACGTCGGTACCCAGCACGCTGTCGCCGACGTAGGAGACGTGCGGGACGTTCGAGTCGGCCATCACGACGGTGTTTTTCACTTCGACGCCGTGCCCGACGTGCGTATCTTCGCCCAGCACCGTCGCGCCGCGGACGTAGGCGTTCGGGCCGACGGTCGCGCCCGAGCGAACCAGCGCCGGCCCCTCGATGACCACGCCGGGCTCGACTACGGCGCCCTCCTCGACGACGACATCGCCGCGCAGGTCGGCGTCGCCCCGCACGTCGCCGTCGAGGCGGCGCTCCAGTTCGCCGACTTTCCACTCGTTGGCTTCCAGCAGCTCCCAGGGCCGGCCCACGTCGAGCCAGCGGTCCACCTCGACGGCGGTCACGTCGTAGGCCTCGATGACCTGCGTGACGACGTCGGTTATCTCGCGCTCGCCGCGTTCGCTCAGTTCGACGTCGAGCCACTCGCGGGCCTCCGCCGGGAAGACGTACGCGCCGGCGTTGGCGAGCTGGGTCGGCGGGTCCGCCGGCTTCTCGATGATGGCGGTGACCCGGTCGCCGTCGGTCGAGAGGACGCCGTAGTTCGACGGGTCCGGAACCGAGTAGGCCGCGATGGAGGGCGCCGCGTCGAAGAGCGCCGAGAGGCTCGCCTCGTCGTAGAGGTTGTCGCCGTTCAACACCGCGAAGGGACCGTCGAGGTGCTCGCTCGCCGCGTCGACGGCGTCGGCGGTTCCCAGTTGCTCCTCCTGGACGGCGAACTCGACCGGGACGCCGCCGTAGCTGTCGCCGAAGTACTCGCGGACGGCGTCGGCCTCGTAGCCGACGACGAAAATGAGTTCCTCCGCGCCGGCCGCGATGGCCGTGTCGGCGGTGTGTGCGACCAGCGGGCGGTCCGCGACGGGGAGCATCGGTTTCGGCGTGTTCTCTGTCAGCGGACGCATTCGCGTCCCCTCGCCGGCGGCGAGTACGACTGCTTGCATACCTCGACGGACTCACGGCCGCCGAAAATAGCTACCGCTGTGCCATTGGTTCTCATGTTCGTACGACCGACGAAGCAACGAAAGAAGCTCAGCAGCCGCTCGCGGGTTCGTTCGTCAGTAATGTGCTCGGTCAGGGATTTGAACCCTGGTCCTCGGCTCGAAAGGCCAAGATGATTGGCCGGACTACACCAACCGAGCGTACTTCCGGATTTCGGGTACACCAATTTAATCCCATCGAAATCCCCACCATCTGTGGCGCGGTGACACGGGCCCAGCGACCGCGCCGTACACGAGTCAGGCGGGGGACGGGGCGTTATTTGCCCTCGAACTCCGGGTCGCGGTCCTCGGCGAACGCGGTCAGCCCCTCCATGAGGTCCTCCGTCGCGAACAGGTGGCCGAAGGCCTGTGACTCTATCTCCAGCCCGGCGTCCTCGTCGACGCGGCCCGCGTGCATCGCTCGCTTCGTGAAGTCCATCGCGATGGGCGGCCCGGCGGCGAGGTCCCGAGCCAGGTCGATGGCGCTGTCGAGCAGGTCGTCGCTCGTGGTGACCTCGTTGATGAACCCGTAGTCGGCCATCTCCTCGACGTCGTAGCGCTCGGCGGTGAAGATTATCTCCTTGGCCCGGCCCTCGCCGACGATGTTGGCCAGCCGCTGGGTGCCGCCCCAGCCCGGCAGCAGGCCGAGGTCGTGTTCGGGCTGGCCGAACTGCGAGCTGTCGGAGGCGACACGCATGTCGGCGGCGGTGGCCAGCTCCATCCCGCCCCCGAGCGTGTAGCCGTCGATACCGGCGACGACGGGGAGCGGGGAGTCCTCGAGTTTCCCGAACGTCTCCTGGCCCGCCTTCGAGAGCTCGATGCCGTCGAGCGTCGTCGCGTTCGTCGCGGCCGACTGGACGTCCGCGCCGGCGGAGAAGGCGCGGTCGCCGGCACCGGTCAGGAGGAGCGAGCGCACGTCGTCGTCCTCGTCGAGCCGGTCGATGGCGTCGGCGAGTTCGTCGAGCATCTCCGTGCTGACCGTGTTCATCCGGTGGGGCCGGTCGAGTTCGATGTGACCGACGTGGCCCTCCAGGCGCTCGACGTTGATGGTGTCGTAGCTGACGGCGTCCTCGGTATCACCGCCGTAGAAGCCGCCCTCCGCGGCCGCGTTGGCCAGCCCGTCGGAGAGTTCGTAGCGCTCCTCGTCCGTCTGGTCGTACACCTCGGCGAGCGTCTCGACGAGCGTGTCCAGACCGGCCTTATCGGCCATCTTCGCCGGCCCCTCGGGGAAGCCGCCGCCCAGCATGACCGCCTCGTCGATGTCGGCGACCGGCGCCACGTCGTTCTCGACGAGCTTGCCGGTCTCGTTGGCCATCACGGCGAGCAGGCGGTGTTTGACCTCCTCGTTCGCCTGGTCGCGTGGGATGTCTGCGCCGCCGTCCTCGTAGTCGTAGAACCCCTCGCCGGTCTTCTTGCCGAGCTTCTCGTCCTCGACTTTCGCTTCGAGCAGCGGACAGGGGTCGTAGGCCTCGCCCAGCGTCTCGTGCATGTACTCGAGGACGTGCAGGCCCACGTCGTTGCCGACCTGGTCCGAGAGTTCGAGCGCGCCCATCGGCAGCCCGATGTCGAACTTCGTCGTGGAGTCGACCTCGGCGATGGTCGCCACGTCGTCGTGGACGAGCCAGCAGGCCTCGTTCATCAGCGGGACGAGGATGCGGTTGACGATGAACCCCGGCGAGTCCTTCCGGACGCGGACGGGCGTCTTGCCGAACTCCTCGGCCAGTTCCTCGACGGCGTCCAGCGTTTCGTCGCTCGTGTGCGCGCCCGTGATGACTTCGACGAGCTGCATCCGTACCGGCGGGTTGAAAAAGTGCATCCCGCAGAACTGCTCCGGTCGCTCGGTCACCTCCGAGAGTTCCGTGATGGAGAGACTGGAGGTGTTGGTGGCGAAGATGGCGTCCTCGGGGGCGTGGTCTTCGACGTCGGTGTAGACGTCTTTCTTTATCTCCATCTTCTCCGGGACGGCTTCGATGACGACGTCGGCCTCCCCCACGGCGGCTTCGACGTCGACCAGCGGCGTGACGCGGTCGAGCGCCGCGTCGGCTTCCTCGGCGGTGAGTTGGTCCTTCTCGGCGAGCTTGTTCAGCGACCACTCGATGTTGTCGTAGCCGTCCTGAACGAACTCCTCTTTGATGTCGCGCATCCGGACTTCGTAGCCAGAGAGGGCGGCGACCTCGGCGATGCCGTGACCCATGTTGCCCGCGCCAAGCACCGCGACCGTCTCGATGTCCTCGAAATCCATGACATATGTCCCCACTGGCGGCCGACGTTTCAACGTTTCTCTCCCCGAAAAACCGCCCCCGAGTTTATCGGCGCGTTACCGGGACAGCGGACCGGTACGCGCGTGACAAGGCCGCCTTACCGCGCCCGCCAGTCAGGGGTGCCGACGTACGCTGTCGGTAACTAACCGCGCCGTTGGCCAGGTCCACGTATGGACCGTCAGTCACCGTTCGACAGCGTGGAGTCATGGTTCGAACAGATGGGCGAGCAGTTCGGGACCGCCGCGTGGGGCACCGGGCTGGAACCGTGGGCCCAGGGGACGGACCGGCCGCGAATCGATATGACCGAAGACGAGGATAGCTACACGATCACGGCCGACGTGCCCGGCTTCACCGCGGACGACGTCGAGGTGTCCGTCATCGACCGGACGCTTGCCATCGAGGCCGAACGGAGCGAGGGGCGGGTGACAAACGATGCGTACTACCTCCGCCAGGAGCGGTCTCACCAGTCACTGTCCCGCCATATCACGCTCCCGGTCGACGCCGACACGGAGAACATCTCCGCCTCGATGGGCGAGGGCGTGTTGACTATCACCGTCGATAGAACCGAGTCCCTCGACAGCAGTCACCAGATAGATATCGAGTAGCCCCCGGATTGGCTCGGTCCCGCTGTATTTAAGCCCGTCCGGCAGTGATTTTCCCGTATGACCGGTGGGTGGCATCTCTCGCCCGCTCGAATCGACAGCCAACGGCGCCGCGCTGAGTCGCGTCGCTGTTGTCGGGCCGCTGTTCTCCGCCGATAGCACCGCTGTCGATTGCCCCCACCGACTCCACGATGTTCGAAACACTCAGAGACGACGTTCGCACGGCGCTGGCCAAGGACCCTGCGGCGACCAGCGTCGCGGCCGTCGTCCTCACGTACCCCGGCCTCCACGCCGTCTGGCTGTACCGCCTCGCCCACGCGCTGTGGGCGCGAAACCGCGACTTCGCCGCACGGCTCGTCTCACATGTCGGCCGCGTTCTCACCGGCGTCGAGATCCACCCCGGCGCGGACGTCGGCGACCGGCTCTTCATCGACCACGGGATGGCCACCGTCGTCGGCGAGACGTCCGTCATCGGCGACGACGTGTTGCTGTACCACGGCGTGACCCTCGGCGGGAAGTCCATGCGCCGTGAGAAGCGTCACCCGACGCTCGAAGACGGCGTCACCATCGGCGCCAACGCCACGCTCGTCGGTCCGGTCACCATCGGCGAGAACGCGACCGTCGGCGCGGGCGCCGTCGTCGTCGACGACGTGCCCCCGGAGACGACCGTGGTCGGCAACCCGGCACACCCCATCGACGAGCGAGACGGTGAGTCCGAGAACCGTCGACCCGTAGTGGCAGACGACGGCTGTACGGGCGGGGCCGGCACACAGTGAGGGCTACTGCAGGGCAATGACGGACACCCCCCACGAGCGTCTGGCCGCCGACTCCGACATCGGCCCCCTCGTCGCCCGACACGGCGAGCTCACGCTCGACCCCGCCGACGACCTCTTCCGGCGGCTGGTCGTCTCCATCTGCCGCCAGCAGGTGTCAATGGCGTCGGCCGCGGCCACCCGTGACCGCCTGTTCGACGCCGTCGAGATGACGCCGGCGGCCGTCCTGGCGGCCGACGACGCCGTGTTGCGGGACGCGGGCCTCTCCCGGCAGAAGACCCGCTATGTCAACGAGGTGGCAGCGGCCTTCCAGGAGCGGGGCTACTCGCTCGACTACTTCGCGGAGATGAGCGACGACGCCGTCCGCGCGGAGCTTACGGCCATCACCGGCGTCGGCGAGTGGACCGCGAACATGCAACTGCTGTTCTCGCTGGGCCGCGAGGACGTCTTCCCCGTCGGTGATTTGGGCGTCCGCAAGGGCTTCTCGAACGTCGTCGGCGAGGGGTACAGCCGCTCGGAGATGAGCGAGTACGCCCGTCGGTGGGCGCCCTACCGGAGCTACGCGACGCTGTATCTCTGGCGGGCCGAGGAGGACATCGCGGGGAGCGTGGCGGAAGTGACCGACGGCGACTGAGGGGGTCGCCCCCGGCGCTACTCCTCGGTGTCGACCTCGTGGTCGGCGTCGGCGCGGTGGTTGACGTCGACCTGATAGTTCTTGAGGATGTCACGGCCCAGCAGGACCGGGTAGTCCATGTGGGAGCGGTCCTCGACGCTGGCGGGGACGGTGTGCTGGGTGCCGCCCAGCCCGACCACCACGTCGACGACCGGCCGCGAGCGGCCCGACTTGAGGCTGCCCGACTTTATCTTCACGATGTCGAGGATGGGTCCGGTCCCGATTTCGGCGGCGAGTTCGGCGTCGATGCTGGTGCGGGTCGCGCCGGTGTCGGACTTGGCGAGGACGCTCTTGTTGCCCCGGGTCCCGGAGACGACGACCTCCTCGATGTAGCCGACGACGACGTTTTCGGCGCGTTTCTCCGTGGGTTTGGGGGGCATCGCGGCCGGCCGGGAGTCGTCGAGTCGGTCGGCGAGGCGCTCGACCTCGCCGTCGGGGACGGCGCCGCCGGCCCGCTCGATGGCACGCCGGGCGATGTAGGGCGCGGGGGAGATACCGCTGGCCGCGAACAGCCCCCGAAAGCCGGCCGTCGGATTGACCTCCAGGACGTAGTAGCCGTCCTCGCCCTGGACGATATCGACGCCGGCGTAGTCGAGCCCGATGGCGTCGACCGATTCGAGCGCCAGTTGACTGACCGTCTCGGGGAGCCGGCCGGTCATGTCCTCGACCTCGCCGCCCAGCGCGACGTTAGTCCGCCACTCCCCCTCCGGCGCGTACCGGTTCATCGCCCCGACGATGCGGTCGCCGACGACGTACACCCGGAGGTCGTGGTGGCGCGTCTCGTCGTGGTCGAGATACTCCTGGAGGAAGGCGTGACGGTCGCCGACCTGCGCGTTGACCGGGTCGTCGAGTTCGACCATCCACGTGCCGCCGCCGTGGGTGCCGATGGCGGTCTTGTACACCGCCCGCTCGCCGAACTTCGCCCGCTCGGCGTTGAGCCGCTCGTTCGAGAGCGCGAGGACGGCGTCGGGGATGGGGACGCCGGCCTCCGCCAGGGCGGCGGCGCTCGCGAACTTGTGCAGCGCCGTCGTCGCCGCCAACGGCTCGTTGAGCATCGGCACCAGGTTGTTGAGCGTCAGCGCCAGCCCGACCCCCTCCATCGGATGTTCGTCGTTCGAGAGCAACAGTCGGTTGGCGATGACGTCCACGTCCGGTTCCAGCGTCATGCGTCCATCGGTAGCCCGCACGGTCGTGTTCTCCTCGCGGAGCCACGCCGTGTCGTAGCCCAGCTCGTCGACGGCGTTGAGAATCGCCTTCGTCTCCTTGCTCGAATGGAGACTCAACACACCGACGGTGATATCCTCCGTCATTGCCCGCTAGTTCCGGCGTTGACAGGAAAGGTCTGGCGGGTCCGCCGTCCGGAGGTTTATATGTCGTGTGTCACTGTTGTAGCTTCATGGACGAGGCGGAGCCGTTCACCTACGACGGGGGCCGTGTCGACCCGGGCGAGACGCAGAACGTCCGGTACACTGTCAGCGAGACGTATCTCGGTGACCCCGTGCGGATGCCCGTGACCATCATCAACGGGGAACGGCCCGGACCGACGGGCTTTCTCTCGGCGGCGGCCCACGGCGACGAGCTCAACGGCATCGAGGTCGTCCGCGAGGTCGCCCACGAGTGGGACCTGGAGGGGCTCGCGGGCACGCTCGTCTGTCTCCCCGTGTTGAACGTGCCCGCCTTCCTCGCACAGGAGCGGTATCTCCCCATCTACGACCGCGACCTCAACCGGTCGTTCCCGGGCCACCCGGAGTCGACGAGCGCCAAGCGGATGGCCTACCGGCTCTTCCGGAACTTCGTCGACCCGTGTGACTTCGGGCTTGACTTCCACACGTCGACGCGTGGCCGAACCAACACGCTACACGTCCGGGCCGACATGGACGACGAGGCCGTCGCCCGGGTCGCGAACGCCTTCGCGTCGAACGTCATCATCTCCTCGGAGGGGCCAAGCGGCTCGCTCCGTCGGGAGGCGAGCGCCCAGGCGACCCCGACCATCACCATCGAGATGGGGGAGGCCCACCGGTTCCAGCGGCCGCTCATCGACAGCGCGCTGGACAGCGTCCGGTCGGTGCTGGCGGAGTTCGGGATGCTCGACACCGAGGTCGTCCGCTGGCCGGGCTGGCGGACCGTCATCGAGGACTCGGAGGAGAAGACCTGGATTCGAGCCGACGTCGGCGGCCTCGTCGACATGCACCACGAGCGTGGCGGCCTCGTCTACGAGGACGAGACCATCTGCACTATCGCGAACCCGTTCAAGACCGACAGTACGACCGTCACGGCGCCCTTTACCGGACTGCTCGTGGGCGTGCTGGAGAACCCGCTGGTCTACCCCGGCAACCCGTTGTGTCACCTGGTTCATCTCGACGAGCGGACGCTGCGAGCGTTCGAACGGAGCCGCGAAACGCCGGTGTGGAACGCCACCCCGGGCACCCCTCCGGGCGGCTGAGTGGACGACCGGTTTCGGGGCCGGCGTGTCTGGCCCAGGGGGGAGCGCCGACGCCGGATTCCGGCGAAGCACGGTTGCGGTAGTAACTACTATCTGTCCCCGGACTAACCCCCCTGTATGAGTCAGTCTTACAACCGTGGCTCCGTCGAGGACTTCGGTCGGTGGCGGGAGTTCTCGGCCGGGATGTGGGCCTGGATTTTCCACAAGTTCACCGGCTGGGTGCTCGTGGGGTACCTGTTCACCCACATCGCCGTCCTGAGTACCTCGCTTGGGGGTGCCGACATGTACACAAACACGCTGCAGGGCCTCGAAGCCCTACTCGTCGTCCGGTTCCTCGAAGTCGGCCTGCTGGCCGTCGCCGTCTTCCACATCCTGAACGGCGTCCGGCTGCTGATGGTCGACCTCGGGGTCGGACTTGAGGCACAGGACAAGAGCTTCTACGCGTCGATGGTGCTGACGGGCGCTATCACCGTCGCGAGCATTCCGACGTTCCTCGGGGGGCCGTTGGTCTAATGGCCGAACACTACTCCTCCTTCGAGCGGGGCGGTCGACGCTGGCTCCTCCAGCGGCTGACGGCCGTCTTCCTCATCGGTGTGTTGGCCTTCCACTTCCTGCTGCTGCACTTCGCAAACCACGCGGCTGACATCACCTTCGCAGGCACGCAGGCGCGGATGAGCCAGGTGGGCTACTTCGCGACGATGTGGCTGTTCCTGGTGACCGCGACGTTCCACGGCGTCAACGGGGTCTACAACGCCCTCGTGAACCAGGGTATCGAAGGCACGCAGAAGAGCGCAGTCAAGTGGGTGCTGATCGTCGCGGGGCTGCTGCTCGTCGCACAGGGGACGCGAGTCGCACTCGCCATGAACGGGTTCCTATAATGAGTACAATAGAACAACAGGAGAGCGAAACCGAGGAACAGGCCGAAAACCAGGCGGTCGAGTCGCCGGGCGAGCGCCGCCGCGCCGAGAAGCGCGAACGCGAGGCCGAGCGGGAGGCCCAGCGAGAGGCCGAGGAAGCGAGTCTGGACGACGAGGAGACCATCCTCCTCAAGGTGTTCCGATACGACCCGGAGGTCGAGGGCAAGCAGGAGCCCCGGTTCGACGACTTCCAGGTCCCGTTCCACAAGGGGATGACCGTGTTGGACGCCCTAATCTACGCCCGGGACAAGTACGACTCGTCGCTGACCTTCCGACACTCCTGTCGGCAGGCCGTCTGCGGCTCTGACGCCCTCTTCGTCAACGGGCGTCAGCGCCTGGGCTGTAAGACACAGATGGCCGACCTCGAATCGCCGGTCCGCATCGAACCGCTCCCCCACCAGGAGGTCGTCAAGGACCTCGTCGTGGACATGGAGCACTTCTACGACCAGATGCACGCCGTCGAGCCGTACTTCGACGCCGACGAGCTCCCCGAGGACGGCCTCGAAGAGCAGCGCCAGACCCGAGAGAACCGCGAGAAGGTGAAGATGTCCACGCGGTGTATCTGGTGTGGCGCCTGCATGTCCAGCTGTAACATCGCCGCCGGCGACAACGAGTATCTCGGCCCCGCGGCCATCAACAAGGCCTACCGCTTCGCCATGGACGAACGCGAGGGCGAGAACCGCAAGCAGGAGCGCCTGCGTATCATCGAGCAGGAACACGGCGTCTGGCGGTGCCAGACCCAGTTCTCCTGTACCGAGGTGTGCCCGAAGGACATCCCGCTGACCGAGCACATCCAGGAGCTGAAACGCGAGGCAGTCAAGAACAACCTGAAGTTCTGGTAGTCCTAAAGACCCCCAGAGAACCTTTACCACACAATGTACGAACACGACGTCATCGTGGTCGGCGCGGGCGGCGCCGGCCTCAGAGCGGCTATCGCAGCGGACGAGGAGGGCGCCGACGTGGCCCTCGTGACCAAACTGCATCCGGTTCGAAGCCACACGGGCGCAGCCGAAGGCG